>MHBF01000035.1:22972-34739 GCA_001803225.1 Lentisphaerae bacterium GWF2_44_16 | reverse complement strand
ATCAAATATACATTTTTAATATTATTGTTAATCAAATTACGATAATGTATAAATTCATCTCCTTTCAAAAATGAATCTATTCTATTAATTACATTTAAAGTATCAGAAACATCATAAAATTTATGATAGTAAATATTTACAATCGCACTTTTTTCTTTTTTTAGAAAAATTTTGAAGATATATTCAAGAATTTTAAAACCTAATCCTTTCACTTTTTCAGGTAATACAAAACTTAAATACTTACTTTTTTCATAAACATCGTCAGAACTGATATTTTGTGCAGGCACAGGCCCATCCCAAAACCTTAAAACTCTTATTTCTTCAATATTAACAAATACCTGTACAGAAGTTCCATCTTTAGTTCTATATTCTAAACAGACAATAAAATCATTGACATCTTTAATTATACCACTTTCATAAGTTTCATCGGATATGGTTTTAAAATTTATTCCCACATTATGACCGAGATATTTATTCAATACATTTTTGATTTCATTATTACTCATAAAATTTTTCCTGATGTAGATGGAGCAGGAGAGCTTTCGTTTTTAAGTTCTTCACCTGTTTTTGCTCCATGGGATTTTAAAAACTTGATAATTTGGGCTCTATCTTCTGTGGTAGAAGTAGCATTAGCACAATCTAAAGCTGTCCAACCTTTTTCAGCAGCTCCTGTTCCTTGAAGATTTATCTTTGCGCCTTTTTCTATCAATACTTTTATGGCATCTAAATTCTGAAAAGAAGCAGCCAGCATTAATGGAGTTACACCATCTTTGTTAAGGTAGTTTATATTTACAGGAAACATTAGTGCCGCCTCTAGATTTTTGTTTTTCTTAAATTCAATATATATATTCAATTTTTTTTGAAGATATGAAATATCATATTTTGCTCCATTTTTTAACAATTCTTCAACAACCAAAGGATGTCCATTAACAAGTGCTTTATATAAAGGCGTTCCTGTTCCAGCAGGGAAACTAAGTTTATCGCTCGTATTGATTTTTGCTCCATGCGCTATTAAAGTCTTAACACATTCTAAATGCCCCCCATAAGCCGCTGACATTAAAGGAGTAAAATCATCTTTGCTTGTCTCATTTGCATCAGCTCCATGTTGTAGCAATATATTCAGAGCTTTAACATCTCCCTTTTGACATGCATATCGAATGGGGCTTTCAGCTTTATCTGGACTTGAAGTATATCCATTTTCTAATAGAATCTTGAGTATTTCATACTGCTTTTTATCTATTGCCAAAAATAAAAGAAATGGTTTGTTCTTTAGAGCATTAGAACTCATAAGTTTTTTAACTTCTTCAATGTTACCTTTAATAATAGCCTGTTGCATGGTAATATTTACATCTTTAGCGCATGAGCAAAGATAAATTAATAGAATTGAAACAAGAAATAACTTTATAGTTGAATTAATCATCTTCCAGTACCTCCTGGCAAATTAAATTTAATGCTTTTGGGAAAGAAGTGAGCTCCCCCTCTAAAAGATACAATTACCTGCAAGAATTAAAAAGGTCAAGAAGTTGTTATTTGCTAATCTGAAATATTTTAAGAAATCCAGCGATGGGAAGAAAACAAGGAGAGCTGTTTGTAACTTTAAAAGTCGTATTTGTGATTATTTCCCTCACAGAGCGTGAAAAACAGCTTCGGTTTATTCCTCGCATATACCGCGTGAACGCAAGCTTTGGAAGAAGCCCTGAATGATGAGAAATCAGCTGTTCAGGAAAGTTTTTGCTTCATCTGTAACGGTGAAGATTTTGAAGATTGAGGAAAAACCGCTTATTTCAAAAACTTCCTTCACATTTTCCGCCAGCTTACAGAGAACTACTTTGCCGCCCTTCTGCTGAATTCTTTTGGCGACAACAAGCAATACCCTTAATCCGGCGCTGCTTATGTATTCGAGTTCACCCAGATCAATGAGCAGTTTGGTTTTGCCGCTGTCCAGCACACTGTTGAATTCCCTGTCGGCCTCAACAGCCGAAACAGCGTCAAGGCGTCCGCTTATTGAAAGATTGACAATTCCGTTTTCTTCATTTTGAATAATTTTCATCTTTTATACTCTCGCCGTTTTCTTATTTTATTCTAAATATACAACAAAGAAGCATTATAAACAATATATTTAAAACATTACAGGGAATCTAACCCTTCTTTCGATAATAATCAATATTTTATCATTATTTAATGTCTATAAAAATTTTTAATATATTTTTATTATTGTCTCTTTTGTATTCCATTGATTTTACCATTTTCCGGGTCAGGTGCAGGCCGACTCCGCCGATTTGCCTCTCCATGACCTGGCCGGAAAGATCGGCTTCCGGGCGTTCCAGGGGATTGAATTCATGTCCGTCATCCTCAATGGAAATGACAATCTGTTTATCCTCTATTGCCGCGTTTACCAGTATTTCATGTGTTTTTTTGTCGTCATATCCGTATTTGATGATGTTTGTCAGCATTTCTTCAAGGGAGAGGTCAACCGCATAGATAGTATGAGATGAAATATTTTCCTTTTCCAGCAAATCGCGCGTCATCGCGAATAAGCTTGAAAGTTCCGACATGTCATTGCGGATTTTTATTGATTTGCCTTTCACGAGGAAACAGTTATCCTTTCAGGAGCCCCATTGCCGTATCAATGTCATATTCAATCGGTATTACGCTGGTCAGGCCTGCCGAGCGCAGAGAGTCCTCCACCAATGGCTGAGGGTTCAGCAGCACTATTCTGGTTTTCTGTTGTTTGAGGGCCTTGGCGCTGTTCAGAAACATACGCATTCCCAGGGAGGCCAGGAAGGATACCTCCGAAATATCAACTATCGCGGGCTTTCCACGGAGTGCTGTCGCCGCCATAAATGACTGCTCTATCTGCTGTACTCCGTTGACGTCAAGACGTCCAGAGAGCGCTATATGGGATAACTCATTATCCTCTTTGAGTTTTATCAGTTCCATTTCCTTTTTTCCTCCGGGATTTCTAAATTATTCACTGGGATTGACTATATTCCGCGAAAGAATAAAAATCAAATTGAACGAATGTAAGATTTTGATTGTCAGGCCGTTGCGCCTTTTATGTTATTTATTGTCAAAGACCTGTTTGCCATTGCAGATGAGTTTTTCAGACCACAGGAGTCTCACTGATTTCATGACGTTTTCGGGAAGGGGAACAAAATAAAGCTTTTTCGCGACCGGCGCTCCATTGAGGTAGCACCAGAGAAAAAACTTAAGCATTTCTCTTATTTTATCGGGATCGCGCTGTTCTTTTTTCAGAAGTATGTAGCTTACAGTTGTAATCGGCCAGCTTTTTTCGCCGGGGCGATTGATGAGTTCCAGTTTTCTGTCGTCCGCGAGACCCGCATTTTGGCCAGCTTCGGAAAATGATGTTATGCCGGGCATCGTGTAATTTCCTGACTTATTAAGGAGCGAAATGCTTTTCAGTCCCGCGCCTTCCGCGTAGGAATACTCAAGATAACCGATTGAACCGGATATCTTTTTTATATTATTAGCGACACCGGCGTTGTTTTTTCCGCCGACGCCTTTTTTCCACTGTATTGCTTTATTGTGCCCGTAAGAGGCTGCCCATTCCGGGGATATTTGGGAGAGGTACTCGGTGAATGCCCATGTTGTTCCCGAGTTGTCCGAACGGTAAACTATTATAATCGGTATTGAGGGAAGCTTCAATTCGGGATTGATTTTTTGCAGGGCCGGGTCATCCCATCGGTTTATTTTTCCGAGGAAAATGTCTGCCAGCAGTTGGGGCGTAAGCTTTATCTGATAATTCTGGTCCGGCAGGTTTGCCGCTATGATTATGCCTCCGATGAGCATGGGGAACTGTATCAGTCCCGCTTTATCCAGTTCGGCCTGGCTTAAGGGCATGTCTGTGCCGCCGAAATCAATGGTGCCTTCTTTTATCCGCGCCGTCCCGGCGCCTGAGCTGCTTGAGCGGTAATTGATTTCCGAGCCCGTTATCTGTGAATAGCGGTATGCCCAGAGACGATAGACAGACGCTGGAAAAGACGCTCCTTCGCCGTCTATTGTCAACGCTTGCAGCGGACTGATATTCAGAAGCCCTGAAATCAGTGCCGCCGTATAATAGGCTATGTGTTTAATTTTAAACATGTTCCGTGTAAAATTGTTAATGTTGGGGTAACAGAAATATCAATAATTCTATAATCAAACACTTTAAAAGATTTATTTCAATATTAGATTCCTGAAATAAACTAATTTAATTGTATAGGAAATTGTTATCAGGGGAACGGATTTGACGAAGCAAATCCCTCCACGGGATAGATATATTAACGTATAATCGTGGAGGGTTGCGCTTCGTCGCAACCGTCTTATAAAGTCCCGGCAAAGCCGGTTAAGTTTAATATGTTCCGGTTTTCCGGGGAAATAAAATCTTCAGTTGTTTAACTGATTTTAAGGTGTTTTTTATGAAATGGGCTAATTGTCTTTTTGTATCTTTTTCCGTACTATGCGCATTTTTCCTTTGTTCCTGCGGCAAGAAGGAAATTGTCAACGTTGATAAGCTTGTCGTGATACGCGGAGCCAACCAGTGCGCTCTTCCTAACTCCGAATATGCGGAAAAGCTGAAGATTGAGGCACTGGGCCCCCTGATGCCGGGACTTCTCGGAGGGAAGGGAAGCCGCGAGCCTGCGGCGGACGTAAAAATAAAATTTGAAGCGCTTCCCGGTTCCGATATAAAAATCATACCTGATGAAGTGCTTACAAACAAGGGCGGCGGGGCTTCTGTTACCGTGAAATCCGGGATGGTTGTCGGTGACCAGTATGTCAGGATAATTCCAGAGAACAATCCCAAGGCTGCTGTTAAGGTGCGCTTTATAAATGGCATCTCAATCATAGGTTCCATGCAGGAGGCCGCCGCAGGAAATTTTTTAAAAAATCCCATTCAGATACAAGTCGTGGGATTTAACGGGAAACCGCTTGTGGGCTGTCCCGTATATTTCAATGTTTCCTCTTCTCCGGAAAAAAAGCTTTTGGCCCTTTGTAAACCCTCGGAAGCTATTACGGATGAAAACGGCATTGTCCGCACCACCTGCAAGGTAGGCAAGGCCAGCGGTCAATACATAGTGACAGCCGAAGTCGCCGATCCTGTGCATGAAGTCCATATAAGAGGAATCGAAATTTCCGCGATGAGCCTGAATGTTTTCTCCCTTGTTATTTCTGTTCTCGGCGGATTGGCGCTTTTCATCTTTGGCATGACGATGATGAGCGACGGTCTCCAGATGGTTTCCGGGGAGAAAATGAAACGGATACTTCACCTTTTTTCCTGCAACCGTTTCATTGCCGTTCTTGCCGGGGCGCTCGTTACCGGGGTTATCCAGTCTTCCAGCGCGTGTACTGTGATGGTGGTGGGTTTTGTTAATGCGGGACTTTTGAATCTGACACAGGCCATTGGAATTGTTTTCGGCGCCAATATAGGTACGACAGCTACCGCGCAGCTGATTTCCTTTGATCTTGGCTTTCTGGCCCTCCCAGCCGTAACAATCGGCGTTGTCATAATGCTTCTCGCTAAAAAGAGAATTATAAAGGACTGGGGCCAGATGCTTCTCGGATTCGGCCTTCTTTTCTTTGGTATGGGCATGATGAGCGAGGAGCTGAAAGTAATAGGCAATTTTCCCAGTTTTATGCAGTTTTTTAATAATTTCGACTGTACTCCGGTGAACGGCAGAATGCCTTTTATTTCAGTGCTCGGCGCTATCGGCATAGGCACTGCCATGACTGTCCTCATTCAGAGCAGTTCCGCCACTATTGGTATCGCCCTTGCGCTTGCCGGCAGCGGACTTATCAATTTTTATACCGCCATTCCGCTTATTCTGGGAGATAATATCGGCACTACCATAACTGCCATACTCGCGTCACTCAATACCAACAGAAGGGCAAAACAGGCGGCGGTCGGTCATGTTCTGTTTAACGTGCTCGGGGCGACATATATGGTGCTTCTGTTTTATGTCCCTTATCCGGGAACTGACATACCGATTTTTCTCTATCTGATAAACGCTATTACATCGGGGGATGTCTTTGCCGCTGTTCCTGAAAACATTGAACGTCACATTGCTATGGCACATACGATGTTCAACGTTTTCAATGTGCTGCTCTTTCTTCCTTTTATCGCGTATATCGTTAAAATATGCAATATGATAGTGAAAATAGAGGACGAGAAGAAGCTTGTCATTCAATATCTTGAGCCTCACCTTCTGGAAACACCGTCCGTCGCCATCGAACAGTCCATAAAGTCTCTCCGGTATATGCTCAAAGAGGCATGGACCATGGTTGACAAATCTTTTAATAAAAGCTTTCTCCCCGCAAAAACAGATAAGGACCTTTCAACGCGGCTCAGGGAAAAAGAGGAGGAGGTTGACAAGCTTCAGCATGATATCACAGAATATCTGGTGCAGATTACCAAGCGGGAACTCAGCGAGCATCAGGCTGAAATTATACCTCTCCTGATGCACTGCACCAATGACGCCGAGAGGATTGGAGACCATGCCGACAATATCCTCCGCCTCGCCAAGCGTTTCGAGGCCTCCAAAGGCAAGCTTTCAGAGTCCGGCAGAAAAGAATTGGGCAAAATGTGGGAACTGCTTCACAGTCAGGCAAAAAGCGTAATAGCGTGTTTTGATGATACCGATGTGAATAACATTTCTGTCGCTCTCAAGGATGAAAAACAGATAAATAAATATGCCAAAAGTTTTGAAAAGGAACATGTCAAGCGCCTCAAGAAAGGCAGTTGCGATATCGTCGTTGGTATTATTTTTATCGAAATACTGGCGGAACTTGAAAGGGTTGGCGACCATCTGACCAATATCGCGGAAAGAGCGCCCGAAATTCAGAAACATCAATTGAAACTATAATAAAAATTTAAGGGAGGACAACATGGGCCATGTATTCCCCGGAAAATTTGTTGAAGGCAGAAATCCGCTTCTTGAACTCTGTCCCTTTTGCGGTGAACCGGCGGAGATTTTCAAGGAGGAAAAAGGTTTCCGCGTCAACTGCTCAAATAACGAATGTCCCTTCAAGCCGCTTTCCCGTTCTCATTACGCTACGGAAGAGCTTTCTATAAAAGCCTGGAACACCCGCAAAGGCGGAGTTTGAGAAAAGCAGACCGCAAAACAGAGACACTGCAAAAGAGTCACGGCCTTCCTTATTTTTATATAAATAGAGTTGAATTTTCATGAAATAAGAGATATAATTTCTACTTGATAGAAAAATTCTACGATATTAAGATAACAAAAGAATAAACAGGAGAAAAAACGATGAGACCATTGAGCAAAGTGGCACCGGAATGGTGGGATTACACAACGCTGGATAAAGAGCTTCTTGATGATGCCGCGAAATTGACGGAAAAAGACATTTTGCAGCTTTCCAGAAAAGGTTTTACTGTAAAGTTCTATGATACTATTGA
Organism: Lentisphaerae bacterium GWF2_44_16; assembly: GCA_001803225.1. Lineage (GTDB taxonomy): Bacteria > Verrucomicrobiota > Lentisphaeria > Victivallales > GWF2-45-14 > GWF2-44-16. The sequence continues at coordinate 27,328 of MHBF01000035.1, read as the reverse complement.
GGATTTCTATCTTGCCGAAGCACTCGAATATATTTCCGCCTGGCAGCAGGCTACCAAATCCAAACCCGCAGGTATATGCGGCCCGATAGGCCCTACAGAACAGCTCCCTCTCGTGGCGCGCATTGTGAACGAACTCAATATAGATTTGAAAAATGCCCATTTCTGGGGCATGGATGAATGGTTTATAAACGGAAAAGAAGCGGGAATAAACTTTCCTCTCGGTTTCGCTAAAGCCGATATGGACCTCTGTTTCAACAAGATCAGAAAAGAGCTCAGGATGCCGAAAGAAAATATGCACTTCCCAAAAGCAAATCCGGCTGAATACATAAAGAGCTGGGAAGACGCCCGCTGTATGGTAATGCAGGGCGGACAGGGCGAAACAAAACACTGGGCGTTCAATGACCCTGTCAAGCGCGAAGGCAAATATAAAGATAATCCGCCTACTCCCGCCGAGTACCGCAAGCTTTCAACGCGTATCGTTGATTTACACCCGATTACCCTTATGCAGAACGCCAGGACATCAGGCGGCGGAACAGTCCAGAATGTTCCAGGCAGGGCCATCACCGTAGGACCCGTTCAGACATGGAAAGCGGAAAAAATTTCAATATGGCATCCCGGGCACCATGACAATCCTTTCGGCATGAGGCTTTCGGCGTTCATGATTTCCAAGCGCATACCTGACTCATGCGTGCCGATGTCACTGCTGGCGAACCATCCGAACGTGCAGTTCAACTATTTCCGCAAGGGCATTGGTGTCTGCGAAGTTGAAATGCATTGATAAAGGAGAGTGACCAGATGACTAAAAAGGCTTTTGCCATAGGCTGTCATCCCGATGATATAGAATTCATGATGGCCGGAACTCTGATTTTACTCAAAGAAGCCGGATATGAAATTCATTATATGAACGTGGCTAACGGCTCCTGTGGAACAAATCAGTTCGATACCGAAACCATAATAAAGATGCGCCGGGAAGAAGCCGCGAACGCGGCAAAATCCATAGGCGCTGTTTTTCATGAAAGCCTCGTCAATGATTTGGAGGTTTTTTATGAGAGGGATACTCTTTTCAGGCTGGGTTCCATTGTGCGCGAAGTCGCGCCTGAAATTATCCTGACGCATTATCCATCGGAATACATGGAAGACCATTCCAATACCTGCCGCCTGGCTGTCAGCGCGGCTTTCTGCAGGGGAATGACTAACTTCAAGGTAAACCCGCCGCGCCCGGTAGTGGAACAGCCCGTAACAGTATATCATACCCTGCCGTACGGCCTGCGTACCCCGCTTCGCAAAAGACTGAGGGCCGGCGTCTACGTCGATGTCAGCAGTGTGATTGACAAGAAAACGAAAATGCTGGGCATGCACAAGAGCCAGAAAGAATGGCTTGATTCAAGCCAGGGCCTTGATTCCTATCTCATAGCCATGAAGGAAATGTGCAGGGAAATAGGCAGGATGTCCGAACGCTATGATTTCGCCGAAGGCTGGATGAGGCATCTTCATCAGGGCTTTTGCGATGTCAAGGCGGACCCCCTTTCCGACGCTTTGAAAAAGCTTTCTTTTGTAGATGAAAAATACGAATCCGAACTGGGGTAAAACTGAATGGATTTGCGTAACCATTCGCTGATTAAAAAAATCAACAGGGCTAAAATCCTTAATACAATAAGGCTTGACAGCCCCATCGCGCGTTCCCATATAGCTCAGAAAACCGGGCTCGACAAGAAAACCATGACCAATTTCGTTTCCGAATTCCTCAAGGAGGGATTGATTGATGAATTCGGTAAACAGGAACAGGTGATGGGGCGGCCTTTTACTATGCTCCGCTTCAGAAAAAAACTTGTCATGGGTATCGATATCGCGCCGGATTCCATTCGAGGCGTTCTCATGGACCTTTACGGTAAAGAGCATGCCGCGCATGAAATTCAGCACCCTCTCTACGCGGACAGAAAAAAAATCCTGAATTCCGTAAAAAGCATTTACGCGGCGTTGAAAAAAGCGGGGGAAATATATCACGGCGTTGGAATATCCATGCCCGGTATACTCGATATGGCGCGCGGCAGTGTCAGGGACTCCGTGAACATGCCTTCCCTGAACGGAATGAATTTCATGGAGACATTTTCATCGTTCATATCCGAGCGCTTATTTGTTGAGGAAACCTCCCGCTGCAAGGCCTTGGCCGAAAAATGGCTCGGGGCAGGGCGCGGATGCAATGACTTTGTCATAATTGATATCGGCATAGGTATAGGCTCCGGCATCATAAGCGACAGATGCCTTTACAAAGGCGCCGGACAGTATGCCGGTGAAATAGGTCATGTGGTGATTGAGAAAAACGGCGATACCTGCCGTTGCGGACACAAAGGCTGTCTTGAAGCTTACCTCTCTGAAAAATCCCTTCTCGCAAAGTTCTGCAAGGCGGCGGGCAGGCAGTTTAATTCCTTTGAGGAAATAGACGACGCGTCAGTTCCGCTCCTGAGTGAACTTATAAAAGACAGCGGGTACAGGCTTGGCAACGGTATAGCCGCGCTGGTGAATATAATAAACCCGACCCTTATCATACTTAACGGGCCAATCATTTCGAGATTCAGCGACTTGATGCTCCCCGAAATCAATCAGGGCATGAAAGACAACGCCTTGAAAGAATGCTACAGCAACATAAGAATAATCGTATCGGAACTGGGCAAGTCAACCGCTCCCGGCGCCGCGTCTCTGGTGCTTTCTGATATCTTTGAAGTCCCAGGATATTATTACGTCTGAAAAGTTACTGCGGTTTTTTTATTTTACAGCTCTAAAAAACTATCGATATTTCACTTGATTCAGTATGGTAATTTAGCCCGTCGGAAGAGAAGAAAAGCTCCATCCTGTATAAATGCGGACTCGGCAGGGGCCTGATTATTTTTACAGGCTTCAATCTGAAGGTGCTGTTTCCTTTCGAGAGGCATACCCTGAATGACGGTATAAGTTCGTGATTATCTACTTTCAAGCATCCGATCAGGGTCATTTCGGCATTAGTGTCCACTGACGCGCACGGCGTTATCAGCGCTTTTTCCGCATCGCGGTCAAAAAACGTTTCATATATAACGCTGTTTATAATAAAAGTCTTTTTTTCTTCCGTATCCATAACACCGTACTCCATTCCCCTTCTAAAATATCTTTTTAGGAAGGGATATTCAATGTGTTTTTGAAATAATCTCAGTTTGCGTTAACTTAGGAAAAATAAAACATATTGGCCCCTTAATGATAAAAGTATCCTCATATTTCAGGAATTGCGGAATAATGGTAGAAACACAGCTTCTCCCGCGGGGCATAAGCGACAGAAAAACACTGGAGGCTTTCCGCAACGTGCCGAGAGAATTTTTTGTTACAGACGCATACAGGGATGCCGCCTACGAGGACAGGCCTTTGCCCCTGCTTTGCGGACAGACAATCTCTCAGCCCTATATGGTCGCGATCATGACGCAGGTTTTAAAGCTCCCGGAGGACAAAAAAGCCCTTGTGCTCGAAATAGGAACGGGATCCGGTTATCAGGCCGCGATACTGGCGTATATGGGACATTCGGTGGTTTCAGTCGAACGCCTGCCTGAACTTGTCGAATTTGCCAGGAACAATCTTGAAAACCTTGATTTCTGTGGTGATGTGAAAATTTTTCAGGGTGACGGCTCGTCCGGCTGGCCTGAATGCGCGCCCTATGACGCTATTCTGGTAACAGCCGCCGCGCCCGATATACCCGCGCCTCTGATAGAACAGCTCAAACAAGGCGGCAGGCTTACAATTCCCTGCGGCGGGAAAGACATGCAGACTCTGAAAACACTTACAAAAACAGATAACGGACAATTGGAGATAAAAGAAGAACTTTTATGCCGTTTCGTCCCGCTCATAGGAAAGCACGCGTTTCCCGAGGGCGATTAAAAATGAAAGCGACTCGAAAATGAAAATTATTACACGCGCGGCCTTTATACGTCTTTTTCTGCTTGCGCTTTCCGGCGTTCTCATCTTGCTGTTTTTCATAATCATATTTTTAAAAATGCCGAATGCCGTTTGCGAAGGCACAGCTGAAAATACTGATAAACTTGCTGAACAGTTGAAACGCGATGTCGAATATCTCGCGGATAAAATCGGCCCGAGAAACCTCACGGAGTACTCAAATCTCCGGAAAGCGGCTGATTTTATCGAGTCTTCTTTCAGTGATATGGGTTATAAAGTCAATAAGTACGGATATAAAGCGAAACCCGGGCTTATCAGCAAGCAAGCCTGGGGCGATACACAGAATCAGATATACAGCAATATTGAGGCCGAACTTAAAGGAACAGTTCATCCGGAGCAGATTGTCATACTCGGCGCTCACTATGATTCTGTTCCGCTTTCAAA
>MHBF01000035.1:0-22956 GCA_001803225.1 Lentisphaerae bacterium GWF2_44_16 | reverse complement strand
GACAACGCCTCAGGCGTGGCGGGTGTGTTGGCAATGGCCAGGCTTTTCGCAAAGGAAAAACCTAAGCGTACTATCCGTTTCGTAGCTTTCGCGAATGAAGAACCTCCATTTTTTCACACGGAATCAATGGGCAGTTTTGTTTACGCAAAGCAGTGCAGAGAGAAAAAAGAAAACATAATCGCCATGTTCTGCCTGGACACAATAGGGTATTTTTCAGAGGAAGACGGCAGTCAGAATTATCCGCCCCCGCTGCAGCTCTTTTATCCGTCAAAAGGCAACTTCATAGCTTTTGTAAGCAATATGTCCTCGGTAGGGCTCCTGAGAAAATCCATCGAAATATTCAAGGCAAATTCCCCGCTTCCCGCGGAAGGCGCGGCCGTTCCCGGAATAGTTCCCGGCTCAAACTGGTCTGATCACTGTTCCTTCTGGCAGAACGGCTACAGCGCGGTATTAATTACAGACACTGCCATTTACCGCTATCCTTTTTACCATCAGAACAATGACAATTCAGATAAAATAAATTACAACAAAACAGCGCAGCTTATAAAAGGCCTTCAAGCGGTATTGAAGGCACAGGCTGATTAAAGGGAATCTAAATGATAAAAGCTATTTTCTGGGACAATGACGGCATCCTTGTAAACACTGAACATCTGTATCTGGAAGCAAACAGACATATATTCAAGAGGTTCGACATTGACATTACGATGGAGATTTTCATCGAATACAGCCTTGTGAGAGGGCAAAGCATTTTCGAATTCATAGAAGCCAAAGGCTATGACAGTAATTATATCGAGAAGCTCCGTCTGGAGCGGGACGATTACTTTGCCGGACTTTTGAAAAACAACAACAAATCCCTTCTGATTGAAGGTGTCCCGGATACACTGGAAAAGCTCCATGAAAGATTTCTCATGGCTGTTGTGACAAGCACCCGGAAAAGACATTTCGATATCATTCATGAACATACTGGTATTGTTCAGAATTTCGATTTCATCCTGACCGCCGAAAATTTTGAAAACTCAAAGCCGCACCCCGAACCATACCTGAAAGCCTTTGAAAAAAGCGGCTTTAAAAAATCAGAATGTCTCGTAGTGGAAGACACCGAAAGAGGCCTTCAAGCCGCCACTGCCGCGGGTTTGAAATGCGTAATTATCCCCAATGAACTGACAAAGTCCGGAAAATTCCTTAATGCCTGGAAAATTCTCGAAAAAGTATCGGATATGGAAGATATATTCTTATCCCAACCACAGGTTTTCATTGAGGCAAAATAAAAAGCTATTTCTCAAGAGCCAATTTGAGTTCGAGAAGAATTTACATCTGTACAAGTTGCTGAACTTCCCGGTAAGCCCTGACCTTACCCACATTTTCGCGGCACTGTCCCATGGAATGCCAAGACGCCTGGCGTAACAGCTTATATACTTAATCTGCAATGTATTGTACGTCAGCATTTCCCTCTCCAGGCAGAACTGTCGTTGTGCTTGGCGTTTTCTACCGGTACGGATACTCTTTTCAGGCAAATCAGATATCCGTTAAGAAAGACATCCAGTTCACTAAAGAGATTTTTGTGACGTTCGCGAAGATCGGTGCGGGCCTTTTGAGATAGTAACGTTTTCATTTTACAGACTCCTTTCTGTTTCATTAATTCAACGTCCCTGTTGAATTCCAAGTCTTTTTATCGGTTTTTTTATCAGAAACTTTAGCTTTGAAAATCTTTTTTTTAAGAAATATTGATTTTTTAATCGAAGAGGGTTTTGAGGGCAAGCCTGATGATATCCGGCGGCTTTTTTACATTGAGAGGGGAAAGACACTCGGTAATTTTACACAACATAAACGACAACGTTTAAAAGGCACTGAAATCGAACACCTAAATTTTATTCAGGCTTGTCCTTCTTGTTCTGACGGCTTTCTGGATCATGGATTTTCGCGTTCTGCTTGTTCAGACAGTCTTGACACATGCCATGAGAAACCCCAGTCCTCCTACTTTCATCTACCTGCCATGTTTTGTAATCATAAAGCTTCTTGCACCATGAACAAATCATGGGAATCGTCTTAGCCGTCATTGGCATTTTGATCTTCTGGGTCTTGTCCATTCCCATAATTCACCCCTCCCGCTTAATTAAAGATAGCCTTTAAATCAGCAGTTTAAATGCCATTTTCATGGAAATGGAATATTTTTATTTATCAAAAGCCGCGTCGAACTGGATATTTGAAGGGACGAAGTCCTTTTTCCGAACAAACTCGCAGGCTTCCTTTGCGCCGTACTCGCGTTCCATGCCGCAGTCTTCCCACTCGACAGAAAGGGGGCCGGAATAACCTATCGCATTAAGTTCCCTGATTATTCCTTCGAAATCGACTTGACCATGACCGAGGCTTCTGAAATCCCAGCCGCGACCGGCTTCGCCGAAATTCAGATGCGATGAAAGTATGCCGGAACGTCCGTCAAGCGTAACAGCCGCATCCTTCATGTGCACATGATAAATTCTGTCGGGAAATTCCCTGATGAATTTCACCGGGTCAATCATCTGCCACAGGAGATGACTGGGGTCGAAGTTGAAACCGAATTCCGGCCGCTTCCCGATCGCTTCAAGCGCACGCTTCGCGGTAACGATGTCATAAGCTATTTCGGTCGGGTGCACTTCAAGGGCAAACTTCACTCCGCAGTCCCTGAAAACATCAAGTATGGGGTTCCAGAGTTTCGCGAACTGCTTGAAACCATCCTCAACCATTTGGGCGCTTACCGGAGGGAAACTGTAGAGGTAATGCCATATCGACGAACCCGTAAAACCGTTCACCACTTTAACACCGAGATTGGCGGCGGCTTTTGCGGAAAGCTTCATCTGTTCGATGGCCCATTCACGTTTTGCTTCGGGATTTCCGGCGAGTTCTTTCGGAGCGAACATATCTGAACGGCTGTCGTTCAAATCGCAGACAAGTTGCCCGGCAAGGTGATTGCTGATTGCCCAGACTTTGATGCCTTTTTTCGCGAGCTTTTCGAGATGCTTTTTGCAGTAGTCTTTGCTTTCCGCGCCCTGTTTAACGTCAAAATGGTCTCCCCAGCAGGCAAGCTCCAAACCGTCATAACCCCAGGATGCCGCCTTTTCCGCGAGTTTCTCGACGGGCATGTCCGCCCACTGTCCCGTAAATAATGTTACCGGTCTCATCTTTCAAATTCCTTTCTGTTTAATCATATTTTTTAATTTTTCAAATACGCCTTCCGCTAAAACCATGTTCCCATCTTCTGTCAGATGAACGCCATCATCCTGGGTGTATTTTTCCCTGCCGTTAATTTTTCCCAATTCAAGAAGTTCCCTGTGAAAATCATAAAGAGGATATCCGCTTTTTTCCGCAAATTCCTTTGTTATCTTTATATATGCCTCCACTCCCATTTTCTCCAGCGATGACTGGAGATATTCCATATGCAATGGATTTTTCCAGTAAGAGTGCAAATCCCTGAAAACAGGCGGAAAAGTAATGACTACAACTTTCGTCTTCGCCGGAAGCCCTTCCCTGAAACGTTTAAGAAGTCCCCTGAATTCTTCGGGAGGGACCCTGCGTTCCGGCCTGGCGGGGTCGTTGTTATTGCCTCCGAATTCAAGCAGGACATAATCGGGACTGTGCGCCAGCACGTCCCTGTCGAAACGCGCCATCGCCTCCCTGGCTGAATTGCCGCCTATCCCGGAATTTATCACGGTGAAATCAGCATCCGCGCAAAACTCCGAAAGTTTTCTTTCCAGTATTTTCAGCCAGCGCTTATTTTCGTCCGGCATCCGAGTTTTAGCTTCGGTTATTGAATTGCCAAAGCCGACAATTGTGATTTTCTTTTTCAAAATCTACTCCTTGAATTTCATCCATTTTTTATCGCTCGTTGAACTCTCCACCACAGTCTCAATAAAGGCCAGGCCTCTCACGCCGTCCGAAGCTTTCGGGAAATCAAGTTCAATATCGCTTGATGCTTTTCCCTCCAGTTTATTTGAGAGGACAGTGGCAAAATTGCGGTAGAGATTGGCAAACGCCTCAATGAAACCTTCGGGATGCCCCGGAGGAACACGTGTACTACCGAGGGCCGCTTTGCCGAGATAAGCCTGTCCGGCACGGAGTGTTTCCATGGGGCGGTCAGGCCATTTCATCACAAGGCTGTTGGGATTCATCTGGTCCCATTCGATGGCGCCTTTCGTACCGTAAACCCTGATATGGAGGGAATTTTCTTCACCTACTGAAATCTGACTGGCATAAAGAATCCCTTTCGCGCCGTTGGCGAATTTCAACAGTACGTTTCCATCATCGTCAAGGCGGCGACCAGGGACAAAAGTTGTCAAGTCGGCGCAGAGTCCGGAAATTTTAAGTCCAGTAATATATTCCGCAAGGTTCTCGGCATGAGAGCCTATATCCCCCATGCAGCAGCTTGCGCCGGATTGCGAAGGGTCGGTACGCCATGAAGCCTGTTTCTGTTCGGAGTCTTCAAGTTTGGAACTGAGCCATCCCTGCGGATATTCGACAACTATTTTCCTTATTTCGCCAATCTGTCCTGCCTTTACTCTTTCTTTGGCTTCCTTGACAAGCGGATAGCCCGTATAATTATGGGTCAGACAAAAAACAATCCCTGTCTTTTTAACTTCGTCTTCAATTTTTTTTGCCTCTTCAAGATTCAATGTCATGGGCTTGTCGCAAACTATATTAAACCCGTATTTCATAGCCTCCATGCAGACGGGAAAGTGCATATGATTCGGAGTTACGACAGATACGAAATCCATTCTTTCACCCTCCGCCAACGCCGCTTCCTCTTTGAACATTTCCTGATATGATGTATAAACCCTGTCCGCCGCTATCATAAGTTCAAGTCCCGATTCCTTCGACTTTTCAGGAGAGGAACTGAAAGCCCCGCAAACAAGCTCAATCCTGCCGTCAAGCGCCGCCGCCATCCTGTGAACAGAGCCTATAAAAGCGCCCTTCCCTCCGCCAACCATTCCCATTCTGATTTTTCTCTTCATCGAGAATCTCCTTTCCTTTTATATTATTTCATCTGTTGTTTTTCTCGAAGCCCATATCATACCTCTGATGGTCATAGCGAGGAGTTCAGGGTTTTTCTTCAATTCCTCCGCAGTATGCCCAAGCGCGGAATAAAAAACTTTTCCCGCACCCCATGTTTTAGTCCACAGAACAGGCATTTTTACTTTTCTGCCCTGGTATTCGTATATTGTCTCCATCAATACGTCATTGCCGGGGTCTGTCATCATATAATACTGCTCTGATTCATAAGAAAAAGTTTTACTCATGCCTTTAGTTATGGAGCTTTCGATATCAGTAAGAGTGACATTGTATTTGCCCACATAGGGATGCCCGAGGAAACAGCCTCCGACCATCCACTCATACTCGAGATTACCCCTGAACGCGTCCCCCATGCCGCCGTGAAAACCTCCCAGTCCGACGCCGGACTTTACGGCCGCGGAAAGCCCCTTCGTCTGTTCGGGTGAAAGCTGTCCCATCGTCCAGAGGGGGACTATCAGGTCAAAGCCTTTCAGAAAATCGGCATCCGCCAGATTATCCAGAGAATCTTCAACCTTTACTTCAACGTTTTTTTTACGGAGTTCCTCTGCCACCAGATCGGCGGCTTCGGCCGGGGTATGCCCTTTCCATCCGCCCTGAAAAATAAAAACTTTCTTCATTGTTTCACCTTATATTAACTATTTATCAAGCAGGCCGTTAGCAAGCCCTATTGGAAATGGATCTGTCCGTTCGCAGGTACTTGATATTTCAATATGTTTACCGCTGACGGATGACTCTTCAAAAGACTGCATCACATCAAGCACATGGTATGCAAGCTCCCCGTTACAGCGGTGCTTCCTGCCATAAGTTACAGCATAAGCCATGTCGGCTGTCCCTATGCTCCGCAATGGTTCGGCATAGGAGTGCGAAAGAGCGGTTTCCTTCCATTCCTCGCCTGCCGGATTTTTCAGAAAAACAGGGCCTTTGAACGAATTGGGATCGGGGACTTTCATAGAGCCTTCGGTACCGTAAATCTCAATCGGATGATGTCCATGCGCCCAGACGTCAAAGCTCATTATCATGCTCACGAGACAACCTGAATGAAAATCCAGAGTGCCTGAATAGTGAGTAGGAACTTCGACGGGGAATTTTTTCCCGAATATTCCGTCAGCGGTCGCGGTGCGTTCCTTGAAAGTCATGGCTGTCGAAGCGCAGACACGTTTAACTGGACCAAGCAGATTCACAAGGGCCGTAAGGTAATAAGGCCCCATGTCGAAGAGGGGGCCTCCGCCTTTCAGATAGTAAAATCCGGGGCTGGGATGCCATCTTTCATGTCCCCGGCACATCATGAAGGCAGTTCCGGCGACAGGTTTTCCAATCCATCCGTCATCTATCAGCTTGCGGCATGTCTGAAGACCGCCTCCCAGAAAAGTATCGGGAGCACAGCCCACGAGAAGTTTTTTCTTTTCCGCCAGATCAAGCACCTTGCGGGCCTCTTTCCTGTCAAGGGCAAGGGGCTTTTCACAATATACATGTTTTCCCGCTTTCAGTGCTTTCATATTGATTTCCGTATGCACCTGCGGTATCGTCAGGTTGACGACTATTTTTATTTCAGGATCAGCAAGCAGTTCATCAACTGAAAGAGCTTTAACTCCATTCTCCTCGGCTTTGGCTTTTGCCGCGTCCATGTTTATATCGGCACAGGCGGCTGTTTCAAGAATCCTGAAAATCTTTGCGCCGTTGAAATACGCCTGGCTGATTTTTCCACAACCTATGATACCGATTTTTGTCCTTCGCATAAAATTGCCTCTCCTCAAATTGATTTTTTTATCAAAAACTTTTCAGGTATTTTTATATTTTCAGTTTTAACTTTTTTCTTCTCAAGGATATCTATCAGCATTGAAACGGCCGCCTGTCCCATCTGCGTTCTAGGCTGTTCAATCGTGCTCAGTTCGGGAAAAAGCCCATAGGCATTATCATCGTTATCACTGCCGATGACAGACACATCAAGCGGTATCTGAATGCCGTGTTCATAGCAGTAACGGTAAAATCCCATAGCCATACGGTCATTGGCAAGAAAAACACAGTCTCCTGTTTTCAGTTTCGTTGAAAGCGCGGCGGCGGCCTCATAGCCCGAACTCCTCGAATAATTGCCATTCAGAACACCCGCAAGTTTTACGGCACTGCTTTTCGTTACTTTCAGCAATGCCTTCTTCTGTTCCGAAGCGTCATAATAATCCATATCGCCATGAACAAAAAACAATCTCTTCACATGCCTTTCCGCCAAGGCCTCAAGCATCTCCGTTATTCCCGGCAGAGGCTCGCAATTGACAGAGGGGACGTTCAATTCCTTATACTGAGAGCCTATTATCACGAAGGGAATATTCTCACTCGCAAGCGCAAGAGGAAGCCCGCTGTCTTTTTTCAATCCCGCGAAAACAAAACCGTCCACATGTTTTCCTGTTTTCAGCGTTATGAAACTGTCGTTTTCAAGTTCATAAGGATATATGGAAACGCCGTATCCTCTGGAAAAGGCCTCCTTTACGACGGCGTCAAGAATATTTGAAAAATACATGGTACGGAAAGTCCCCTTTCCCGGCAGAACCGAAGGCACGGCAAAGCCTATCTGAAAACTACGGTTCGTGGCAAGGCGTTTAGCCAGCACGTTCGGATGATATCCCATATCGCGCGCTATTTCAGATATTCGCTCAATCGTGGAACGCGGCAGAAGCTCCGACCCGGCAAGAGCGCGGGACACCGTTGACGGGGAAACCCCGGCAGCTTCAGCTATGTCCTTGCGAGTAAGATTTTTTTTCACCGCGACTCCTTTAAAACCCTTTATGCACCCGAGTGCATAAATTTTAACACTGAATTGCGTCAAAGGCAAGAGAAAATCATAAAAAAGTCTGAATCTCGACTGAATCAGTCTCCTTCAACATACTCAAATCCCGTTAAGAAATGCTGATTATCGCGGTATCCAAGATGAGCGCAGAAATACAGAGTTCTTTACGCTCAGAGTTCCACTGCCACTTATTCCCGTCCGCTTTTTTGCCGTTTATTTTCACTTCGGAAGGCTTCGAATCAAGGGCGACGGTGAAGCTCCATTTGCGTTCGGCAGGCATACCGTCATATTTCCCGGAGCGTTTACCCAGTTCGATTTTTACGTCTTTTCCGTTGCGGGATGCGCGTATTTCGCTTGTCGCGAATTCGCCCTGCTGATGTTTAAAGGACACGCCGTCATCTTCATAGAAAAGCATAGAGCTTTCCTTTTCAGACGGGAAAACATATACTTCAATCTCATCAAGAGGTTTCTGTTTACGGTACTGCATAAGAGGGCCGAAAGTTATAATTCCACCTTCACGGACATACAAAGCTCCGCCTTTATCGACAGGCCATGATACGGAATGTTCCTTTTTCCCCTCGGTGACTTCGCCGGTCCAGTAATCTTTCCATTTTCCATCCGGAAAATATATTTCATTCTTATAAATCCCCACCATCAGGTCGCGCCCGAGGAAATATTGATGGAGGTTTTCCCGGCAGGCTTTGTCCTCTGGAAATTCAAAAGTCAGAGGCGGCATCAGCGGATACCCCGTGAGAGTGGACTGATAAGCCCATGAATAGAGATAAGGTATAAGACGCGCCCTGAAGGAACTGTAAAACTTATGCATAGAGCATAATTCATCCCCCTGCAACCAGGGCATACGGAAATAGTTCCAGCTGTTTATCTGACTCCATGGCTGGAGATAGCCGAAATGGATACCTTCCTTCTGCATGACTTCCATGTCATTGGTCGCCCAGCTGTGGCCGACAATAGAAGTGTTCAGCATCGCGCCGAGAGTGTCAAGGCGTCCGCCGGTATCCCCCGTCCATGTGCCGCACCACGCCTGAAAACCTGCCCACCCGGAAGGAGTAAAAACAACCGGACGCCTGTCCGAATGAGATGCAAACCCCTCATGCATCTGACGGGAATAAAGCAAAGGATAAAGGTTGTGCATTTCTTCATCCTTCATACCGTTGCCCCATAATTTATCAGGGTGCGTGCAGACTTGGAAAGCCCCGTCCTGTTTGAAAAAATCGGTACCCTGATCGACAAATTTCTTAAGATGCTCGAACCATGCTTCATCTTTCTTTGTTATGCTGTCAGAATATCTCGGCAAGGTGAAGTGTTCATCAAGTTCCGCCTCCTTGTGAAACTCGGCGGACTCTTTATTTTCAGAAGACTGCATCCTCCCGAGGCGGCGCTCCTCCTCGTATGAAAGGTCGTACTCATTGCAGAGCCATAGCTCAAATTTAAATCCCATCCGCTTAATGGAATTGAAAAAATTATGAGGCCCGTTAAAACAATAGCCCGGTATGGGAAAGCGCTCATTGCTCCATTTTTTGTCAACGGAGAGGTCGTAATTCGTTTCCATCCAGCCGGGTTCGAGTCCGAGGACGTCACAGGGGATTTCCTCTTTTCTGAGATTAAGCGCATCATTTACGGCTTCGTAATCATTCGCCTGCGTCCGGCATATATACCAGAGGCCGAAAGCCCATTCAGGAGGAAGTTTCGGTTTGCCGGTGATATCCGTGTAAACATCAAGAATATCCTTGAAAGAGGGGCCGTAAATTATGTAATAATCAATTTCACCGCGTGCGTCCTGCCATGAAAATTCAGAGGGCTTGTTTTTGCACATATCGAAAACTATATGATGAGTGGTGTTTACAAATATCCCATAACCGTTTGTGGACATGAAAAAGGGAATGGGGATATAAGACTTCACATTGCGCACATACAAATCGGCGACAGTGCCGCGGTGATAGAGCCGAGTTCGGGACTGGTCGCCGAAGCCAACCCAGTCTTCGCCTTTTGCGGCATTAAAGTTGACGGCGGCGGATTTCTTTTTCAAATCCATCCCCTTCTGCCGGAGAAACTCTTTCCCTGATTTTTTTTCAGAAAGAAGCAGACTGCCGTCGTTGTTCCATGATATCTTCAGGGAAGTACTTTCCATTTCAAAACCGTTGGAAAGTTTTTTCCGCTTTATATTTTTCTCATCATATTTTTTGATGAACCCGTAACGTTCGAGCCCCGTTTCGGAGAATTCTCCGTTGATCGCGGCGCGCACCCTCACGAGATTGTCTTTCAGAAAAGAAATCTTGACCATGTCTTCACTGCAACTTTTCATAAATCCTCTTTCTAAGTTCAAGTTGATATTTTCTAATATTTGAATTTCAATATTTTCATTTCACCCGGATTGATTTTTATATTGGTTTCCCACTGTAAAGCATTTTCAGTTGTTTCGATTTCAGTGCCAGAAAAAACTTCTTTCAAGCCGATTGGGCGCTTTTTGAATATGAGTTCTACGTTGCGAACAGCCGACATATCGCGGGTTGCCGGTTTTCCCAGAAACTGATACACTCCATCAACATTGTTCAATGTAACTGTCCAGCCATCCCGGGTAATATTATAGATGCTTTGAATGTTTCCGTTCACTTTCACAGGCAGAAATTCGTCTGCCAGTGTTTCAATTGCACTGAACATCGCATAAGAGATGGCCCGATATTTATATTGCCATGAGCTTCCGCAATCTTTTCCATTTAAAGAAGAAGCTTCCTGAAGGTTGAGAACAATAAAACCTTTTTTACAGGGGAATTTTATTACTAATGGTTCACCTGTTACAGTATCTCGTATGATGCATATACCTTTATCAGAATTCGTCAGTTTCAGAAAATTATAATCCCCATAACTCTCGTCTTTTGTTTCTCCGCTTATCATATTTTGCCATGAATGCCCTTTAAGTTTCCCGGCAAACTTTATGTCAAGAAGTTTCTCCCATTCCTCTAAAGGCAATTGACTCACATTAGCGAACCATATTCCGCCGTTATCTGCGTACTCCAGAATTTTCTGTTTGAATGCGTCAGAGATTGGCCCTATCGTGGAAACTATTGGATAAAGTCCCATAATATCCTTCGATACATCAGTAGTAAGGATATCGGTAATTTCCCGCCTGTGGGAATAATTATTTACGGCTGTGTCTATCTGCGATGCCTTTGTAATCGACCGCATACAATCCTTTTCATACAATGGCGCGCCTTCGAACGCGGCAGTAAACCAATTAAAGACCATTTTTTCAAGCGGCTTGTAGTTTTCCTCGGGTTCATCGAACATATTCCGGTTGAAAAGCGCCCAATGCGGGTCAAGTACATACGCTATCGGCGCGTAAAGCGTCCCCCTTCCCTGCTTCTGCGCAAATTCAACAAGTTCCTTGCGGGCAAGTGTGAGCGGCGTATGATAAATGTCTTTGCCTATCAGTTCTTTCATGAAGACAAGTTCCTTTTCATCAATAGCGTCTTTCCTGACGTTACTGGTATTGTTGACAGGCATATTCATCGGGTCTTTCCATCCGTCAATCAGAAGTTTTTCTCCATTTTTGACATAGCTGAAAGATGGTTTTTTTTCAGAAGGGGTTGAATCATAATACCCCCAGTCCTGTCCTTCGTAATGGATAAAACCCGCGCCGCAGAGATACTGAAAATAGAGATGATTCCTGAATTGCGAATACGGCATCCCGCAGAGGGGCCCTTCAAAGGAGACCTCATTATTACTTACTTTCATTCCAACAAATTTTTCTCCCGGCACCTTAAAATTTGTAATCGAACAGAGCCAGCCGTCAGCATTGAAAGGACGTCCCCGCGCAATATTATCCAAAGCTTTCTGTTCCCAGTAAAGGCTGGGAATAAGATAGTAAGGAATATCCATTTCAAAACGGCCTTTAAGCCTGTAATGCGCGTTGACAAACGCGGAAAAATATATGAGAATGGGAACATTATACTGCCGCGCCGCGCCTCTGGCGAAGGCCATTCTCCTGCTGTAATTCGAGTTGGCATAGACATAATATGTGGATGCGGGCGCGCCCAGTTTGACAGGCACAAAGAAGCCGTTGTCAAATTGCGCGATGGGAATAAGTTTTTTTCCTGTCCCGGTAGTTTCCTGAAGTTTTCTGAAAAGCTGGGAGTAATAATTGTAGTAATCCTCCACTGTCTCCGGAATTTTAAGATTGTATTTGGATATGCCGTGATGTTTTCTGGTGTTTCCTTCCTTTAATTCTTTTCTGTTCATCGGCCTGACCTGCCATGAACCTTCCGAATAAACATAACCGAAAATCCTGTTCCCAATTTTCTCCTTTATATCCAGCCAATCCTTCGAAGAAAAAAAATCTTTTGCACTGGACGTCTGCAAGTCACTGATAGTCGAATTTGCAAAATAGCGCGTTCTGAATTGGGCAGTTGATAAATCATAGGAACACGAATTGAAGAGTATGGGCCTGTTCTGATTTTTCAGGAGGTATTCCCTGTATGAAGGCAGATGCGTATATCTGGCGGCGTTTACTATCTGGACGGCCGAGCCTTCAATCAGCGGATCGGTATCAGGGTTAAAATGAAATACGGAACCTCCCTCCTTATAACCTTCTACCATGGTGTCCCCTACAGTGTCCCAGTAATCCCTGCCCATGAATTTCAACGGCTTGAAGTGCTTTTTATACTCCATATAAGACTCGTGTTCATGTTCCTGCGCGTCTGTATGGACGCATCCGGGAATACACCAAATAAACAGGACGGCAAATCCCGGTATCAATCTTTTCACTGAAAATCCAATTTTTCTAAAAACTCTTTGTTTTTCAGTTGAGAAATATTTACATGCGGTCCTATTCATGATAAACCCTCTTTCCTATTATAAATACATGGAACTTTGTTGATTTTCAAGAATGTTAAAACTAAGGAGCACCCCAAACAACACCCGGCGGAGGCGTATTTGTTGTCCATCCGATCTGCGCCTTATAGCCTAAAAGATCAATGTATGGATAATTTCCCGTATGCCCGTCCACAAACAGGATATTACAGGAGTTTCCGGGATGCCTGTTTGATGTAGTGATTTTCGTCCCGGAAGTGTTACTCCCCAGAGAATAGCCGTCAAAGGGGGAGGTGCTCCACAGGGCATAGTACTGATCTATCAGATTTCCGTCGGCCATAGCCGGTGTCCTGCTGGGGTTTTGAATGTTCGCAACTCTTTTCATGTTGCAGTAAATGTCATAATACGTGTAGTCCCAGTATCCCATATAGGAGCTCCAGATATAAGACATTTCGAAAGCACTGTCGTAGTAGTTCAGGACTGGACTGGTATGCGCCGGACACCGGAATGTAGGGGATTTCTTCTTTATATAATCTCCATAATAGATGCGCTGTATCCAAGTTCTGGATTCACCTTTTTCCGTCCAATGCACGGGTATAATCCAGTCATTATGGTCATTCTCATACATGTGCATGGCTGTGCCGATCTGCTTCATCTGGTTGGCGCACGATATAGATTTTGTCCTTTCTCGCGCACTTTTCAATGCAGGCAATAAAAGACCTGCCAGAATTGTTATTATCGCAATCACAATGAGCAACTCGAGCAGAGTAAATACCAGCTTAGTTCTTTTTTTCATATTCACTTCATTTTCCTTGTTGAGTTGCCTTCCACTATATGCGCGGGAACTTCGTGATGAATGATTTCATTGTGTTTTTTCGTTACTTTTTCATGGAGCAGGCGACAGGATTCGCGGCCTATTTCAACGTATGGTATTTTCAGATATTTTATCTGAGGGACAGTGTTCCGCATAGCTGTTTCTCCGGCATAACCCATAATATCTATATCTTTGCCTATCTGCCATTGCCTTGCATGTGCGGCCCGCAAAAATGACAAGGGAGCAGTCATAGTTTCACAGAAAAAAACATCAGGGAGTTTATCTGTGGAACGCGGGAGCATCTGGAGTAACTGTTCAAATGCTTTTTCCTCGTTGTCCGATATACGATATATTGATTTTTCATCTATGGATAAGCCCTTTTCGCTCATACGTTCCCTGAAATAAGATATTTTCAAGTCACCGCTCTGACATCTTGTTTCACTCATCAGAAGCCCGATGGATTTATACCCGCAGTCTATGAGATAATCCGCGCAGTCCCTGACAGCCTGTTTCATCCGGTATGATATGGTCATGGAATGACTGTATGAACCGCTTGTGTCACAGACAATGTATGGTATGTCTTCGGCATCCATGGCTTCCATCAGCAACGGATACTGCCTGCTTATAAAAAACACGGCGTCAAAACTTCTGATTTTCCTCATTTGTCCGATAATGACGGACGGCTCCGTTGAAACCTCAAAGTGATGAAAATTTATAGAGGTATTATATTCAGCGGCCCCTTCAAGAAGTCCTCTGTGTATTTCGGTGTCCGCAACCCAGTTGCTGAAATCTATAATGTCCCTTGACATGGATATTTCGGGAAACGGGAAAAGTATGTTGACTGTTGAAATGCGTTCTCCAATATTGTCAACGATGAAATTCCCCTTCGTCGGGATTCTTTCTATGTAGCCATCCTCTTTCAGCAGTCTCAACGCTTCGGCGGCAGTACCTCTGCTGACTTCATATTTTTCAGCCAGTATACGCTCGCCGGGAAGACGTTTTCCCGCCCCAAGGTGTCCTTCTTTTATCGCATCAACAAGGATATTTTTGAGTTGTACGCAAAGCAAAGCCTTATCATTTTTATCCAGTGTTGTAATCATATTTTCCTTAACCGCCTTTATGGTTTATGGCGGACTATACCAGTTATAATATCAGATTTTTCCCGTCTTGTCAATAGTCCGCTTGAACAATTATGAATTTTTCGCAATGAATTACCCGGAATAAGATTTCCCGGAATCAGCTTGAATATTTGTGCCGAGACTATCATTTTATGCCTCAGCGGATTCATAGTTACCTCTTGTTTTTGAGATAAAATAGAGTTGCTCTAATCCGTTTAAATTTTACTATTCCTAATTTGAATGACTGTAAAAACGATTGTGACATAAAAGGGGACCGCAAAATGAAAAATGAAGATCTTAAAATCGGGATTGTAGGCTCGGGCTTTGCCGCTAAATTCCACTATGAATCACATAAAAGACTTGGCGCGGATGTCGCCGGAGCTTACTCGCCTACGGAAAGCAACTGCCTGAAATACGCACAGGAAAGAAATATCAGGGCTTATAAGAATTTCGAGGAAATGCTCAAGGATGTTGATGTCGTCGATGTATGTTCTCCGGGGAATACCCATGAATATTATACGGTGAAAGCGGCGGAAGCCGGAAAACATGTGATAGTTGAAAAACCCTTCACCGGCTACTATGGCCCGGAAGACGCCGGCGCGGACTGGAAAGGCAATGGTTTCCCGAAAACCATAATGCTTGAGAAAGCGGTTGAAAGCGCGGACAAGATGATAAACGCGGTTGAGAAATCGGGCGTCATTCTATGTTACGCGGAAAATTGGGTTTACGCGCCGACAATCCAGAAGGAAATCCAGGTGCTGAAATCGTCAAAAGGCCAGATACTCTGGATAATAGGCGAAGAATCCCACAGTGGTTCGCATTCACCTATTTACGGAATATGGCGCAAGGCCGGCGGCGGTTCGCTCGTGGGAAAAGGATGCCATCCCCTGACCGCGGCGCTCTATCTGAAAAGAATGGAAGGCAAAATATTCAACGGCAATCCCATACGTCCCGTTACAGTAAGCGCCAGGACACATGAAATAACACGCAATCCGAATTTCAGGGACGCGGGCTTCCTGCGAAAAGATTATTATGATATTGAGGATTTCTGTCAGCTGCACATCGTCTTCAGCGACGGGATGGTGGCGGACATATTTTCAAACGAGCTTGTCATGGGCGGAGTTCACAACTGGGTCGAAGTTTTCGCCAACAATCACCGTATGCGCTGCAATATAAATCCGACAGACGCCTGCACCCTTTATACGCCTGATGAAAAACTGGTAAAAGATGTTTATATCGTTGAAAAAACAGGAACCAAACAGGGTTGGTCGTTCCCTGCCCCGGACGAAGACTGGAACACCGGCTACCCGCAGGAAATGGTGGATTTCCTGAGCGCCTTCAGAGAAAAAAGAGAACCTGAGTGCGGCGCGGGACTGGCAAGGGACACGGTATCGACAATGTACGCGGCATATCTCTCGACTGAGAGAAAAGGACAGGAAGTACAAATACCGCAATAATCAATATCCGCTTGCAAAAATATTTTGCCGATTTAAATTACTATTCATTAATCAATAAAAAGGAGGCAAGATGAAATCAAAAAGTTTTTTTGGGTTCGCGTTTTTCGGGGCTGTATTGTCGCTGGTATTACTTACTACAGGCTGCAACTCACCATTTCCGACAGCTCAGACAATCGGTGTAAAAGTCGATCCGGCAAAAGGTGACTACAAAGTAGTTGCCCGCGGCATTTCCGGCTCAAGCCAGGGGACAAGGGTACTTTTTATGACAAGTGCCCCTTCATACGAAGAAGCTATAAAAGAAGTATATAGGAACGCCGCAATAAGGCAGGGTGACAACCATGCTCTGGTAAACTGTACTGAAACAAAATCCATCAAGGATTATTTCTTCTGGGAATTCCCCAAAATCACAATCACCGCGGACATTATCGAATACAATAAAAAATAAATATCCGCCTTTTTTTATTCCCGTCTCCCCTGCCTTACATGTGGGCAGGGGGCGGGATGTCTTACCGCAATTTTTCTCTCACCTCAGTACGATAAAATAACTTTTTCCAGATCCCCGAGAAAAATATCAAGGTCGGAAGCACTGATGTTATTCCAGAAACTTATGCGGAGAGCGGAATACGCATCCTGTTTTGAAATTCCCATTGCAAGCAGTACCGGACTTGGCGTTTTAGTTTCCGCTTCACAGGCGCTTCCGGCGGCAAGCATTATGCCCCTCTCCGAAAGCATTCTCAAAATCACCGCGCTCTGAAATCCCGGCAGCAGAAAATGCAGGATATATGGAGATGCCGAATTTTCCGGCAGACTTATCTTTATTTTTTTCCCATCCTGAAGGTTCATGCCACTAAGTTTTTTTCTGAGATAGGCATTCAGACCTTCAATCCTTCTAATTTCGTTATTCCGTTCCTTTTCGAGCCTTTCCGCACATTCCGCCAGCGTAAGAATTATGGCAGGTTCCACCCGGGAAAAACGATGTTGCTCAGACCTCAGGGCATCAAAATACGACTTCATGCAAACGTCCCTGTAAATAACGGCGGCGCCGCCGGGAGCTCCAATCTTGCGCCCTGATACAAAAGCGAAATCGAGAGACGCGTCCTTCCATGGTATCGCAAGCTTACAGGCGGACTGGATTGTATCGGAAAGAAAAAGAGCGGAGGGTGAACGTCTCTTTATAATTTCTGAAATGGCACAAAGGTTTTGAAGAGCGCCTGTTTCACTTTGTACATGGTGAAAAGCCGCCAGAACAGTATTTGCGTCGAGAAGCCTTTCAAGCTCTTCAGGGTCTACAGATCCATCCGCCGATACACCGGCTATCCTCACCTCAGAACATTGCCTGTTAATTGCGGAACGCAGAGCTGGATGCTCTGCCGGAGAACTGACAGTGTTTCCCTTTTTAAAGAGAGGCATTTCAAGAACCGCGTTCAGAGCTTCCGTCCCTGAATTTGTCCAGAAAACACCCGCGCCTGAAGTCCCTGTGATATAGAAAGAAAGTTTTTCAGCAGCCTCATCAAGTTTTAATCTGCATTCACGGGCGGAAGCATGGGCGGCCTCCTGATTGGAATAACAGCGGAGAAACTGTTCATTGAAAAAAGAAAGCGTTTCACTGCTCACAGGTGAAGCGGCGGCATTATCCAAATATATTATATCCTCATTCCTCATCGTCGGAACATTGCAGTTTGTAGCGTTTTCTGAATACTTCCAGAGGGTCTTTCCCGTCTTCAGACGCAAGCTCGTGCCTGAGAAAATAGGCAAACTCACTGAGCCTTACCCTGAATTCCTCATCTATGACATGTTCAACTTTACAGGCTATCTCTTCTGATTTCCCCTCTGAACAGCCAAGAATGTTCTGAAAGAAATCAGCCAGCGCGGAATGGCGTTTTTCCAGTTCCATGGCAATGTCCCTGCCCAGAGCGGTAAGGGTAATGTTTTTCCGTGGCCTGTATTTGACTATTCCCTTTTCCGCAAGCCCCCTGACGGCCTCTGAAACTGAGGCCATCTTTATGCCCAGCGTGTCCGCTATCGTTTTAGTATGGGCATGCTTATGCACACGGCTCAGAGTGAAAATAGTTTCCACATAGTCCTGCTGTTTAAGCGAGAGATCAACATTTTTGAATTTCATAAAAAACCTCAGATAAAAACTTTTTCAGCTCCATGCACCCAGTTCCGGCCCTGCTAGGCGGAAGTGTCCGTATCATCGCGTATCTTATTTTTTTCCCTTTCGCTTTTTGAATTAATGGAAGCAATCTCCACGTCAAGATCACTCTGTATCTGTTCTATTTTTTCTCTGTCGCCTCTGGCTTTTAAAAGCCGTTCTTTAGCGGCAAGTTCAGCTTCAGCTATTTTAGATTTGAACTTGATTTCTATCTCGGCTATTTTAGATTTTTTAGCGTCGTCAATCTTGTTCAGATTACCGCCGGTACGTTCAAGCGCCAGTTCAAAAGAACTTTTCATTTCAGAACCTCCTGTTTTTCATTTTTCATCTTCAGCTCCATAAAATGCAGAGCGTTCAATACCAGCCCGTGCCTTATATCACCGCTCTCTATCATCGCGTTTATCTCTGAAAGCGGTACAAGAAAACTCTCTATGCTTTCAGTGTCTTCCATTTCAGCCTCCGAAACTTTTTCAACACCCCTGAACATCACAGTATAGCATGTATTGCCCTGAAGTGCCGGATTAGGAGATACTTTTCCGATGATGAAACCGTTTTCCCCTCTATAACCCGTCTCCTCGTAAAGTTCACGGGCGGCGGCTTCCACCGGCTCTTTATCATCAGCGGAAATCCCTCCTCCGGGTATTTCCAGCTCATAACTGTTACTTCCGTGCCTGTACTGTTTTATCATAAGCAGTTTCGAGTCCGCGGTCAAAGCGATTACATTGACCCAGTCAGGGCATTTGAAAAAATAAAAATCATTTTCGGCCCCGGTCCTCTCCGATTTCGAACGCTCACACTGCAATGAGAAGACAGGCGTATGAAAAACATCTTTCAAAGATAAACTTATCCAGCCTGTATTATTTTCCTGATTTTTTATCATGTACATCTTTCATCGCCGCTATTATCGGTTTTATTCCATCCATGAATTCGGAAAAAGCGGAAGAAGTTATCTGCTGCGCGGCATCGCTCATGGCGTTGACGGGATCAGGATGGACTTCCACTAGAATGCCGTCAGCCCCCGCTGCTATGGCCGCCCTCGCCAGAGGCAACACCATGTCCACCCTGCCAGCGGCATGACTCGGATCAGCGAAAACAGGCAGGTGGGATTCCTTTTTCGCCACTGCCACTGCACTCACGTCAAGGGTATTCCTTGTAGCCGTCTCGAAAGTACGAATGCCTCTTTCGCAGAGTATTACCCTGGGACAGCTGTGCACCATCAGGTATTCAGCAGAGGAAAGCCATTCCTCTATAGTCGAAGACATGCCTCTTTTGAGAAGCACGGGCAGTCCGGCGGCGGCAACAGCTTCAAGCAGGTGATAGTTCTGGCAATTTCTCGCTCCTATCTGAAGGCAGTCGGCAACCTGAGCTATCTTCTCTATATGTGTAACTCCTACGACTTCCGTTATTACCGCCACCTTGAATTCATCTTTTATCTGGCGCAATATATCCAGGCCTTCTTCTCCGAGCCCTTGAAAATCATAAGGCGAAGTACGCGGCTTATATGCCCCTGCCCTCATTATCCTGACACCGGCAGAAACAATGTCCTTCGCGGCCTGACGCATCTGTTCGATACTCTCCACCGCGCAAGGCCCGGCAACAACCTGAAAATGTCCGCCTCCCACTTTCTCATTGCCTATCTTCAGAACGCTGTCTTTCTTTTTGTATTCACGGCTGGCCAGCTTGTAACGTTTCTGTATGGGAAGAACATCCGCGACGCAGGGAAAAGTCTTGAAAACCTCAAGCGAACGGAGCATTTTCTCATCGCCGACCGCTCCGATAACGGTATGCTCAACGCCCCTGATTACTCTCGGCTCATAGCCGAGCTTTATGATCATCCCTGAAATTTCCTGAATATTCGCTTCAGGTGTATTAGGCTTGAAAACTATAATCATTGTTATCCTGTCCGTTTAGAGTATTAAAACACATTAAGGTAAAATATTATAATACTCATTCCTTTCAAGCGGGGGCACTGTCTTATTCTCCAAAGATATCAGCCGTTTGACAAATCACCCCCACGCGTTTAAATTTCAGCAGTTAATTTAAAGTGAGGAGTTTTCCAATGAAGAAAGTTCTTTCCGCAATCTTCGTGTCCGTCGCCGCCATTCCTTTCCGCATCCTGGCCGAAGCCATTATAATCGATCACAACTGCACGGATATCTCCAAAGTACCGTCCCAGTATATCGAAAAAGCAAAATCGCAATTCAAGATAGCCTACGGCCATACGTCTCACGGCAGCCAGATTGTTTCCGGGATGAACGCGATGACAAAGGCAAATCCCGGCCTCTTCGCTTTCAGCAGAAACGGCGGCCCGAAAACTTTATCGCTCTTTGACGGGGCCCCGAAAGGCGACCTCGGCAACCCCGACAGGACCACATGGGCGGAACGAACCAGGAATTTCCTCAACGGTGAAGGCAAAGACAGAAATATGATTGTATGGTCATGGTGCGGACAGGTCAGCAAAGCGTCAGAGGCAAATATCAAAACCTATCTAGACCTGATGTCGGGACTCGAAAAAGAATTTCCCAACGTGAAATTCGTATATATGACCGGACACCTTGACGGCTCCGGCAAAAACGGCAACCTCAATCGGCGCAATGAACAAATAAGGGATTTCTGCCGCAAAAACGGAAAAATCCTTTTTGATTTCGCGGATATTGAAAGCTACGCGCCGGACGGCAAAATCAATTATATGGAACTTTTCGCCAAAGACAGCTGCGACTACAAAGGCGGCAACTGGGCTGATGAGTTCCTCCGCGACAATCCCTCATTTAAAGTCGACCTCCCCGGCAGCGCCGCCCATTCAAAACCCCTTAACGGAGCGCTGAAAGGCCGCGCCTTCTGGTGGCTCCTGGCAAAAACGGCTGGCTGGAAATAAAATCAGTTAAACAACAATATCTTCGGTCGAAAATAAACTGTTTTTATTTTTGTGAACAAATATAGCCATCCCAATGGCAACAGGTCCGGCACGTCCGATAAACATAAGAACGGTTATGATTATTTTACCGATGTCGGAAAGAGAATCCGTTATTCCTCTGCTGAGACCGACTGTACCCAGCGCTGAGGCGCATTCAAAAATCAGGTCCGTCAGATTTTTTTGTTCAACCAGGCTAATCGCGTAAATACCGCAAGTCAGCGCAAGCAGATAAAAAACAAGCCCCGCGACAGCCGCTTTCAGCCTGGGGAAAGGAATGCTCTTGCCGGCAAAAGTTACATTTTCACTATGCCTGACGGCTGATAGCATTACAGCCCAAAGCGCGGAAAATGTAGTAGTTTTAAGACCGCCGCCCGTTCCCGATGGCGACGCTCCAATAATCATGACTATAGTAAGCAGAAAAACCGAACTTAGCGATAAGCTTCCTATTGGAATTGTATTAAACCCCACGGTAGTGCTTGCGGTCATAACTTGGAACCATGAGGAAATTATTCTCTCCGCAACCGGTTTTCCTGAAACCAACGGTTCATTTATCGCGAAAAGAATTGTGCCGATTATCGATATCCATATTGTACTCCATACAATAATCTTTGAGGTGAGGGTTATTTTCCGTTTCTTTTCGATTATGCAGTTCCAGCAGTCGTGAAGCACGATAAAACCTATGGCTCCAAGATAACTTAAAGTTATTATGACAATGTTCAGCGATATATCTGTCCTGAAGCCTTCAAATCCGGTGTCTATCAGACTGAAGCCCGCCGTGCAGAAGGCGGAAACACTGTGAAATACCGCCTGCCATACAGGAAATTGGCATCCGTGCGACTGAAAAATCGGATACAGCGCGATAGCTCCTAATAACTCTATAAGAACTGTAAACACGATAATCGACTTGATGAATTTGCCTATTTTAAAATTTTCAGGCATTGAAAGAACTTTAAGTGATATATCTGTCTGAAAAGGAGACATTTTTCCTGAAACCGCCAGTGAAAGAAAAGAACCTATTGTCATATATCCCAGCCCGCCCAGTTGTATTAATGCAAGAATCACCAGCTGGCCCGTAAAATTATAGGAGGAGTTGACGCTCACTGTTGCCAGACCAGTGGTAGACATCGCTGAAACCGCTATGAAAAGATTATCAATCAGCCTTGGACCTTCTGCCAGCTTCCGGCAAAACGGCATGGATAGGAGCAAGGTTCCGGCAATTACATAGAACACATAACCGCCGATAATGATTCTTTCCGGTGCAATCCTTCCCGTTACTTTTATAACACGCATTAGAGACACAAGCATAAACACCCTCCTTTGAAAAGTTTTTTCCTGTTAAAACAGGAATCGTTAAGTTTGAGAGTGATTAGGACTTGCTAAAGGCAGCAGAAAGGCTGACGATATAGGAAGCTCACTCTTCTAAATGCCTGCGAAGTTAGCTGTCGGGCTGGACTTTAGAAGTAGTCCTGATATTCTGTTGCCAGATATCATTCGCCCCGTCCCCGATATGAAACCGTGGAGTCCGGGTCCCCCGCACTTTCCTCGTTTTCAGGAAAGTTTAGGCTGTAAACAAGCTATATTATACGATATTACCTGCTTCTTGTCAAACTTTGCGGATTAGATGAAAGATGACAGACGGCTTTTTTGTCGCAAAATGTAATGGACATTTTATCGGGAAAAGTAACTTTTTTATGAAAAGAGTTTGACTATTTTCAATTTAGCTATATAGTTAAATTGCTAAACTGGAGAAAGGCAATGTACAAAAAAGAATTAAAAAAGCTGTCCTTAAAGGCTGGAATATTCAAAGCCCTGGCCCATCCGTCAAGGATATTTATACTTGAAAGGCTTA
>MHBF01000034.1 GCA_001803225.1 Lentisphaerae bacterium GWF2_44_16 | reverse complement strand
CTACTCTGCTTAAATATTATGAGAAGGGATATGAAGTTATTTATGTCCAGTCCACAAATAACATGTCAGGAACCTGGAGTCATCTTCTGCCCGACGGTACTAAAGAAGTACGGATTGTAGCGTGGTCTGAACTCATGCCTCAGCGTAAATTGGAATGTGAAAAGGCGGCAAAAGAACTTTTTAATACCGTGCCGATTCATCTGAACCATCCGCAACGGCATTACCGTGACGAAAAACTCGCAGAAATAGAATTACGCTACGGCGCCCCCTGCCCGGGCTGCGTCCTGCCGGATACTCCGACAATAATAACCGCTCACGAACACAAGCCTTCCGTCGAAAAACTGGCTTCATTGATTCTTGAAAAAAATCCGGAGGCAATCCTCACCCATGCACCGGTTGACAGCAATCCTGAACACTCCTGCACAAACCTCTTGGTTAACAAAGCATATCAGGCCGCCAGGAAAAAAGGATACGGCGGAACTCTGCTCTTCTGGTTGCAATTAACTAGCGAAACGTTCGGGGAAACTTTTAATTTGTGGAATACCTTTATCAATACGGACGGTTATTTCCAACAGAAATTCCAAGCCATCGGTATTCACGCGTGTCAGGTGCCAAAGCCGGAAACTCTTGACTTGGAAGATAAACTGCGCGGCAAAATATGCGGCTGCAAATCAGCGGAAGTTTTCAATATATGCCACATCGGCGAAAGCAATCAAGGCGAATTTACCCAGGAAATAATCAGAAACACCTGTCATTTCCAATATGGGAAATAATTTTCCCTGCGTCCTTTGTTTTCTACCATTCCAGGATTATGCCCATGCTTTTTGAACGGTCTTTCAGGAGGGCGGAATAAATCCCGGGGGCTTCGCCGTATTTGACTTTATCGCTTATAAGGCGGCCCATGTCTATTTCGCCATCGGCTATCAGGTCTATGAAAAATTCGAAATCGCGTTCCCATGTCCACGGATTGTCCGGAGTGGCGACAGGCGGATGCGAAAAATTATGCGCTCCGATAATCGTAAAGCTCGGACTGTTGCAGAGATCGTGAAAATCAAAAAGCGTCTTGTCCCTCGGACTGCTCAAAACAACAAAATGTCCCTGATTTCTCAATATCTCAAATTCGGATGGTATGAGAGCGGCATTGCCAGTAACCTCAAAAACCATGTCCGCTTTTCTGCCGTGATTGTGCTTCTGCACGGCATCAATTATTTTTTCTTTACTGCTGTTTAGCTTGATTATAGCCGGGTCTTCAGGCAGACAGTCAAGCCTGAAATCGGAAACGTCTATCGCGAAAACAGGCCGCGCCCCGCAGAGCCGCGCGAAAATAACACTCATCTGTCCAAGCAGTCCCATCCCGTAAACAGCGACGGCATCGCCCCATTTCATGCCGGAACGCCTTATGCCGTTCATTACAATCTGGGCTATCGTAAAGAATACCGCGTGTTCGTCTGGAACGTCGGTGTTTATCTCGTAAACTTTTTCACTGTTCTGCACCGTATATGTGGAATGGCTGCCCCAGGAGGCGACTTTTCTGCCGATGAGTTTTTTATCAATCCCCTCCCCCGCGTCAACAACTGTTCCTATATTATTATAGCCGGGGGAATATGGGAACTTGAACTTTTCATCCCATACCGAACCGGGAGGAAATTCGCCGCTGAAAACAGTCATTTCCGTCCCTATGCTTATAAGGGTACATGAACTTTTTATAAGGACCTGCCCTTTTTCGGGCTTCGGGATCGGCTGTTCCTCTATAACGGCTTCTTTCGGCTTTTTAAAAACAACACTCAGGTTCTTTTCCATGACAATGCCTCCATCTGCTTGAAATATATCATTCCATACATTATAATTGAAACAAATTAAAAAGTCTTTCTTAAAATAATCATAAAAATATGCAAAATCGCTCAAAAGCAATACTTGAAGGCAAATTCGATCCGGTTTTTCTAGATCCTGAATTCCCGATAACGACTCCAATCCTCAGGGCCAGAAGGGACGATCCGCCGCCGAAACCTCATGTACACGAGTGTTTTGAGATAGGTTACTGCTATGAAGGTTCGGGGGTATTTATCGTTGAAAACAAAACATTTACTTATCAGGGAGGGGACGCGATAGTGGTAAATCATCGCGAACTTCACCTTGCCGCCAGCAGTCCCAACATAACAAGCAAATGGTGTTTTATAAATCTCGATCCGGCGGGACTGCTTGCGGGCTTCGTACCGATAGAAGAACGTTTTCTGGAAACGGAGACTTTAAGCGGACGCCACTTTGTAAATCTTATAAAAGGAAAAAAATATCCTGAATTGTGTTCCACCGTCAGAGAACTGATGGAAGACCTGATGGAAAAAAAAGAGGGCTACCGTTCAACAGTACGCGCCCTTGTCTGGCTGCTCATGGTAAGGCTGCATCAGTTTTTTCCGGCACAAAACACCGAGGAGGACGAAAAACCCCTCTCCCGGAAAGACCTCATAAGGATCAGGCCCGCGCTTGAGCACATAGCCGGAAATTATCATAAGACAGTCACTATAGAAAAGATAGCGGAACTCTGTCACATAAGCACACCTCATTTCAGAAGGCTTTTCAATGCGTCAACAGGCATTTCCCCTCTCGAATACCTCGTTCAGTTCAGATTGAAAGCCGCTACAGTGCTATTGAAAAACACAAAACGTTCTATTCTTGAAATATCCCTTGAGACCGGCTTCCCGACACTCTCGAATTTCAACCGTCAGTTCAAAAGAACTTACAACATTGCCCCGCGTAAATGGAGACACGAACAGAAATAGCCCCGGATTTCCGTTAACAAGGCACTGATTCGACTGATAATAAAGAATTTTAGTCAATTTTTTCCGGAATTTTTATAAATCCGTAAAACAACTATTGACAAAGAAAAGGTATTGCTTTATAATTAAGAGTATTGATTATTATTGAATATTTATTCATCAATGTTGAATGTCTGGAGATTTAAAAATGGCGAATGGAAAGCTTATACAGTCAGTAGAGCGCTCTCTGGATATGCTTATGCAGGTAGCGCATTCGCAAAATGGATTAAAGCTCAATGAAGTCGCAAAACTTTGCGGACTGAAACCGACAACAGCATACAACATACTACGCACTGTTGAGACAAAAGGCTTCCTAAGCAAAGACGAAAACACTGTTTACAAACTGGGCCCCGCTATTTCGGAATTGTCTGAACTTGCCAGAGAAGATGACATACAGGAACTTGTAGGGGGGCACATGGAAAAGCTGTCAAAAAAATATCCGTCCGCTATAATAACTTTTGCGGAAAGAAACGGTTTGGAAATCTATTGCAGGTTGAGAAAATCTCCGCATTACAGACAAGTTGTCGCTCCCTACAGAAGCAAGTATTCGAGTATTTCAGGAGCTGCCGTAAGACTTCTCCTGGCATTCGCGCCTGATGAATGCCTGATAAACTATCTTTCCATGAATCCCGATGAGGATGAAGAAAGATACAGAAGCGAAAAAAATAAAATAAGGACTGATAAATTTGTAAACCCCTCAAAGAATGGCGAATTTCTCGCCGCCGCCCTCATTACTTTTAATAATACTGAACCCTTTCACGCGATAGGAATAAGGATGACCGAACAGGAAGCCGCCGGCATGGACAGAAAGAAAATCATAAGCGACTTGAAGGAGACCACATACAATATTGACAGCGATTTTTCTAAAAGACATAAATAGATTATAATTTATAAAAGGAAGGAAGTACCGACAATGAGAAAGTCTTTTACAGCCTGCTGCGCTTTTCTGGCGATTATCGCTTTGCACGGGGAAAACCTTTTAAAAAACAGCGATTTCAAGATGACGCCTGGAAAAAAAGAAATCCCTGGATGGACCATGAACAAGGAACTTTCCATACAAGGTCTACGGAATACTGTCATTGAAAACAAAGCATGTCTTGAAATCCTTACGACAAACGCTACATATAACGAAAAAAAAGGGGCAAAGAACAACGGCATACTCTCACAGAAAGTCAAAATCAATCCCGGGAAAACCTATTCGCTTACAATAGTCGCTAAGAGAGATTCCTTTGTTTACGGAACAACATTTCACGCGGTATTTTTTATAAAGGGAAAAGCACAGAAAGGCGTTCAGGAAAAGACATTCCGCTCCGCCAGCTGGGAGCCTACCACGATGGTATTTCCTTCACGGGAAGCCGATGAAGTTGAAATACAGATAATAAATCCCAACACAGGCATCTGGCGCATAACAAAAGGCAGAAGCCTTTTTCTGGAAAGCGCAAGCCTTACGGAAATAAACCATCAGGACGATTTAAAATTCACCAGTCTGAAACCCGGTAAAAACGTCCTCTCCGCAAACGTAGCCTCTTCCGGTGAATACTATCTATGGTTGAAAGCAGACGCACTGAACAGTTCCAGATATACGCTGAAAACAAAGTCCGGCAAATGGGATTTTCAATCATATACCCCCGGACAAAACCGCTGGATTCGCCCCGTACTTCCCGAACTCCTGCTGAGCAAAGGAAAAGGCGAAATAGAATTCACCATAGACGAAAAAAACGCAAACGCACATGAACTGCTGTTGACAATGGACCCGTTTTATGAGCCATCCGGCATAACGGCTTTTCTCAAACCGGGACCTGATTGCCCTTCCACAAAGCCTGATTTGTCAAAGGAAATAAAGAGCGGAAAAATTGAGCTCTCCATTGACAGCGAATTGCCGCAAGGAAAATGGGGCATTACTCAGGGCATTCCCTTCCCTCTCGGTTCACTCCGGGACGCTACAAAACTGCGCCTTGAAGGACATCCGGTTCAGAGCGATGTTCTGGCAAAGTGGGCGGACGGTTCAGTAAAATGGCTTCAGGTTTCCACATTCGCTTCGGGCAAAGAA
Organism: Lentisphaerae bacterium GWF2_44_16; assembly: GCA_001803225.1. Lineage (GTDB taxonomy): Bacteria > Verrucomicrobiota > Lentisphaeria > Victivallales > GWF2-45-14 > GWF2-44-16. Next base: position 954 of record MHBF01000034.1, on the reverse strand, counting down.
AAAATGACTCTGCAATATGGAACTGACATTAAGGCTGATACTCCAAATAGTTCTTTAAAAGTAGAAAAAACAGATACCAGCGTAAAAGTCGATACCGGAAAACTGCGTTTTGAAATACCATCGGATGGTTCCGCGCTCATGAAAAATATCGTCTGCGCCAAGAGAACAATAAAAGAAGCCGTTCTCTTTCTGAATGGAAATCAAGCGGCCTCGGCGCAGGAAATAAAAATAGAAGAATCCGGCCCCGTCAGAGCGGCAATAAAAGTATCCGGCAAATTTGTAAAAAATCCGAAGTTCTCATATACCGTCAGAATCTTTGCCTATGCCGGATCGGACTATCTTGAGATGGAACACAGCCTGATACTCAGTCAGGATGGAAGCGGGAAGGTCGAAAATTGCGGAATAAACTTCAATACGGATATAAACGAAGTATCCTTCAAAGCAGGGAATGAATGGATAAAATGCAATAATGAATCAATAATGACAGCGGACCTGAAAAGTCCCGCTTCCAACGCTAACGACTTTCCTTATGAAATAATATCGGAAGGGAAAAAACTATCTTCCGGACTGAAAGCAGAAGGCATGATGAAAATCCCGGGAGAAGCTCCGGTCAGCATAGCGATACGCAATTTCTGGCAGAACGCCCCGAAAGCTTTCAAAGTATCAAAAGACAGTTTTTCCCTGAACATCGTAAACCGTGAACTAATGTTTTATCAGGGAATGGCGAGAACACACAGCATAGTACTTTCACTATCTGAAACAGACGCGCCGCTTGAAACATTCATGCGCAGACCGCTTCTGCTTGCGACTCCGGAATGGTATTGTAATTCCAAGGCATATCACGCATGGCCTCTCTCTGTCCCCGAAGCAAATTGGGCACTCTATGAGGCAAGCGTAGAGGATACCATTGAAAAATGGGGGAAGCGCATAGATAAAAGCATGACAGACCCGACA
>MHBF01000033.1 GCA_001803225.1 Lentisphaerae bacterium GWF2_44_16 | reverse complement strand
ACGAAGGACAACTGGTGTTTGAGTTTGATGTTCTGTAACAATACCTCGTGTGCTTGCACCGAGGTAGTTTATTGCCTCCTGTAAAATCGCTTTTCTCTTTTTCATGTTCCCTCCGGTTTTTCATTTATCATTTATGCGAACTTGAACATTTCTTTCTGTTCCAGCCAGTCTTCGGGCAAAGGCCGCTTCAGCAACGTCATGGAAAGCCCGTCCGGCTCCGTACCGCAAAGGATGGACTCGGTAATGCCGGGAGAGAGATTGGCCACCTGCAAAATCCTCCACACATGCGTCCGGTGGTATCCGGTTTTAACCGCAAGTTCATGAATGTCTTTTACCTTGCCTTCTTCTATCATCCGCATCCATACATTGCCTCTGGCCGCCATCAGCGCCAGCGAACCCTGCACGGGAGATTCCGCGTCCGGGATTTCCCCGTCTATCGCTCCGGGGACAATGACAAACTTCCGCCCCCTTTTGTGTTTTACGATCAACGGCGCGGTGATGCGGATATTGCCGTCTTCAAGCAGGGAGATTTTCACTTCCGTGTTAAATTTTTTCTCTCTGCCGATTGTTCCCGTAGAGAAATCCGCTTCATTCCCGCCCATGGTCAAATCATCTATGAGAGAAGCGAAGCCGGAAGTTTTAAGCACCATCTCCATTGAGTCGGTTTTGAGTGTCACGTTTTTCACCAGCAATCGCAGCAGGCGGTATTTTTCTCCGGGGAAAAGCTCATCCCACAATTCGTGAACACTCGAAAATGCTCCCGCAATATCCCTTTGCGTCAGAGGAGCGGATGATATTTCCGAGAGGGCGTTTGTGGTTTCCGAAAGTTCCCTGTTAAGCTGCCCGCAGTCCTCTTTCAGGCGCGACATCTTTTCCCCGTCCCCGATATTTTCCTGTATTTCCCGGCGGACATCTTTCAATTTTCCAAGAAGCTCCTGCTTCTTTTTTGCCAGTTCTATTTTTTCCTGTTTTTCATTTTCGCATGCCTCCTCAAAAGTCCGCATAAGAATTTCCGGCGTCCTGAAGACCGCGACGAGCTGCTGAAGCACCGCTCTCTCAATATCGCCGCAGGACACCCGTTTCAGAGGGCATGAACTCTCGCCCCTCTTGGAGTCCTTGACGCAGAGGAAATAGGAATAGCGCTTTTTCCCTTTTTTTGAGAATGTGCTTGTCATTCCCCCGCCGCAGTGGCCGCATCTGACAAAGCCCTTCAGCGGATTGAAAGTCGGCTTTTTCCTCTCGTCGGAATAGGTGTTTGCTTCAAGAATGGCCTGGACTTTTTTCCACAATTTTTCGGAGATAATAGCTTCATGCTCTCCCTTGAATATCTTGTCCTTGTGGGAGACATTGCCGGCGTAAATGGGATTGCCGAGCATCCGGTAAACATGGCCCGTGTCGAAATCAACGCCCTCATGGGTCCTGCCTTTTTTCGTAGTCCAGGTCTTGGTTTTAAAGCCTTTTTCATTCAGTTCGCGGGTTACCTGCCTTGCCGAGCCGAGTTCTGAATAACGCTGGAAAATATATCTTACCAGTTCCGCTTCCGTCTCATTGATGACAAGTTTCTTGTTATTGTCGGGCTCGTAACCGAGGGGAGGGGTGCCGCCGCAGTATTTGCCCCTGCGTTTTGCCCCTGCGATTTTATCTTTAATTCTCTCGGCGAGAATCTCCATCTCATATTGTCCGAAAGTCATCAAAATATTCAGCATCATGCGCCCCGCGGAGGTCGATGTATTGATGTCCTGCGTCACAGAGACAAAACTGACATTGTGTTGATCGAGCATCTCCGCAAGCTTCATGAAATCAAGCAGTGAACGCGAAAGCCGATCCATCTTATAAACGACAATTATATCTATCATGCCTGCTTCGATATCCGCCAGCAACCTCTTCAATGCCGGGCGTTCCATATTACCTCCGGTGAAACCTCCGTCATCGTATTTCTGAGGCAACGCCTGCCAACCGTTGGCCTTCTGGCTTGCGATGTAATTTTCGGCGGATTCCCTCTGCGCCGTGAGCGAATTAAATTCCTGTTCGAGGCCATTTTCATGGGATTTTCGAGTGTAAATAGCGCATCTTGAAATTTTCTTATTATCCATATCTTATTCCTCTCCCGCAATGGGCGTCTGAAATCTTTAATTGCCTCCCGCGCAGACTGTGCGTTTTTCCGCGCGGCGGAGGCCGAAAAATAATTTTCCGTTCCATTTTGTCCCTGTTATTTCCGATGCTATCGCCGAAAGCGAGCGGTAATTTTTCCCCGAGTATTCAAATCCTTTTTCAGCGGCCAGGACTTCATAACGGTTGCCGTTCCATTCACGGACGAGCCGGGTGCCCGGGAGAATTTGTCCGACAATATTCGGCCTCCTGCCGAGATTCGTATCCTTCTTTCCGGGAAAGAGTGCCTTGTCATGTTCCGCCATCTCGCTCAATCTCGCATACACGCCCTCGGAAATCCCGCCGTAATGCAGTTCCTGAATCCGGTAAGCCAGACGCTTCAGCAGAAACGCCCTGCTGAAATCCGGAGGCTCGCTTCCGTAGAGGTCACGCCATTTTTCCTTGAGGTCGCGGAGCGACATTTTCTGGAGCGCCGCCAACTGCCGGAGAACGAAATTCCGATTTCTGTCTATTGACATATCAAGCCCTCCCGTTTTAAGATTTCGGTTTTATGAGGAAGCTTTTGTATGCTCCCGAGGCGTAAAACTCGTTAAGGTCCATGCCCAGTAAAATGGCTTCGGCCCTTCCCGGCCAGATGCCCGTCCAGCGCGCGAATAAAGGGTCGTGTCCTTCGCGCCCGCATTCAAAGCGCTGGCGGCCACAGGCACTGCAACGCTCGACGTCACATCCGCTTTTATGGGGCTGCCCGGCTTCCACTCCGCAATCGGGACATGCGTTCAATTTCAGTTTGCTCATTTTTTCGTCCTTTCTGTTAATTTTGATTTATTTTTATTGGTTTGACTTTTCGGTTTTCGGGCCAGATTCCATTCGGCAGAGGGCTCGCGCCGAATGGAATCTTGTCCATGGTGTATGCCCATGCCGCAATAATGCTCCCGTCTTCGCGTTTGGCCGGGACTAAAACACGGTCATAGAAAAATGGGCGTCCTTCTAATTTATCAATGGGCGGAACGCTGGATTCCGGGTCGGCAAATGTTACCAGTTCGCCATGGACAACGCTCCAGCCTTCGTGGATTTTGAATTCAAAATCCTTCTCGCTATTTTGATTATACTGCTCCTGCGCGTCCGCAAAAACGTCTTTTGAGCCTGTCCATAACACGGCCTTGTCCGGTACCTGCAATGCCGGAAAACCCGGGGGCAATTGGTAGAGTTTTCCGCAGACTATGGCACTTTCAATTTTCACCGCGCGTTTGCAAAAGCGGTGATTTGACTGCTTCCGCATTAAAGTTCCATAGCAAAGAATCGTTATATCATACATGATATTTTCCTCCTGTTTTCTCTTATAAAATTAAATTCCAATTTCTCAAATTCCGGCAGATTACTGACATCAAAAACCGCACAGGTCATGGGAGACAAATCTAGGTTTTTCCAGTTGCCGTCATTCTTGAGAACAACATCAAGATGGAGTTCTTCCGAGGAATAAATAACTGCCCTGAAATTCGCATTGTAACGTAGGCAGAGAGGTTTGTTCCCTTTGAGGATTATAACCCTTTGCGGGTCGAGCAAAGAAGCCACAACCGCGCTGATTTGCCCCCGGCAGAACCTGAGCGAATGGACAAAATTACTGACCAGTATTTCTCCGTCAGGCGCATGCCTGTCGGCAAGTTGCGCGATGAGTTCGCTGTCCACTTCCGCATGGCGTGAAAGGGCAAACTTTTCAAATAATTCATCGGCATTGAAAATCGTCCCGTTCATCGTTGAGAGACAGCAGCCCGCTTCATTGGGATGGTTGTTGTTTGCCTTCGTATGGCAGCCGACCGTCGCAAAGCGCGCGTGTCCCATCAGGAGACTTGCCCGATTGGATAGCGTTTTTATCATCTCGCGATACTCTTTGCAAAAAATAAACCGGCTTGCCTTCACAGGTTTTTTCAGAAGGCTGTAACTTCCGTCATCGTCCACTATGGCGACGCCCGTGGCATGTTTTCCTCGGAATTCGTTCAAGGCAAGAAGCCTCGTGAAAACATCACGCAGATGCTCCAGCTTTTCCTTATTGCGCCTGCCGGGAGCAAGTATCAAACCTGCTTGTCCGCACACGGTTCACCTCCATTTTCATTTGGCATCTCTGTTACTTCATCATCCGGCAGAAACCTAATCATGCCGTGGGAGCCAAGCCGTGAAAGGAATTCCGCCGCCGCCTCCCTGTCTTCAGGCAAGGGTTCCATTGTTTTGCCCTCAAGTTTTTCAAGCATGTTTTTCATGTATTCCGGTGTCGGCTGGTCGAAGGTGAACGGCGACTGCCTTTTCATGTTTTCGACAATCTCCATCACATCTTTGCCACTGATGATTTCACCCGTTTCACCCATCGGCTTTCCGTCGAGATTTGTTTCGTGAAGTTGTACTTTCATCATTGTCATTTTCTCCATTTAAACGAGGGGCTTTTCGCCCCTTGTATTGTTTTAGTTGCAAGCCTCTGCTTCCGCCCTCTGCGGCCTGCCGTTTTTCCATGCGGCATCCCCCGGCATGTTCGCGAGGAGGTGCTTTCTGACATTCTTGAATTCGTCGCCAATCAGCCCCAACCCGCTTACCATGAACACCCTGAAATCATACTTTGCGCTTGAAGAGTTATAAGCGCGCTTCGTGCTTGATGCGCATTTCGCATTCAGGGCTTTCGCGGCTATCGCGAGGCAAAAAACCAGCCCTGCGCGGATTTTTCCACTGTGAAGACAACCTTCCATAAATCTGAATTCTATCGTGTTCAACCAAAAAATAGAATGTAGGTTTACAGTTCTATAGCGCTCTGGCGCATAATGGGTTGGATGGTCGTTCCTGTGTCCGTAAATGATGGGGTTCAGCTCATCCCTTGTCTTCGGTTTTCTTCTCTCAAGCTCGCGGATGAACGACTCGCTGAGGGGTTGGGTGTAACGCTGAAGGCGCGCGCGGCTCACTCCGAAAGCATGTATTATCAAGTCTTCGTTTTTGTAAAAAATCTTCGCAAGGTTTGCTACCTTTTTCCCATCAAAATGCTCGGCTGAAATATGGCAATGAACTGAACAAGTTGCATCAACTCGACCTCCCGCCTTGCGGGCGGCCCTGACAACTTCCTGAAATTGCGGAATGTCATCGTAAACCAGTATCGGGCTGACAAGTTCGGCCTGATGGCTCATGGGAACATTTATCAATGAGGCATCCCTGACAACTTTCCATTTCCTTCCGCGGAGGTCTGTAACGCTGTAGCAGTCATAAGCCCCGCCTTCGTGGGTAATCCTGCCGCCAACTACGCTCTGCACCGCTTTAGCGATTTTTAATCTTTCAGCCAGCATTTCGACCTCCAACCCGAATTTTAATTCTTTCATGTTCATTTTTGTGCCTCCTTATCTTGTTGTTTATCAACGCCTTATCTCTTTTCTTGTGTACATTATAAAGCATTAAAGGAGACATAGCAACGATATAACACACTATATCCGAATGATTTACACTCTTCTTTTTCACCGTTTATCCGACTGTTGGCACAGTGTTTGCATGTGCCGCGCCGATAGGGGCAAATCGGCTTTTTCGTCATTCATAAAGCGCGATTTGCCTCCGCATTTCCCCTCTCAAGCCGGCCATTCGCCCGTCCAGCGCGAGGCTTTCGGATTGTGACCTTGGCAATCGCACATCAGGCGCTGTCCGCCGCAGACGCTGCAACGTTCGACATCACAGCCCTGCTTGTGTACCTCTCCGACTTTCACTCCGCAGTCCGGGCATGGGTCCTGTTTTTCCTGATTGTTTACCGCAAGGGTGAAACGGCCTTTTTCAGTCTTGTGAAAGCGCGGATTTTCCTTCTGATTGCACTCTCTCAAAATTGCCGCGCTTAAAGAATTGCA
>MHBF01000032.1:8879-60720 GCA_001803225.1 Lentisphaerae bacterium GWF2_44_16 | reverse complement strand
GGCCGCATAGACATTCACGCAAGGACGCCGCGGAACTTCTGATTATCCTGAAAGGAACAGCCGATGTACTGATATTTGAAAATGACGGCACTCTCAAAGAACGCATTGCCATCTCAGAAAGCGGCGAAACAAAGGCCATTGAAATTGATGAAAATGTTTTTCACGGTTTCATCCCTCATGCAGGCGGTTCCGTAATTCTGGAAGTTAAGAAAGGCCCTTACGTTCCGACACCGGAAAATGATTTCGTTTCCTGGGCCCCGGCTGAAGGCAGTGAGAAAGTGCCTGAGTTTCTCGCGCTCATGAAAAAGCTCAAGCCCGGCGAAAAAATAAAAGCGTGATTATAGAAGCAATTTCTGGCGCTCACGCAAGAGGGCGATATTCTCGTATCTGCCGAATTCGGGTTTGAGATTGCGGTTGCGTCCGCATCCGAGCTCGAGGCCTTCCCCCGGCTGGTTATGATCGTCGGAACCGTTCGTGAAAAGCAGAGGAAGTTTTTCCGGGTGTTTTTCGTTGTATTCCCTGCGGATATTGTCGAAAAGGATTGTCTGTTCAAGGCCCGTTTCGGGACAGATGCCGTTTCTCCAGCCGTCAACTTCTATCGTCTGCAATCCGGCTTCCGCCAAATCCTCGATAAGCTTTTTAAGTTCTCCGTTGCCGAGACCCTCCTTTTTTCTCAACTCAGTAGGATGAGAAAGTCCGGAGAGGCCGCCCCATGAACGGATTTTGCGGACAAAGGCTTCCGGGGAAATATCCATGTTTATTTCGAGCGGCACATTAAGGTATTCGTCCTTTGTGGTATACGCGGCCTGAAAATCCTTTACATCCGAAGCGATAGCGGCGGCGGCAAGTCCAGGTCCGTATTTCTGCCACATCAGGACGCTGATATCGCCTTTAGTCGAAATGCCGTTCCTCAGAAATTCATCAATATCGGGCGGCGTTATCTCCGCCGTAAATCCCAGCTTGGAGAAACAGCCCGGTACTCTCGCGAGCATGGCACTGAGTTGTTTCTTTTTCGCTCTTCTTACAGGCTCAACAATTTCATCGAAAACCCTCCCCTCAAGAAGTTCCAGAAAATGTTCAATATCGGGAAAATGCGCTATTATTTCAATGCCGGGCCGGTCAGTGTAGAATTCGGCGGCGGGAATTACATCGACTCCGAAAATCGCTCCCGCCGCTATCGCTTCGAGTTGTCCATCGAAAACGTCATGGTCGGAAATCGCCAGCGCCTTCATTCCCCTCCGGTACGCTTCGAAGACTTTCATCGAAGGAGAATAATATCCGTCCGAATAAAAGGAATGACAGTGAAGGTCTATCTCACAGACAGCGTCCATATCAGGCCGGAAAGAAGCGGCAAGGCGTTTTGCCGCCGAAAGCCTCTCTTCAGGTGAAAGCCTGAAATCGTCTATTATTGAAAGAGCTTCTTTCAAACTATTCCCTGTAGTTAAGGCGTCCGCCCGCAAGGATTATCTTAATATCTTCACCGGAAAGCTTATGCTGAAGGACTATATTTATTTCCTGTCCGCCGTCTTTCTTGACGATTGACGCGTTTATGGTTTTGTCAACGGCGAGCTGTTCCCTGATATTTTTAATCATGACGGCATCGCCCTGGGATATTTTTTCGTAATCCGCCTTATCTGAAAAGACAAGCGGGAGAATTCCGAAGTTTATAAGGTTTGCCGAATGTATGCGCTCAATGGCATAAGCTATAACGGCCTTGACACCGAGATACATCGGACAGATGGCGGCGTGTTCCCTGGAGGAACCCTGCCCGTAACTGTCACGAGCCACAATCACGCCGTGTTTTCCGGCATCGCGCACTGACGCGGCACGTTCGGCGAAAGAAGCTTTTCCGGTTTCAGTGAAGCATTCAAAAACCACTTTTGAATATTTGGGTATATTGCTTCTGAGTTTAAGATGGATTCCGGCGGGCATGATATGGTCGGTGGTGATTTTGTCCCCTGCGACAAGAAGCACTTCGCCGTTTATATCGGCAGGCAGGGCGGAATTAGCCGGAGGGTCTCCGATAGTGGGTTTGCGGACAATCTCAATTTTTTCGCCGGAAGCATGAGGGGCGATTATCATGGAGTCGTCAATAAGGAACTCGCTCACATTTTTCACGGATGGATACTTTATCCCGAGTTCACGAGGGTCTGTAATCTTCCCTGTCAGCGCGGCGGCAACGGCGGTTTCGGGACTGACGAGATAAGCCTTATCGCCCTTAGTCCCGGTCCTGCCCGCAAAGTTCCTGTTAAAAGTACGGAGTGTAACGCTACCGTCCGACGGGCTCTGTCCCTGCCCTATACACGGGCCGCATCCGGCCTCAAGCACTCTGACCCCGGCGGCTATTATATCGGCAAGCGCGCCGTTTTCCGCGAGCATACCCAACACCTGGCGGCTTCCCGGGGCAATTGCCATGTTGAGACTGGGGTGAACAGTTTTACCTTTCATCGCCTTTGCCACAAACATCAAGTCCTTAAAAGAACTGTTAGTGCATGAACCTATAATCACCTGGTCTACGTCCATTCCCTGAAGCTCTCTGACTGTTTTGATATTGTCAGGACTTGAAGGACATGCCGCCATAGGTTCCAGCTTGGAAAGATTTATCTCAAAAAGAATATCGTATTCGGCATCCGCGTCGGCTTTCAGCTCCGTCCAGACAGGGCCCCTGCCCTGCGCCTCAAGAAAAAGCCGGGTCTTTTCGTCCGATGGAAAAACGGAACTGGTAACTCCGAGTTCCGCGCCCATATTTGTAACAGTCGCCCTCTCCGGGACAGAAAGATTTTCAACGCCATGTCCAAAGTATTCCACTACACAGTCAACATTTCCCTTAGTGGAAAATTTCTCAAGTACTTTCAGGATAATATCTTTGGCTGAAACCCATGGTTTGAGCTTGCCTTTCAGGGATATGCCTATAACTTTGGGGTAATTCATCCTGAAGGGCTGTCCTGCCATCGCAAGGGTTACGTCAAGGCCGCCCGCGCCAATCGCCAACATCCCAATCCCGCCATTGGTGGGTGTATGGGAATCTGAACCGAGAAGGGTTTTTCCGGGAACGCCGAAGCGCTCAAGGTGCACCTGATGGCATATACCATTTCCGGGACGTGAAAAATAAATGCCTTTAGCCGCCGCGACAGTTTGCAGGTAAAGATGATCGTTCCTGTTTTCCGGCCCGTTCTGCATCATGTTATGGTCCACATAGGAGACCGAAACTTCGGTTTTCACTCTGTCAACGCCCATAGCCTCAAGTTCCAGATAAGCCATGGTGCCTGTGGCGTCCTGGGTAAGGGTCTGATCAATCTTCAGCGCGATTTGTGAACCGGGAATTTTTTTGCCGGAAATGAAATGCGCGTCTATTATCTTCTGTACGACTGTTCCTTTTGCCATTATATGAATATCCTTTATGATAAAAATTAAATAACGAAACAATACTGCCGGATAAAGGGAAGTTCAAAGCGGTCCCATTGCTGAAAATATATTGAAGAACGTTTTTAAGAAAAACTGTTCAGTTGATAATCTTATTGCCGGAATATTTTTCCCACCAGCGGGCGCCGACGCTTGCCCCTGTGGCTTTCCATTCCTTCTGGGCTACAATTTCCGTATTGCCCCAGACCTCAATATAGTAAGCGAGAATCCTCCTGTTTTTTACATCTTTGAGCTCTACGCTGAACTCGCGCTCTCCTGTCATGCCCTTCATTTTTTTTCCTACAGCCGCCCCCATGGAAGTGTTATGAATGCCCATATAATAATAAGGCCGCGCCATACTTCCGAGTATGTCCATAACAGCGGCTTTGTCATAAGTTTTGGATTTAAGCTTGGCTGTGTTCGGGTAATAATAACAGTAAATATTTCTCCCGCCGTATTCCTCTCCTGAATACGTCAATACATATATGTAGAAATAAGGCCATTTGACCTTATCAGCCGTCTTGTTTTCGCCTTTTCTTACTATATTGAAAGTAATATCACATGAGGCGGCGACTGTTTCTTTCTTTTCCTTCTCGACACCCTTTTCCGGCATCTTGACGCTGAAGCTTATATCATAGTCGGCAACATCCTTTTCAGGAGCAATGGTATCTCCGACATTTTTCATGTCAGTTTTGTAAAAAGCGTCTATCTGACCGAGGCTGAAAGTCTTTTTAGTTTTATCCTTTTCAACGACAACCCTGCCCTCGCTTATGCTGACAATGGTAACATCGGTAAGCCTTGAGCCGTCCTTGAACATGAGAGTGCCGGCATTCAATGAAAACGTTAAAAACATTGCGGCTGAAAGAAAAGCGGCAATCATTTTCATGATTAAAAACTCCTTGTTATGTGAAAAATATAACGCAAAACAAAAGATATTATTGTTTTACGATTAAGGAAGTATATATGTTTTTTCAAAAAAATAAAGGCATCCTGTGAAAGGATGCCCTGAAAAATCAGAAAAATCTGAAATAAAACTTATTCCAGCGGCTTGGTTTTAGGAAGTCCGAGGACTTTATCGCCTTCTTTCCAACGGTTGGAGTCTGAAAGGATATCAATACGCTCATAGCGCTTCAGAACATTGCGTTTCTTTCTGATCTTGCCGCCGACTTTTAAACTTGGATGCTGTGACATTTTTCTATAATCTCCTGTATAAAGGCCGCTTTGACAAATACAGCGGCATATTTCAATTCAAAAAAAATATTCATAAAAACACAACTGAGGCATTTAATATTGACCCTAAAAGCATTCTGTCAAATATTTTTTCCAAAGAAAATGAAGATTTTTGAATATATCGGATTAGAACTTTACTTCTTTCGGCTTATTTTCATCAAGTGAAACCGGAGATTTTTCTGATTATGAGGCCCTTATTTGTTTTCTTACTGGTATTAAGTCTTTCCGCCGCAATCCTTGCGGATGCCAGGAAAATCGTCATACTCCAGACCACTGACATACATTCCCACCTCAGTAATAAAAATGCCGAAGAAGCCTCCGGCTGGATACGCCTCGCATCAATTATAAAGAAAGAAAGAGCGCAGGGAAACACGCTTCTGATAGACTGCGGAGACACTCTGCAGGGGGCGCTTGTCGGAAGCGTTTCAAAAGGCCAGGCGGCAGCCGAAATGCTGAATCTGCTGAAATATGACGTGTGGATACCGGGAAACCACGATTTCGATTTTGGAATAAAGATATTGGAAAAGCGTTGTTCAGAAATAAAAGCGGATAAGCTGGCGGCAAATATTAAATGGGAAAACGCGAAGATAAAAACGCTGCCGTGGAAAATCTATCATGTGAATGAAATGAAAATCGCGGTAATAGGCTTGGGATACCCTGAAATGGACAATTATTACTGGCAGGGCGGCAGGCATGAGTTCAAAGTTGAAGACGCGGAAAAAACAATTGATCTGCTCATGCCTGAAGTGCTCGCGTCCACACCGGACATGATAATACTCGCGCTTCACAACGGATATCAGCCCGTCAGAAAACAGAAGGAACCCCTGATTTCGCGTATAGCCAAACGTCATCCTGAAATAAACCTGATATTGGGCGGCCATATCCATCAGGAGGAACCGGGCCGGCTCATAGGACACTCTGTATGGTATGCCTCAGCCGGATATCACGCGCAGAAACTACTTAAAGCTGAAGCTGAAATAGAGAAGGAAAAGCATAAAGTAATATCAATTAAATCAATCCTTATCCCGCTTACACATTCAACTCCCGAAGATCCTGAATACGCGGAAAAAATGAGCGGATGGCTGAAAAAAACATCTGAATTTGCACGCCTTCCCACAGGGGAAACCCTTGAGAAAATATCCCCTCCCGGAGAGGGGGCGTTCAATTCCACTATGAACGAACTCGCCTGCCGGGCAATGGCGAAAACCGCGAACGCTGAAATAGCATTCAGCGGCGCAGGCGCTGGCACTGAATTCAGAAACAGGATTTTTGAAGGCAATCTATTCAACGCTTTCCCTTATGAAGATACAATATGCACCCTTGAACTTTCACAGGATGAACTGAAATCCATAATTTACGAACAGTTGGCAAATAGAAAACAACATTTTTTTCAGGCCCCGTGGGGCTTCCATTCAGAAATCACTGAGGGTAAAATCGGAAACATATGCATGGCGGACGGCAAATCATGGACAGATGAAAACAAAAGAATCAAAACAGCGTTCAGTTCATATGCGCTTGCAAGTGCCGGCGGCAAGTTTCCGATACTCAAAAAAATGGCGCTAAAACAGGAATGTTTGCCTTATGATACCGGAATACTGGAAAGGAACGCTGTCAGAAACTACATTAAAAGCAATTCGCCTTTGAATATAAAAGAGGAAAAATGGCTGAAAGATGCAAGAAGAAAACCGCAACATCGCAAAACTTCTGACTGAATCCGCATTGAAATACCCGGATGCGCGCGCCGTGGTTTATCCCGCCGGAAGAGACCGTTGCGGACGGGTAACATATTCGCATCTCACATTTTCCCAACTGGAAAGGCTCTCCAGCGCCTACGCCTCAGAATTTCGCGAAGCCGGAATAATAAAGGGTACAAGGGCGCTTATGATGCTCCGTCCCGGACTGGACTTCATCGCCGCCGCGTTCGCCGCATTCAAGACAGGCTGCGTACCCATACTGATAGATCCTGGAATGGGCAGAAAAAACCTTTTGAAGTGCATACGCGATACAGCTCCTGAAGCATTGATAGCTGTAAGTGAACTGCACTGGATTGCCAAACTTTTTCCGTCCTCGTTCAGAAGCGTCAAAATAGCATTCTCAAGCGGAAAGTTCCCGCCCCCCGGCGTGATACGCCTTGAAGGGACGGCAAAAAAAGTTTCAGCTCCACGGAACAGTTCTTTGCCTTTTTCTTTTGAATGCGAAAAGGTTCTTCCCGATGATACCGCCGCGATACTCTTCACCACCGGCAGTACGGGACCGCCGAAAGGAGTGGTATATACACACCGCATATTCATGGCTCAGGTGCGCATAATACAGGAAACTTACGGGACCGGACCGCATGAAACTGATATGGCGGCATTTCCTCTTTTCGCGCTCTTCAGCGCGGCGATGGGAATGACATGCGTCATACCCGATATGGACCCGACACGCCCGGCAAAAGTCAATCCGTTGCGAATTATCGAAGCCGTCAGAAATCAGGGCGTTACATTTTCCTTCGGCTCCCCTGCCCTCTGGCGGGCTGTGGCGGCTTACTGCATCGAAAATAAAATTAAACTCCCGTCCCTCCGCAAAGTCCTCATGGCGGGCGCTCCGGTAACAGCCGAACTCCACGCAATGCTGAAACAGATAATTGCAGAAGACGGCGAAACGCTTGTGCCTTACGGCGCGACCGAATCACTCCCTGCCGCAAGTTTCACAGGCTCCGAAATGCTCAGGGAGACAGCTGAAAAAACCCGCGAAGGCGAAGGCTACTGCGTAGGATACCCGGTCAACGGCGTAACTGTAAAGGTAATTAAAAACACTGACGGGGCCATTCCCGAATGGGCTGAAAGCCTCGTCCTGCCCAACGGCGAAAGAGGGGAAATCGTCATAAAAGGCGATATCGTAACACCGTCTTATTACAGGATGGAAGCGCATACGGAAATGGCGAAAATCAGGGATGCGGACGGGAAGCTGTGGCACAGGATAGGCGACATGGGGTATTTCGATGAAAAAGGCAGATTATGGTTCTGCGGACGAAAAAGCCATCTCGTTAAAACGGCAAATCGCGCATATTACACCGTATGCTCCGAAGCGATATTTAACAGGCATCCCGATGTTTTCAGAAGCGCCCTCGTCGGCGCAGACGGAAAAGCTGTACTGGTTATTGAACCGAAACCCGGAAAAATGCCAGCTTCAAAAGATGAGAGAGAGCGTTTCGTTTCAGAACTGCTGAAGCTCGGCAAAACAAAAGAATTCACCGCGGATATACGGGATTTTCTTTTTCATGAATCGTTTCCGGTGGATATCAGGCACAACGCCAAAATATTCAGGGAAAAGCTCGCGGAGTGGGCGGAGAAAACGCTCTGACGCCTAGCGAAAAAGTCCGGCTATTTCATTAAACAAATTCGCTTGCCCCTTTTCACTGAAAAGTTCAGGGCCGAGACTTTGCCGGAGGGTCCGTTTATTTGAGTTGTAGAAGAACGTTACAGACCATAGGACATAGATATAGCTTTCAAAAGAGAGAGATTTGTTTTTGAATATCTTCGTCTCGATTCCCCTGAGATATAATTTTCTGATATGCTCCAGACTTTCTGATTTTATATCTTTTATGGATTTCAAAACGTTTCCCAATTCCAGATTGGCCCATGCGATCAGCCTCCAGAACTCAGATCTGCGCTTATAGGTTTTCATGTAATGTTCTAGGATTATCCCGGTCATATCCGGGATATCGTTTTCATTCAGGGAAAGAAGTTTTTTATCGTAAATGTTTGAACTGTTGAAGACATCGGCTATTACGGCCTCGAAAAGCCTGCTTTTATTGTCATAATAGGCATAGATGCGCTGTTTATTCACCCCCGCCAATGCGGCAATGTCATCAACAACTGTACCGCTGAAACCCTTTGCCGAAAAAAGTTCAGTCGCGGCTTCCAATATCCTCCTTTTAGTATTTTCAGCTCTCTTCTGCATCTCTCAATCCGCCTCTTTGTTTAACTGTTGGTAATATACTTATTCAAGATGAAAGTTCCAAATTACCCTTTGGAGAAGATAAGGACCAATAAACTTTTTTCAGGAAGCGGCAGGGGGCAGTCTTTTCTCCCGCTTCTTTCAAAACTCTCTGTTTTTTAAGATATTCTATTGACTTTTTCTTTGCGATGTGATACTATAAAAGAAACCAACTAGTTTTTTTCTTTATATATGTTTTTTTTTAACTGAAAGGTGTCTTATATGCGTCATGAAACCGTAAAAACAATAAGCAACGAAGATATGCTAGACGAACTTCTTTCCGTTCCGCGTACGGAACTTGTTGAAATGATGAAAAAACTGGAAGGTGATATAATGATCGCCGGAATTGCCGGAAAAATGGGAGTAACGCTGGGACGCATGGCAAAGAGGGCGGCGGAAGCGGCGGGTGTCGCAAAAAAGATTTATGGCGTTGCCAGGTTCAGCGATGCGGCCGCCCGTGAAAATCTGGAAAAATGGGGCATTGAGACCATCAAATGCGATCTGCTTGACAGAGAAGCCGTAAGCAAATTGCCGAAAATACCCAATGTCATTTACATGGCAGGAAAAAAATTCGGAACAGACGGCTCGGAAGATTTGACATGGGCTATGAACACTGTAGCGCCCGCTTATGTGGCGGAACATTTCCGGGAAAGCCGCATAGTGGTTTTTTCCACGGGTTGCGTTTATCCGCTGGTTCCAGTAGAAAGTTGCGGCTGTACTGAAAAAGTACCGCCTAACCCCATCGGTGAATACTCCCAGTCATGCCTGGGCCGTGAAAGGGTGTTCACTTATTTTTCCAGAATCAATAAGACACGCGCTCTTATATACAGATTAAACTATGCGGTGGACCTGCGTTACGGAGTTCTTTACGACATCGGCAGCAGGATCTGGGCAGGCGAACCCGTAAGCGCGTCTGTTCAGCATTTCAACGTGATATGGCAGGGTGACGCAAACAATTATGCCCTTCTGGGCCTTGAGCTATGCGACAATCCTCCGGCAATACTGAATATATCCGGGCCGGAAACAATTTCGCTTGCACATATAGCGGAGGAATTCAGCAGGATTTTCAATAAAAATCTGACTTATACCGGCACTCCCGGAAATATTGCGTACCTCAACAACGCGGCAAAAGCATTCAAGCTTTTCGGATATCCGGAAGTGGGTCTGAACCAGATGATCCAATGGCAGGCGGAATGGATAATGAAGGGCGGAAAGAGTTTAGGGAAGCCGACACATTTTGAAGTCAACAACGGGAAATTCTGAATCATGCAGGAACGTGCGGTAAAAACCAAAGAGCGGATACTCAAATCATCGCTTCACTTATTCGCGCGATACGGCTATCACGGAACAAGCGTTGACCGCATAGCAAAAGAATCCAACGCAAATAAGCAGAGGATATATCAGTATTTCAAAAACAAAAAATCTCTCTTTGAAACCTGCCTTGTCAAGTCCTTTGAAAACATCGCTATTGAAGAACTGGACCTGATAAACGAATTGGGATGCGACTGCGCCAATATGACAGAAGTCATCCTCAGGCATTATATGAAACTCCATGAAAAACACCCTGATTTCTGGAAACTCATATCCTGGGCGAATCTTGAATCCGAACCATTCTACAAGTGCCTTAAAAATATCAAAGCGGAGAATTATACCAAACTGAATGCCGTTTACGAAAAAGGACAGGAAGAAGGCATATTCAGAAAAGACATTTCCTTTGAAGTATATATGTTTATTCTCTTCGCCGTAACATACTTTTACCGTTCAAACCAGAAGACTCTCTCAAGCACTCTGAATTCAGGACTTTTCACACATGAAGGCGCTGACAAGATAGTAAGTTCCTGCGCAATGCTTCTCTCAACTAAAGGAGTCGCATGACATGAAAAAGAAACTCAGACTGGGCCTGGTCGGAGCGGGCTTTGCTGGCAGATATCATGTCGAATGCCTCCGCCGCGTATATGGCGTTGACCTTGAAATCACCGGAGTAACTTCTCTGCGCGAGGAAAGCCGTTCCACTTTCGGAAAAGCTCACGGCATAAAAGTCTATGAAAGTGTAACGGGGATGCTTGAGGACGTAGATATCCTGGACATCTGCTCTCCTCCGTATGCACATGAGAAAGATATCATCGCGGCCGCCAACGCTGGAAAAGGAATAATCTGCGAAAAACCGCTGACCGGTTATTTCGATACTGAAAACGGCGGTGCGGCTTCCAAAGCCCCAATGCTGAAATCCGTTCTGGAAAAACTTCAGCGCATCGCGGAGACAGTTGAAAAAAATAAAAGCTTCTTTGCCTACGCCGAAAATTTTGTTTATGCCCCGGGCATACAGAAGGAACGAGAAATACTCGAAAAAACAGGGGCACAGATTTTGCGCATGACCGGAGAAGAATCCCATAACGGCTCGGCATCCCCCGTATATGGAATATGGGAAAAGGCCGGCGGCGGCTCTCTCATAGGTAAAGGCTGTCATCCACTCAGCGCGATGCTCTACCTGAAAAGAATTGAAGGCATCATGCGGGACGGCAGGCCGCTGCGTCCGAAAACCGTATGCTCCAGGACACACAGCATAACAAGGCTGAAGAATTACCGCGACGAAAAACTTATCCGGACTGATTACCATGACGTGGAGGATTACGGCTTCATGCATGTAACCTTTGAAGACGGCACTGTCGCCGATGTTCTGACATCGGAAATTGTGCTTGGGGGAATTTATGATTATGTTGAAATCTTCGCGAACAATCACCGTTCGCGCTGTCACATAAGCCCCGCAAAACTGATGGATATTTATAATCCGCGTGGAAAAGAATTCGAAAACATTTATTTGATGGAAAAAGTCAGCACCAAAGAAGGCTGGTCATCAATCGCGACTGATGAAAACTTTACGATGGGATATCAGACGGAAATGCAGGATTTCATTCTGTCGGCGGCTGAAAAACGTCCGCCGCAGTCGGGCCTGGGGCTCGCTCTGGATACGACGGCGACTATTTATGCCGCTTATCTCTCGGATGAAAAAAACGGAACTGAAACAGAAATACCATTAAACTGGGAGTTATAAATATGTCAGAAGTTTTAAATGTCGGAATAATAGGGCTGGGGCATCTGCATCCTCTCACTTACATGCCTCACTTCATCAGATGCGGCAAAACAAATGTAGTCGCCGCCAGCGATGAAAAGAAGCAGCTGAGAAACAATTTTTCAAAACAGTTCGCGGTGAAAACATACGGTGACTGGCGTGAACTCCTCGTAAAGGAAAAAATTGATCTGGCATATATTTTTCTTCCACATTGCGATTGCGCGGAAGCGGCAGTCGCATGCGCCGAAAAAGGCATTCATGTCGTGGTCGAAAAACCGGTGGCAAATACTTCGAAAAACGCGCGGCGCATTGCCGAAGCCTGCAATAAAAACAATGTTCTTTTTTCCACTCCCTACCTCTGGCGCTATCATCCTGTGACAAGAAAAATGAAAGAAGCGATAGACTCGGGAATTCTCGGCAGGATAGTAGGCTGCGAAGGGCGTTGCGCGGCAGGCGGACTGCATCGGTACATAGAAGGTTCCAGCGAATGGATGCTTGATAAAAATAAAAGCGGCGGCGGCCCAATGTACAATCTCGGAGTGCACTGGATTGATCTCTACCGCTGGCTCCTGAATTCTGAAATCACTGAAGTTACAGGCAAAAACGTACACGTAAATAAAGCTTACAATATTGAAGACAATTCCTTTGCCATAGCGACATTTGAAAACGGCACAACCCTTGCCCTCGACATCAGTTACACGGTGCCGGACAGCTATCCATACGGACGCGATCTATATCTCGGCATACGAGGGACGGAAGGCTGCATAAATTTCACACCTGCCTTTGAAGGCACAAAACAGAGCATGATGATATGCAGCAACAATGTGAAATTCGGCGGGGCCCCAAGGCAGACTATAAATTTCGAACTGGACAATATTCCCGGCTACTGCGGTTCTCTCGGACTTGAGTATGTCAATGAAATCGCCTGCAACATCATCAACAGGACAACACCATTCATCGGAGGAAATGACGCGGTTAAAGTTCTGGAAGTCGTCGAGGGAATTTACGAAGCCGCATCCTCAGGGTGTTCAACAACGGTAAAATATTCTTAAAAAATTAATATAGGACAAAACAATTATGAATGGAAAATTCAAAGTAGCGGTAACGGATTACATCGAAGCCGATCTCGAATGGGAAGCAAAGGAACTTGCGGCAAAAGGAATAGAGTTTGAAACGCATCAACTCAAGTTCAAAACGGAAGAGGAGATACTTGAAAAGATTAAAGATGCCGACGTCATAGTCGTCAACATGGTGAAAATGACCGACTCACTCCTTTCTAAACTGAAAAAGTGCGTCCTTATAATCCGGCACGGCATAGGTTATGACAACGTGGATGTCGCAGCCTGCACAAAATACGGAATACAGTTCGCCTATCAGCCGGACTACTGCAAAGAGGATGTCGCGGAACATGCGATAGCCCTGATTTTCGCATGCGCCAGAAAAGTAGTGAAGAGCCGCCGCACACTTGAAGAATCATCAAAGCGCGGACAATGGGATTTTACAGGGCTTTTCCCGATATACAGGCTTGACGGCAAAACTCTCGGAATACTCGGCGTCGGACGCATAGGAAGCCGTGTTTTCAGAAAACTCCGTACATTCGGCTTCCGCATCATCGCGTGTGATACTGACATCAAGGAAAACCGCAAAAAAGAACTCGTTGACCAGGGCCTTGTTTTCGTCAATAAGGAAACGCTCTTCCGTGAATCGGATTATGTCACGGTACATACGCCTCTAAAGGATGACACCAGGCATATAGTCAACGCTGAAATGCTGGCGCTTATGAAGCCGACCGCTTATGTCGTTAATACTTCACGAGGCCCCATGGTTGACTCGGCAGCGTTGGCGGACGCGGTTCGCAGGGGAGCCATAGCGGGCGCGGCAATCGACGTTTTCGACAAGGAGCCGCCTGAGCCTGATTTCGAACTTTTCGCTCTGGAAAACGTCATTCTCACCCCGCATACAGGCTGGGCGTCGGAAGAGGCAGGATGGGAAATCAGAAAAAGTATTCTGGACGATATTATCGCCGCGCATGAAGGCAAAGCCGCGCGTTGTGTGGTAAATGGAATTAAAGAATTCAGAAAAATATAATAAGGAGTGTGGAAATGTCATATACAGGCGTAAAGAGCGCTATCCCGGGGCCAAAAAGCAAAAAACTTCTGACTGAGTGGCATAAGTACGAAGCTGACGTAACCGGGTATCAGGCCCAGATAGTATGGGAAAAAGGCGAAGGATGCATAGTTACCGATGTTGACGGAAACAAATTCATCGACTGGACATCGGGAGTGCTGGTAACCAATGTAGGACACTGTCACCCGAAAATGATTGAAGCGGTGCAGGACTCGGTCACAAAACTCATAAACAATTATGAAAGTCCCACTGAATACCGCGTAAAAGCCGCAAAGGCATTGATGAATGTCATGCCGGAACATTTCGGAAAATGTTTTTTTCTCAGCACTGGCAGTGAAGCCACTGAAGCGGCCCTGCGCCTTATGAAAAGACGCACTGGAAAGTATGAGATTATTTCTTTTGAAAGCGGCTTTCACGGAAGAACAACAGGTTCCGCGGCAGTCGGAGGAATGGCAGGCCCCAAGAAAGGCTACGGCCCGAGTCTGCCCGGTTCAATCCGCGCGGCGTATCCCAATCCATACCGCGACACATTCGGCTTCTGCGAAGACGGGCCGAAATTCAAAAAATATTTTGCCTATCTCGAAGCGCTCATCAGCGCAAATTCGACAGGAAGTCTGGCTGGAATAATCGTTGAACCGTATCAGGGCGCGGGCGGTTTTATTTTTCCACCGCAGGGCTGGCTTAAACGTCTTGAGGAATGGGCACACGCAAATAAATTGCCGGTCACTCTGGATGAAGTCCAGTCGCTCTACGGGCGCACTGGCAAAATGTTTGCGATGGAACATGATAAATTGAAACCGGATATCGTAACCCTGGGCAAAGCCATCGGATGCGGAATTCCGGTCTCGGCTGTAGTCGCGACGGACGATGTCTTTTCATGCCTCGGCAAGGGCGAACTCTCCAGCACTCTCGGAGGAAATCCGGTTTCCAGTTCGGTAGTCCCGGTAATACTTGATATCATGAAAGAAGAAAAACTTGTCGAGAACGCCGCGAAAATCGGCGCTTACATGAAAGAAAAACTGCTGAAAATAGCGGCAAAAAACAAATATCTCGGAGATGTCCGCGGCAAAGGACTGGTCATGGGCCTTGAATTCGTCAAAGACAAAAAAACAAAAGAACCTGCGAAAGAACTGATAAGGCCATTCATTGACGCATGTGCCGAAAACGGCCTCCTTGTCGGTTCAGTCGGAGTCTATGGGAATGTGATAAGGGTCGCCCCTCCCCTGGTAATAACAAAGGCAATCGCCGATGAAAGCCTGGTATGCATGGAAAAAGCATTAAAAAAACTCAGCCTCTAAAGGACATTCAATATGCGGACAGAAATAAAAAAAACAGTGGAGAAATTTCTTCCCGAAACACAGAAATTTCTCTGCGACATAATCAGGTATCCGACAACTCCGGGCAATGAGCACGAACTGATGCTTTTTCTTGAAGATACATTCAAGACCATGAATGTCAGAACAGACAGGGTCCCATTGTCTGACGATATCACAAAAGACCCTGATTACTGTGATCCGGTCCCCGATATCAAATACAACGGGCGCTTTAATCTGCGCGTCAGCAGAAAAGGGGATGGCGGCGGACGCAAACTGATGTTCAACGCTCATACCGACGTAGTGCCGGCCTCTGAAGGAATGACCCACGCATGGGACCCCAAACTGGAAGACGGCAGGATTTACGGAAGAGGCGCGTGTGACGACAAGGGCCAGGTTGCGTTGTTTTATCTCCTGATGAAATCGCTGGACAATCTGGGCATTCAGCTGAAAGGCGATCTTGTCGCGCATCTGGTAAATGAAGAGGAAAACGGCGGCAACGGCTCGCTCGCTATGGCACGCACCGGAGAAAAAGCTGATTTCTGCGTCGTTCTGGAACCTACTGAAAACCGCCTGCTCACATCAATCCGGGGGGCAGTATGGTTCCGAGTGAAATTCAAAGGCATAGCCGGACACAGCGGTACGGCCGGACAGACAAAAAGCGCATTGTTGCTTGCAAGAAACGCGATAAACATTCTTGAAAAATATCATGAAAATCTTCTGAAAGCGTCAAGAAGCTTCAAGCTCTTCGACATCTACCCGAATCCCATGCCGATTACTTTCGGAAAGTTACAGGCCGGGAACTGGCCCGCGGCCGCGCCGAATCAGGCATTGCTCGAAGGCGTACTCGGCTTTCTCCCGAATAAGACAAAGGAAGATATATGCAGCGAAATGAAAGAGGCGCTGTTGAACGGCGGACTGGCGGAGGAGGATTTTGAATTGACATTCATGTACCGTCATGATTGCAGCGTTATGGACCCGGAACATGAGTTCGTCCACATAATGCTGAAAAACGCGGCGGACGCCGGATATTCTCTGACTGTTGACGGCATGACAGCTTCATGCGACGCGTGGTTTTACAACAACCAGCTCAATATACCCACACTGGTATTCGGCGCGGGTTCCCTGAAAGTAGCGCATTCCATTAAAGAAAATATCGCCCTGACGGATATAGCGCAGGCGGCGGAAATACTCCTGAACTTCATACTCGAATATTGTGAAAGGAAAAAATGAAAGCATTAGTAAAAACACAAAAAGGACAGGGCTTCATAGAATTCAAGGAAATGCCGGAGCCAGTCCCCGCATCCGGAGAAGTCCTTATCGAAGTGAAAGCCGCAGGCATCTGCGGAACGGACCTGCATGTAAAGAATGATCGTTTCCCTTATTGGCCTCCCGTCATACTGGGGCATGAATTCTCGGGAGAAATCGTAAAGCTTGGGCCGGATTGCAAATACTATAGAGTCGGAGAGCGTGTCGTCGGCGAACCCCATACGAAACACTGCGGAGTATGTTACCTCTGCCGTACCGGCAATGTCCAGATATGCCCTGAAAAAAGAAGTCCCGGCTGGGGAATTCACGGCTGTATGACAAAGTACCTGGTCATGCCTGAACAACTTTTGCACCGGATACCGGAGAACATGGATTATGATACGGCGGCAGTGATAGAACCAACTGCCAACACCGTTCACGACGTCATTGAACGCGCGGGAATTACAGCAGGCGATTTCGTGGTGGTCATTGGTCCGGGCCCTATCGGACTGCTTGCGGGCCTGACGGCAAAAGCGTCAGGGGCCAGGCATATTGTCATGGCGGGCGCGCCGCCGGATGAAGGATTGCGGCTCGATAAAGCCAGAGAGCTGGGCTTTGAAACAGTCATAAATGTGGCAAAGACAAACCTTGTCGATACCGTCATGAAGCTGACAAACGGCCTCGGCGCTGATTTAGTCATCGAGTGTTCGGGAGCGCCCCCGGCGATCGCCGGAACAGTTGACCTGGTGCGCAAAAAAGGAAAGATATGCGCGATAGGACTTACCGGAGGGCGTAACGTAGATTTCCCATGGGAAAAAGCGGCGTTCAAAGTTCTGGACATCAGCTTCTGTCTTTCGACCAGTTATACCAGCTGGGACCGCGCCATAAATCTGGTCGCTTCCGGCCTGCTTCCGGCTGATAAAGTAATCAGCCACCGCCTGCCGCTGGATAAATGGGAATATGCCTTTCAGGAACTTGAAGCGCAGAGAGCATTGAAAGTTATTTTACATCCATAAAAATAAAAGGAGATTACGCATATGAGCAAAAAAGGATTCGGGATACTGGGGGCCGGAATGATTTCAGGAATCCACGCGGACGCTTTAAGAAAGTCGCGGAAGGCCGAATTAGTGGCAGTTTGTGATGTCAATGAACAGAACGCAAAAAAGCTGGCGGAAAAATTTGCTCCGTCCGCAACTGTATATACATCCTTTGACGAGATGCTGAAAGATGGGCGCGTTGAAGTTGTTGACATTATCACGCCAAATCACATGCACACTGAATTTGTCCTGAAAGCGGCGGCGGCAAAAAAACACGTGCTTTGCGAAAAACCGCCCGCCATGTCACTCAAAGAAACTGACAGGATGATAAAAGCCTGCAAGGACGCCAGCGTGAAATTCGGCATATTCGTGCAGTGCAGAATCCGCGAACCGATGCGACACATAAAAGCGGCACTGGAACAGAAACGCTTCGGAAAAATACTGCGCGTCGACGCCGTCATGAAATGGTTTCGCGCCGCGGACTATTACAAAATGGACGCATGGCGCTCAAACCGCAAATGCGGCGCCGGAGTAACTATTCAACATGCGTTCCACTATATCGACCTTCTGCAATATCTGATGGGCCCCGCGTCCGGCGTTGTCGCCGAAATGCATAATCTGGCGCACCCGGAAATAAAAATTGAAGATACGCTTGACGCGAGGATCACATTCGCCAATGGCGTAAGAGGCTTTGTTCAGGCAAGCACCGCTATATGGCCGGGAAATGACGTGCAGATTGAGATATACGGAACAGACGGCAGCGCCATTATGTGCGGGACGGCATTCAAGCTCTGGAAATTCAAAGAGGAAAAACCGGAAGATGAAAAAATCCGCGCCTCCGGCAATGCCGCGCAAGCAACCGCAAGCAGTGACCCGTCGGCGCTTCCAAGCGAAGATCATCAATATGTGATTGATGACTGCGTTGACGCAATTGAAAGCGGCAGAGAACTGTGCATTCCGTGCTCTTCCGTGAAAGCTTCACTGGAAATAGCGCTGGCAATGTATAAATCGGATAAAATAAAAGATGAGGTATCCATTCCTTTCAATGAAAATGATATCTGGGATTGAACTGAAACATGATTGACACAGCAAACACTACAGTAGAATGGCAGAAGCATTCCGGCGATATTTTAATCCTGCCGATCGGTTCAGTGGAACAGCATGATTCACATTTGCCTCTAAACACCGATATTATCCATGCCGAGTATTTCGCCGGGATAATTGCGAAGGAACTGGACGCCGCGCTTCTTCCGGTACAGGGAATCGCGACAAGCCTCGAACACACAGGTTTCAGAGGTTCTTTTTCACTTAGACCTGAAACGCTGATGCAAATCATCAGAGACATAGCGGACGAGGCGGAAGGACAGAACTTCAAAATACTTATTGTCGTAAACGGGCACGGCGGCAATCATTGTCTCATACCTGTTTGCAGAGATATAAACAGACATGACCGGAATATAAAAATTCTGCTGATCAATCCCTGGGAATTCGCCAATTCCCATGTATCGCCCGGCAAGACAACACTTGATATTCACGCCGGAAAAAGTGAAACGTCCAGAATAATGATTGAAAAACCCGAAGCCGTCAGAGTTATCAAAAATAAGCCTGAATTTGATGATGGAGCAATTCCATTGCGTCAAAGCGACCTTACCACGTTTGGAGTGGGGCATTTCAACGCAAGGGGCGCGATAGGGCATTATGAAGAAGCGTCGAAAGAAGAAGGAAAACTTCTGATGGATAATACCGTCTGCAATCTCCTGCCTTATATCAGGGATAGAATCAGCAGGCTCCGAAATCAGCCAAGATTTGCCGGCTCAGGTGGACTGGCAATCCGGAATATGCTCAAAAAGGATATCCCTGGACTGATGAAATTAATCGAGATGGCGGACTGGAATCAGACAGCGTCCAGCTGGGAAGCTTTTTTAAGCATGAATGAGAAAGCCTGTTTTGTAATGGTCCACATGGGAAGACCCGTGGCGTCAATTACAAGTGTCGGATATGAAAACAAAGTCTCATGGATCGGCATGGTATTAGTTGACAACGCGTTCAGAAGAATGGGCATCGCGTCCGCACTAATGAAACATACAATGGACGCGCTGAAAGACTATGACAACATAAAACTCGACGCTACCCCGGACGGAAAAAAAGTATATGACAAGCTCGGCTTTAAAGATGAATATACTCTAAGCAGAATGATAAACATTTCCGTTCAGTGTCAGGGTGAAAAATCAGATAAAATATCTTCTGTTGAAATGGGAGATATGCCGGAGATTATTGAAAAAGACAAATTCGTCTTTGGAGCCGATAGAACAAATGTTCTGACTTATTTGACTTCGACATTCCCGGAACTCTGTTTCAAATATGCGGAGAATAACAAAATAAAAGCTTATCTCTTCGGACGGCAAGGAAGGAAATTTACCCAACTTGGGCCGTTGGTCGCGGATGACCGCGCGACAGCCGCGAAACTGTTGAAAGGAGTTCTTCCCTCTTTGAACGGCAAGGCGGCAGTGCTTGATGTGATTGATACGAATTCCGCATTTGTTGAAAGCGTGAAAAGCCTGGGTTTTGTTCAACAGCGTAATTTTATAAGAATGTATAAAGGTGAAAATTCTTATACGACAGTCAATGAGCAATATTTTGCAATCGCCGGGCCAGAGCTGGGATAAAAATCATCCTCAGCCTGGATTTAAACAGAAAAACTACTATATTCTCAAAACTAAACTAAAAGGAATACACTGTGAAATATATCCGTTTCAAGAAAGATGGACATTCTGATGCCTGCCTTGGAAAACTGGAAGGCAATAACGTTAAAATCCTGAAAGGCTGTATTTTCAAGGGGACTCTTGAAGAGACAGGCGAAACTGTAGAGCTCGGTTCAATCAAAAGTTTTCTTCCGCCTGTAAATCCGCCGAATATCATCGCAATCGGAGCGAATTATATAGACCACTGCAAAGAATGCGCGGCCGAACCGCCAAAAAATCCGCTGGTCTTCATAAAAACTACCAATTCCTTGACAGCGCATAATGAAAACATCATTTTACCCAGCAAGAATCCCGATGAAGTCGATTACGAAGCAGAACTCGCGGTTGTCATAGGCAAAACAGCCAGCTACGTCAGCGAAAAAGACGCGATGGATTATGTACTTGGCTTTACCTGCGCCAATGACGTGTCCGCCCGTGACGTACAACTCAAAATAGACGCTCAGTGGGCGCGCGGAAAATCTTTTGACACCTTCTGTCCCCTTGGCCCATATCTCGTTACAGGGATTACGCGTCCTGAAGAACTCCATATAAAGCTCCGCCTGAACGGCAAAATAATGCAGGACCAGCCTGTCTCCGACATGATTTTCAGCATAGCGAGAATAATATCTCATCTGTCAGAGGGAATAACACTCTACCCGGGAACAGTTATTCTGACGGGCACCCCATGCGGCGTCGGCATGGCACAGAAGCCGCCGCGTTTTCTCAGAAGCGGAGATATTGTTGAGATCGAAATTGATCAGATAGGAATACTGAGCAACAAAGTCGTCTCCTTGTAATCTCCCAAGCATTTCCGTCGTCAAGCGGTGAGGCAAAACTTATTATTTTGCTTCACCGCTTTTTTCATGGCACAATAAAAATATCTATCCCGAAAAATCATTAAAAAAGCCGTTTTTTCTTCTTCAGGCCTTGACAAAATCAAACAGATGTTTTAAAATATTGTTTGATACAAATGTTAGAGAGGTGTGTTATGGGTACTAAGGAAAGAATAATTGAAGCCGCGCTGGAGGAATTTACGGAACACGGTTATCACGGCGCAAAGATAAGAAATATATGCTCGAAGGCAAAAATCAATATAGCCGCGGTGAACTACCACTTCAGCGGCAAGGAAGCTCTGTACAGACATGTTATAGAATACGTCTTCCAGCTTGCCGACCCGATTGACGAAGCGCTGAAAATATCATCTCCTGAGCTGGAACCCGAAAAATTTCTTAAAACAATGATACAATATTTTGTGAAAAACACTTCAGCTGAAAGCCCCCTTCACAGGTACCGCTTCAGGATGATGATAAGAGAAATGATAAACCCGTCACCGTTCTTTTTTGAGATACTGGAAAAACAGATAAAGCCGCGCTTTATGAAAATAAGGCAGACAATAAGGAAAATAGTTTCTGAAGGCTGTTCTGAAAAAGAAATCGACAGCATTGGAATATTGACAATAGCCCAGTGTATTTTTCTTTTTAACAGGCCCGTAATAGATACGCTTACCGGGGAAAGCAACTTCACGCAAAAAAATAGTGAAATGATAGCCGGGAAGATATTTAATAATATAAAGGCGGATAAAAAAAGCGGCAGGAAAAAATGAAAATGCCTCGTACATTTTTTCTGGAAAATTTCAGGCTGAAGATAATTACGGCTTTTGCGGCGCTATGTTTTTTAAGCGCCTGCGATGACGGCAAAAATTCTTTACGCCAGGGCTATATTGATGCGGACATGCTTTATATTTCACCGGAAAGCGGAGGGATAATAACAGAGTTGTCCGTCAAAAGGGGAAACACCGTTAAGAAAGACGAGAAGCTTTTTGAAATCGACAGAACAGAATATCTTGCGGCATATTCGGAAGCCGAAGCAAACTTGAAAAAGGCGCGCGCTGAACTTCAGGACGTATTGAAAGGCGCCCGCGAAGAGGAAATAAACCAGATAAAAGCAACAATATCCAAGCTTAATGCCGTATATGAGCTTTCAAACATCGAACATGAGAGGAACATGCTTCTTCGCAAAAAAGACGCAGTATCACAGAGAGATTACGACACCGCGAAATGGAACCTGGCACGCGATTTATGGACACTGAATGAAGCCAAACAATCCTTGAAGGTCGCAGAGCTCCCGGCCAGAAAAGACCAGATTGAAGCGGCACAGGAAGCTGTAAAGGCCGCGGAAGATTCTTTTGCCGCCGCAAAATGGAGACTTGAACAGCGCACGGTTTTCGCTCAAAACGACGCACGGGTTTTTGACGTTCTCCTGAGAAAGGGCGAATACGCGGCCCCCGGCAACGCGGCGATAAGCCTGATAGCGCCGGAAAATGTCAAAGTCCGCTTCTTCGTCAAATACGCGGAGGCTTTTAAGCTCAAAGCGGGAGACAAAGTGGAGTTTACAACGGAAACTCCTGAAAATAAATATTCAGCTGTAGTGGATTATATTTCACTGAAACCCGAATATACCCCGCCCGTAATCTACAGTCAGGAGAATACAGAAAAGCTTATGTTCATGATAGAGGCAAAGCCCGATCTCAAGGACGCGGCCATTCTCAATCCCGGACTCCCTGTCATCGTAAAACTTCTTCAGACGGGGAAATAAAATGGGGAGCGTCAACGACAATAAATATGTCATAGACGTAAGAAACGTAAGGAAGAGTTTCGGTCCGAAACTTGTGGTGAACAATATAGCCATACAGGTCAAACGCGGAGAAATTTACGGTTTTCTCGGCCCCAACGGAAGCGGAAAGACGACCTTCATTCGCATGCTCTGCGGACTGCTTACACCTGACCACGCGGAGGGAACATGCCTCGGACTTGATGTATTGAAACAGCAAGACCTGATAAAACCGCGCGTCGGTTACATGACACAGAAATTCAGTCTCTATGAGGATTTGACTGTTCTCGAAAACCTGAAACTCATCGCCGGACTTTACGGCATTTCTGACGCGCGGAACGTAATAAACGGCATTACGGAGAAGACGGGTTTCTCCGGCAGGGAAAAACAGCTTGCCGGAACTCTTTCCGGAGGCTGGAAACAGCGTCTGGCGCTTGCCGCATGCCTCGTTCACAGCCCCGAACTGCTTCTGCTTGACGAGCCGACCGCGGGAGTCGATCCAAAAGCCAGAAGGGACTTCTGGGAGGAACTCCACAAACTCGCATCTGAAGGGATAAGCGCGCTTGTTTCGACTCACTACATGGACGAAGCCGAAAGATGCCACCGCCTCGCTTATATTGCTTACGGAAACCTTCTCGCCAGAGGCACAATTCGTGAAGTCATAGAGGAAGCCGGACTGCACACATGGCGCGTAGAAGGCGCCAACCTGAGCATCCTTGCCGAAAAATTGAGAAAGTGTGACGGAATAGAACAGACAATAGTCTTCGGCAATTCCCTGCATGTTACCGGACGCGATAAACAGAGACTCGAAAACGCGATAAAACCGTATCTGAATGAAAGCGGTTTTTCATGGATGGAAACCGGTTCCGGCATTGAGGACGTATTCATATACTTAACGGAAAAAAAAGCGACGGACAACTTCAAATGAAAAAAACACTCTTCAGTTTTTCACCGCGCCGTTTCGCGTCAGTGGTAGTCAAAGAGTTTATTCAGATGAGACGCGACAGGATGACTTTCGCGATGATGGTAGGAATACCGGTGTTGCAGCTTGTGATTTTCGGTTACGCCATAAATTCAAATCCGAAGTTTCTCCCCACCGTAATCGTAGAAGCCGGACAAAGCAATTTTACCCGCGCTATAGTTTCGGCCATGAAAAACAGTGAATATTTCAGCATAGTCAAAGAAGCTGAAAGCGAAGACGAGGCGGAAAAAATCATGAAGCGCGCGGAAGCCCAGTTCGTAATAAGCTTTCCCCCTGATTTCTCCAGGGAACTGGCAAAGGGAAAAAGGCCGCAGCTTCTTATACAGGCCGATGCGGCGGACCCCTCCGCCGTATCATACGCTCTCTCCGCATTTGAAGGCATAGTTAATTCGGCGCTGGCAAAAGAGCTGAAAGGGCCCCTTGCGGCAATCGGCGTAAAAAACGGCCCGGTGGACATACGCCTGCATAGATGCTTCAACCCTGAAATCAGGACGCAGGTAAATGTAGTTCCCGGTTTGCTGGGGGTAATTCTCACAATGACGATGGTTTTTATAACCTCACTGGCAGTTACGAGGGAAAAAGAACGCGGCACAATGGAAACATTGCTGGCCACGCCCGTCAAGCCGCTGGAAGTCATGACAGGCAAAATAATCCCGTACATGATTGTGGGATACATTCAGATCACGCTGGTGCTGGGATTGGCTAAATATCTTTTCAACATCTCATTCGCCGGTTCCATATCTTTGCTCTTTTTCGTGGCATTTTTCTTTATAGCCGCAAATCTGGCAGTGGGCGTTACAATATCGACACTGGCAAAAAATCAGCTGCAGGCTGTACAAATGTCGGTATTTTTCTTTCTTCCCTCAATACTGCTCTCAGGTTTCATGTTTCCGTTCAGGGGGATGCCTTTCTGGGCACAATGCATAGGCTCAATGTTGCCGCTCACACATTTTCTTGAAATTGTGAGAGGAATAATACTGCGCGGCGCGGGACTCGGTGATTTTTACCGGCACGGCATATTCATAGTCGCTTTTCTTTTCGGAATAATACTCATCGGCCTGTTCAGGTACAGACAAACGCTGGATTGAAAACCGAATTATCAGCGGCAGAGAAGACGCGAGTACGAACCGGCGGCAAATTCTCTTCCGTTCTTTTCATTTATTAACATTTCGCCTGATTGAATTTCGCCTTTTGAACTGAAAACATCGCAGAGGAGGCGGGAAAGAACGCTCGGGGAAAATCCCTGAGAGTGACAGCTTATAATAACGAAATACGGAGATTTTTTATCGATAATCTGTCCGCAAAGCTCAAGAAACGGCATTATATCGTCTTCAAGTTTCCACACCTGTCCCTGAGAGCCCCTGCCGAATGAAGGAGGGTCAAGAATAATTCCATTATAGAGGCTGCCCCGGCGGATTTCGCGATTAACGAATTTTATGACGTCGTCCGTTATCCAGCGTATTCTCTCGGGTATTTCCGAGTTCAGTTTCAGATTTTCTTTTGCCCAGTCCACCATTCCCTTCGCGGCATCGACATGACATACATTCGCGCCCGCTGAGGCCGCGGCCAGGGACGAAGCGCCGGAATAAGCAAAAAGATTCAGGACTTTCGGCTGTGCGCCAAATCCGGAAACGTTTTTTTTCAGCCACTGCCAGTTGCTGTATTGTTCAGGAAAAAAACCGAGATGACCGAAATCGGTAGGTTTCACGAGCATATTGAAAAAATCCAAGTCCACATTCCACGAAGGGGCCACGCCGCCCCTGAGCCACTTCCAGCGCCCGCCGCCAGTAGAATCACGCTCAAAAATGCCATTTACGCCTGCCCATTCCGCCTCTGAGAGTACGGGTTTCCATACGGCATTCTGCGCAGGGCGGACGAGACGGTAAGGGCCTATCTGTTCAAGTTTTTTCTTATTTCCGGAATCAAGTAAAATATAATCCATTTTCAATCCGTTGAAGTTTTAATTTTTCTGTGTTTTTTATTCTCAGGGGAAATTGGGAAGATGTTCCACTTCTTTCAAATATTTACCCTCGGAATCATATACAATGCGTCCTCTGGACACGGTAAGCCTTGTCTTGTTTGTGAGTGAATCAAAAAATGAAATATCGGCAAATTTTCCAGGGCGCAATTCCCCCGTGTCTTCAAGCCCGATGTCACGCGCCGGATTTATGGTAAAACAGGCGGCGGCGTCAGTATCCTTGAGATGAGAGTAAGTTACCAGGTGCTGCCATCCTTTTTCCAGCGTAAGAGTAGTTCCGGCAAGCACACCGTCCTCAGTGGTAACGACTCCGTCTTTTACCCTTATTTTCGATACGCCAAGATGATATTTGCCGTCATCCAGGCCCAGGCCTTGAACAGCATCGCTTACGCCGATAAGTTTATCTTTGGGCTTTGCCCTGCACGCCAGGTCAACCATGCGCGGATGAAGATGCTCTCCGTCAAGTATGAGCTCAATCGAAATTCTGTCGTCGGTCAGCGCCACCGCCGTAAGCGCGATATCTCTGTGATGAAGCGCAGGCATACCGTTATAGAGATGAGTACAGCGGCATACACCCGCTTCCACTGCTCTGAGAACTTCATCTTCGGAAGCGAGACTATGGCCCATTGAGGGCTTTATGCCGTTCTCAAGCAAAATCTCAATAAGCTTCATGGCACCCGGCAGCTCAGGAGCAAAAGTGAAAAGTTTTATTTTCCCTCGGCCTTCAGCTATGATTTCACGAAGCATTCCAATGTCAACCCTCGCAAGAATATCTTCTTCCCTCTGAGAACCGTGTTTTTCTTTATTAATGAACGGTCCTTCAAGATGAATCCCGACCGGGAGAGCGCCATTGTATCCGCCATCAAGCATTTTCACGGTCGAGGAAACGGCAAGAAGCATTTTATCGAAAGGCGCGGAAACAATTGTAGGCACAAATGAAGTTACGCCGTGGGAGGCCAGCACCTCGCACATTGAGCCCATATCCGCGCCGCGCTCATAAGATGTACTGGCATCGAAGCCTCCTGCCCCGTTTATGTGAGTATCGATAAACCCGGGCACCGCATACGTACCGGGAAGCTCGACAACCTCCATATCGTCCTCTCTGCTGAAAGCGGAAGCTCCTCCGACAGCAGTAATCTTATCGCCTTTGCAGAGAATTCCGCTCCGTGGTATATTCTCATGCGGAGTGAGGCAATAATCCGTTATATACAGTTTCCGCAGTTTATCCATTTTTCATCTTTCCGCCCTCAGGCAATAAACTGAATTCAAGACCGGGCGTAAAATCATACGCCGGACAATGCTATAATATGAAGTGAAATAAAAATATTTCAACACGCAGTCAGTTACTTAGAGAATATCCCGGAAATCTTTTTAAAAACCGCTTGTTTTTTCATAATTTTCAGGCTAGACTTAAAAGCTTTTTTTTTCAAGCGCAAAATGAAGAAAAAAAGTGTAAATCTTTTTGTTTTTTCATTTGCTAGTTTTTAGTTCTTTGTTAGATTGTATATTGGCTTGCGGAGGTGGAAGACCGCGGGCCTGTTAATAACCTGTTAACAAGTTATTGACTGTTTTGAGGGATTTTTTATAAGTCGTTTATCTTAGCCTTGCTTATCATAGTTGACCATGCGGGCTTCTTTTAAACGGCATGTTGTTTTGAAAAACGAGTTTAAATTAATAGATTTCAGCCTCAGATATTAAAGAAAAGCGGGAAAGTCTTTCAGTGAGGGCGGAAAGATTTTTTCGTGTTTTATATTTCTTTTGGCGCTCTAGTGCTGCTTAGTTGACGGCATTTAGAAAACCCAGCCTGAAATCTGTTGATAACTCACTTGGGAAGGGAAGGATTTAAGTGATGATTGAAGGGGTTTTGAACGTAAAAGAAATATGGGCAAAATCATGTGGTTTTCTGAAGGAAAAACTCAGCATTACCGCTTTTGAACAGTGGTTCCAGTGCATAGTACCCGTAACGTTGTCTAAAGACAATATTATTTTGGGCGTTTCCGATGATTTTTTCGCGGACTGGCTCAAAACGCACTATGAGGATGTTCTTTCTGAAGCCGTAAATGAAGCAGCCGGAAAAAAGCTCTCGATAAAATTTGAAACAGGATACCTGCCAGAGGAAAGCGAGGAGGAACTTTCTCCATCTTCACTCTTTGAGGTTAAAAAGGAAAATGACACGGAGGACGAAAATAATTCTCCGGAAAACTGTCTTTCGCGCCATACATTCACGAACTTTGTGGTAGGAGAGGAAAACCGCTACGCTCACGCGGCCGCTCTGACCGCGGCTAAATCGCCGGGCACATACAATCCCTTATACATACACGGGAGCACCGGCATAGGCAAGACACATCTTCTTCAGGCGGTAGCCCACAACGTCCTTCAGGAAAAACCTAAAGCCAATGTCCGCTATATAACATGCGAAGAACTCCTGAACCTCTACGTCGATTCACTGAGAATGAAAAAACACGCCGAATTCAGGGCCTATATCAGAAGCGTTGACTGCCTGCTCGTTGATGACGTGCATCAGCTGGCCAACAAGCCTCAGCTTCAGGAAGAGTTTTTCAACACTTTTAATACGCTCTATAATTCAAACAGGCAGATAATACTAACCTCGGACAAGCAGCCGTGCGAAATAAATGGCCTTGAAGAACGCCTCGTCTCAAGATTCGAATCAGGCGTAACCACTGAAATAACCAAGCCGTCTTTTGAAACCCGCCTGGCAATTCTGAAAATGAAACAGGAAGAACATCTGGTAAAGCTTGATGACGAAATTCTTTTTTTCATCGCCGCCAGAATCACTTCAAGCGTGCGACGGCTGGAAGGCGCGCTGTTCCGTCTGGTGGCATTTTCGTCCGCCATGTCAAACTGCCGCATAACGATTGAAAAAGCCGAAGATCTCCTCAGTAAAGTGCTTGAAGAAGAAAATACGAACAAGAAAATCTCCATTGACCTTATCCAGCGCAAAGTCGCCGAATATTTTGACCTCCGGGTAAATGACATACTCAGCAAGAAAAGGCCTAAAAATATCGCCGAACCCAGAATGATAGCCATGTACCTCAGCAGAAAGCTTACAGACCATTCTCTCCCTGAAATAGGTTTGGCTTTCGGCAAAAACCACGCCACTGTCCTTCATGCCGCCTCCAAAGTAGGGGCGGATATGAAAAAGGATGAAAACAAAAAGAGGACAGTCTCGACAATTCAGCGCCAAATACAGAATTAAAAGGCCCTTTTATGCTGATTGACTATCATACTCATACATACCTCTGCAAACACGCGGAGGGTATGCCGGAGGAATATCTCGCGCAGGCCGAAGCTCAAGGGCTTTCCGAACTGGGCATTGCCGATCACCTTCCATGGCCTTCCGGCTATGACCCTGATTGCAGAATGAACGCTTCCGAGTTTCCGAAGTATAAAAAAATTGTAGAAGAACTTCGGAGAAAAAGTAGAAAAGTTACTGTCCGTTACGCCGTGGAACTCGATTGGGTCCCGGGAAAAATGAACGAGGTCATGACAAATATCAGAGGAGAAGAATTCGACTATATAATAGGTTCCATTCACTATATCGACAGTTTTCCTTTTGACAATCCTAACGCTATCCCGGCATGGAAGAAAAACAGCGCGGCGCCGGATAAAATATGGGATAGATACGCAGAACTCCTTCTGGACTTTGTGGATTTCGGCTGTTTTGACATAATAGGACATCCCGACCTGCCTAAAAAATTCGGCTTTTATCCGCGGAGCATGGACTCGTTCAATAAGAAAATGAATGAAGTCTTTGAGCTGGCCGGAAAAAAGAATATGGCGATTGAAATAAATACTTCGGGACTGAGAAAGCCTGTAAAGGAAATGTACCCGTCTCTGGAGCTCCTGAAAATGGCAAAAGCAAACGGGATGCTCCTCTCTCTCGGTTCGGACGCGCACAGGCCGCAGGATGTGGCTTCTGATTTCCCGGAAGCCATCAAGCTGGCCGACGACGCGGGATTTGACAGCGTTGTATCGTTCAACAGACGCGCTCCATCACTTGTGCCGCTCGGCTGAATTCACGGTTTCATTCTGATATCAATTTTTGATTTTGACGTTTTTTATTTTTCACAACACCCGGGAAAAATGTTCATCAGTCGAAGAATTACCATTCTCTGATATTCCGGATATCACATCGCTATCACACTCAATGACATCTTTATCAATAATTCCGTCATGAAAGACAATAAAGCCTCTTTTTCCGACTGATGAACTTTTTCCGGGTATTGAAATTTTACTCCAAAATCTTCAATGTATTTTTAACGAGCAACTCACAAGTGTCTTCTCTGGAACCGCCGCCTTCTATGGGCAGGATTTCATAGCCGCCGCGCTCGAAACACTCCTTCATGGGAACATAACCGCATTCTCCCTGCGCCAGACTGATGACAAAAGTTTTAGCAAAAGAAGAATGTTTTTTTATTTCCATACCTATTTCAGTGAACGCCTCGCATGGAAGAGTAGTCAACGCCAGTTTCTTTCCGAATTTGATTGCCGTCAAATCAAAATTTCTTGTTTTGCCTGCGGATTTCTTATTAAATTCAAGCAACTGATTCGCGAAGAAATACGTCACGGAACCATGGCCTTTCGCCAAGTCTTCACTGGTGAGGTCCTTGTCAACGTCAAACTTGAAATTCTTTACAATTTCCTTTGCTTTTTCAATTTCGCCCTTGAAAATTTTCCGGTTTTTCACTGCCGTCTTCAGAACGCTTACCTTGAAGTCATCCTCTGAAAGTTTTTCAGCTTTCTTAAGATTATCAAGTATTATCCGGGCATAACCTTTTCCAATCCTTTTTGCTTCTTCATACGAGGATTGATTTCTGCCGGTCGAAACGTCAAGGTGGTTGATATTGCCGGAACAGCCTATAAGGGTTATGACATTTGCCTCATAGCCCAAATCCTGTTGTATTTCTTTTTCCATCATTGAGGGCCAGTCGCCGGAAACTAAATCACCGCCGACAGTGTCCGTATGATTTATTATATTCGCTATAACGGATGTGATCCTGCCGTCCTGCTTTATCGTGATAAATCCTATTTCGTTATCGACCGGACCTTCCGGTTTTACGATGTCAGGATTGAGCTTCCCTGGATTTGTAACTACTCTACCGCCTTTCATATAATAGCGGCGGTTGTAAGCGAAAGGATTGCTCTTCACGCTTCCGAATGAAATTTCAGAATCATGAAGATTTTTGTAAGCCTCCTCCACGGAAAGCACCGCTTTGTCAATAAGGAGGGAACAGTATTTCTCATCTCTTTCCGCTCCGAAAAAGCTACATACATAAGGCCCCGTATGAGTATGTGTCGCGCACATAATAATATCTTTTGCGAATTTCATGCCTTTTTTAATGAGGCGTTTCCTTATGCCCTCCAGCATTTCCTCGGAGACAAAACAGAGATCAAAACTAATGATACCGGTTGCTTTCTTTCCTTTCTGGAAAAGCAGTGTTTTCACATAAAGATTGTCGAGTACGCCTTTATTAGGGCGCGGATTAAAATAACCGACCAGGGGAATTCCCAAGGCCGGTGTTATCACTTCTCTGGCGAAGCCTGTTTTTATCATAATTGCTATTGCACCTTCAATACTTTGCCGCCGCTCTGAGCTGATTTATGCGCGGCGATTATCAGTCCGATATTATGCACCGCATCGAGACCGTCCATCGGTTTTTTTGAAAGGACGGAAGCCGCGTGATGCTCAATAACTGACTGGTAAATATTTTTTATTTTTTTCACATCGCATGATTTTACTGTCTTGAAGTCATCCATGTCAAGCCTGATTTTGACGGGCTCGTCATCATGGCCTGAAAGCTGGAAAAGCGTGGCGTAACCGCGCAATGCGGCCTTTGAGCCGTAAACTTCATAACCCAGCCCGGACAACGTACCGCCCAATCCGCCTCTCGGCTCGTTGAAACCGACTTTCACGGAACCTGAAACTCCATTGTCCATGACGAATTTGATATAGGCGCCGTCTTCCACGTTTATCTTCATTGTCTTGGGATAATAAACGCATGAAAGCGATTTTATTTTGCTGTCGAAAAGGAATTCGGCCATATACATGCAATGGCTTGCCACATCGCCGATGGGACCGCCGAATTCAGCGGGGTCCGCACAGCGCCATGTTTTAGCCTCTTCCGGCGTGGAGCCGTAAAGGAATTCCATGTGCAGGCAGATATCGTTTACATTACCGAGCGCGCCTTTGCCTATAAGCTCTTTTGCTTTCTCGTTATAGGCATTGTAAATCATCATATGATCAACGGCCAGGCTCAGTTTATTTTTCTTCGCCAGTGCGCAAAGCTCCTTTGCGTCCTTGACCGTTGTAGCGGCAGGCTTGTCAACGATGCAATGCTTGCCGGCCTTCAACGCGGCTTTCGCGACGGCCGCGTGCGAACGGTTGTTTGTTGCGATGAATACAGCGTCAACGGATTTATCCTTGAGAATGTCCTCCATTGACTTATACCA
This sequence comes from Lentisphaerae bacterium GWF2_44_16, assembly GCA_001803225.1. Taxonomy (GTDB): domain Bacteria; phylum Verrucomicrobiota; class Lentisphaeria; order Victivallales; family GWF2-45-14; genus GWF2-44-16. The sequence goes on along the minus strand of MHBF01000032.1, from coordinate 28,530 downwards.
CTTCAGCCCGAGAGCTGAAGCGGCTTTTTCCCTTGCCGGGTTCTTGTCGGTTACCCCGACAAGTTCCGCGTTGGCAAGGCCTTTTTTGAATCTCTTTTTGTCACACGCGAAACCTTCTTTCGCGATACGGTGTTCGGCTATCCCGCCAAAACCTATGATGGCGTACTTTACGTTCTTCATCAACTACCTCATTTCATGTAATATTCGGCGACTTTCTTAAATGCCTTAATATACAGCTCAATATGTTTTTTTGTATAGACGGGATGCGTAAAGAATGACATTGTCCTGTCCGATATCCATCTGGCTTTTGGGCAGAATACTTTTGAATAATCAATATCTCTGGCGTTAGGATCTTTGAACGGATATTTCAATGTACCGAAACCATTCTTTTCAACGTAGGCTTTTTCCTGATACATTTCAGGCCAGAGCACGCTGTAAACGGGAACGCCTTCCGCGGCGACAGCCTTGATGAATTCCTTGGTCGTACATTTCAGCTTATCGGTATTGAGCACGAAGGGGGCCCACCAGAAAGCATTCTGACGTTCTTTTGTGTCAACCGGCGCGTGAAGGATGGCGGGATGATCTTTCAGGGCTTTGATAAGCATTTTGCCGTTGCGTATACGGTTTTTAAGATTCCATGAGTCGAGCCTGGCGAGTTCGCAAAGACCTATCTGCGACTGCATTTCAGTCAAGCGGTAGTTGAAGCCGACCCTCTTATGGATATACATAAGCTTGCCTTCGAGTTCGAGCAGGTTCAGCCTTTCTTTGACGTCATAACCGTGGTCGCGGAATGAACGGCATTCCCATGCGAGGTCTTCGTTGTTTGTGATGACCATGCCGCCTTCGCCGCCTGTCGTAAAGTGCTTGCTCTGGCAGAAGCTGAAACATCCGGCATCGCCGATTGTGCCTGTCTTTTTGCCTTTGTAAACGCCACCGAAACACTGCGCACAGTCTTCTATGACTTTCAGGTTATGCTTGCGGGCTATCTTTAAAATCGGGTCCATATCGGCGACTATGCCGTAAAGGTGAACGACTATGATGGCTTTTGTTTTTTTCGTTATTTTCTTCTCAATATCGTCCGGGTCTATGGTATGATCTTCCTTTACATCGGCGAAGACGGGAAGCGCTCCGGCCTGGATTATGCAGAAAGACGAAGCTATGAACGAATACGAGGGACAGATTATTTCATCGCCGGGGCCGATATTCATGGAAGCCACAGCCGTGTGCAGCGCGCTTGTGCCGTTTGAAGTGCTGATGGCAAATTTAACGCCGTTCCACTTTGCCCATTCCGCTTCAAATTTTGTACCGACTTTACCCGTCCAGTAATTGACAAGTCCGCTCTTCAGAGGCTCCATCGCCTTCTGGATTGTTGACTTCTGGAAAGATGGCCACATCGGGAAACTTTCCTTATTAACCGGGGTTCCGCCTTTTACCGCAAGTTCTGACATTTTCTTATCTCCTCTTGTTTGGTTATTTATTATTTCAATTGTTTTCCTCTTGCATATATAATAATAGACAACTTCCATTAAGTCAATAGCAATTGTAAAAAAAATCGTGATTTTGTAAAAATACAGGAATTTTGCATATGGTGGCTGAAATCAGCAAAACATCAATCTCATTAGAATCGTTAAAGCTGCCGCTTGGAAGAGGATTGTACGCGCACTATATTGCCCCAGTCAAGCGGTATCCAACAGGAGGGCGCGGCCAATGACACATCCACTTAAATGCTCCTACCCGGAGGGCTATGAGAAGAAATGCCTTAACGCTCTTGAAACAGCGCTAAAAAAGGTTCCCGCCTATCACTCATGGAAAAGCGCGGATATCGGCGGCAAAAATGTTTTCTCCCGTTATAAAGCCCTTCCTTTGCTTGACAAGGCCCTGATGAATAAATACGGACCTACCGGCTTTGTCCCGGAAGGACTTGATCTGAAGAAGGCCCTCGCTGCCGGCAAAGTGGAAATAGTGAAAACCAGCGGGAGCACCGGGGACCGTGTCAGCAATGTCTGGTATCAGCCATGGTGGGACGCGTCTGAACGTTCTTCATGGAAACTGAACAGCAGCGCCGCCCAAGTCTGCACCGGCAGTCACAGGGAGGCCATACTTGCCAGTCCTCTTTGTGTAGGTTTTCACCGCAAAGATAAATATCTGAGCAGGGAAGAACGTTCTCTCGGACGCTTTCTGTTTCTCAACGAAAGAGTAAATCCCGTTCACTGGACAGAGCGGCACATGTCCCGTATGCTCTCGGAACTCACTGAATACCGCCCCGTGATTCTGGAGGCCAATCCATCTTATCTGGCGCGTTTGAGCCGTTTCATAAACAGAAATGAATTGAAAGTCTATAAGCCGCCGCTGATCATTTTCACCTATGAAAATCCATCCATTCTGCATCAAAGGCAGATTGATAAAGCTTTCGGTGTGCCGATGGCAAGCTCTTACGGTTCGACTGAAACAGCTTATGTCTTCATGCAGTGCGAATGCGGCAAATTCCACCAGAACACCGAGCACTGTCATGTTGACTTTATTCCATTTTCCGGGAAACATGGAGGCCCGCAGACAGGCGCGATACTGGTAACGACACTTGCCAATCCATGGCAATCACTCCTGCGATTTGACATAGGCGATATAGTAACGCTATCCTCAGAAGCATGCCCTTGCGGGAGGAATGACGGATTAACCCTGGACACCATTGAAGGACGCGCAGTAAACATAACCACATCTTCAAACGGACGCGCGGTTACTCAGGCGGCCCTTGACCGCGCCATAGCCGATATTGAAGGAATTGCCGAATATCAGCTTATCCAGACAACTCCGTATAATTACTCTTTTTACTATGTCCCCGAAGAAAATCACATTCAGAAAAAACTCAGAGTTTCTTTGCGCAAACCCCTTGTCGCAAGCTACGGGAAAAAGGCCCGCTTCGAACTTCTTGAAGTAAAAGGGATATCTCCCGACCCGCCGGGAAAATACCGTCTTACAAAACCATTGATAAGCATAAATCCCCGGAACTTTCTGGAAACATCATATCAGCCGTTTCCGTTTACTGAAAAATCCAAACATCCGCATTATGAATTTTTATCTTAATCAATACAAGGATCACTTACTCCATGTCTGATAATAAAATAAAACACGGTGCGCTTCTCTTTGAAGCCGGAGGAAAATACAGCGGCAGAACGAATAGAAACCCTATCCTTGCCGATTTCATAAAAAGACTCGGACTGAAGACACCGAAAACCGCTTATATCGGCGCGGCAAGCAATGAAGATCCCGATTATTATTCATTCTTAAAAAAGATATTGCAGGCTTCCGGCACAGGAGAAGTCTTTCCGGTAAAATTCAACCGCTCCGGCATAAAAGCTCTTCAGAGTGCAAAGCTTGTCTTCATCAGCGGCGGAGACGTAGAAAAGGGCATGAGTGTCCTGAATAAAACTTATGCTCCTGAAATTCTCAATGAACTCTTCGCCGGCGGCACGGCATTTGCCGGTGTTTCAGCCGGAAGCATAATGATGTGCACGAACTGGATCAATTGGGAAAACCCGGACGACGACTCGACGGCAGGACTTTTTCCCTGTCTCGGTCTCGGTAATTTCATTTGCGATACTCATGATGAGGAAGACGGATGGCGCGAATTGAAAACTGCGTTATCACATTGTCCCGACGCGACTCTTGGTTATGGCATAGCATCCGGCTGCGCTTTGCGCGTGGATACGGATGATTCTATTCACGCGTACGGAAAAAACATAACTGTTTTCCAATCTCATTCAGGAAGCTGCTTCGGGCTTGACGATTTACGGACGTGAAAAGAATTCCGCTCTACATCATTCTTTATTTTTAAAAGCTTCGCCGCTGTTTTCCTGTTCAATAAAAAGTTCGCGGGCTTTCACTCCGGGATGCTGATAGCGCTTACGCCTGGCGGAATGCTTTCCGTATTGAATTGCCTCCCGCGGACACCATTGCAGACAGGCCATGCACTGTTCACAATGATTGCCCCAGAGAGGCTTCCCGTTTTTAATGACAATATTTTCCGTCTGACAGACTTTCGCGCACAAGCCGCAGGCATTGCATTTTTCATCGCTCCTGAAGTTTTTTATGGCAACATAGGAGGCTTCTTTTTTGCAATAGCTGAATATTAATCTGGAAAGCCAGAGCGGAGGAATGAAGTTTCTTTCCAGAGGTATCTTTTTTCCGGACTTGACGATTTCAGCAATGCCGGAAAGGCGTCTTTCAGCCTCAGCAAATTCTTTTTCCTGTTTCACCTTTGACGGAGCGCCGCCGAAAGGGATGTAATTACCCGGCATTTTCACCATGAAACCTGAGGAAAGGGTTAAATTTCTTTTCTGAAGAAAACTGTTCGCTAAGAGGAGAGATTTCCCCGCCAGCCCCGCATAAGTGCAGACTGCAAAAATATATGCGTCATTGGAAAGAGAAAGCTGTTTCAGGAATTTTGCGACAATCAGAGGAATACCGAAAGCGTAAACAGGATAAACGATGCCAAGGCAATCGCATTCCGGTTGGATACCGTGTTTCAGCGCGATGGGAATTGATACAATTTGAGTATCTTCAAGTTTTCCCGCCAGGACTCTGGCAACGCTCAAAGAATTGCCCGTACCGGAAAAATAAAAGATCTGAGTTTTCATGCCCCTCCCCTTCTGAAATCAGTTACTTTGCCCGTGGATGCGCCTTGGAATATACCGCTTTGAGCCTTTCCGCGCTGACATGCGTGTAAATCTGGGTGGTACTGAGATTGGCATGACCCAAAAGCTCCTGAACACTTCTCAAATCCGCTCCGGCGTCAAGCATGTGAGTGGCAAAGGAATGTCTCAATTTATGCGGCGTCATATCTGAGGGCAAACCTGCCATCATCAGATAATTCTTCAGAGAGCGTTGCACTGAACGCGCGGTTAGTACCGTACTGTGTTTGTTTATGAAAAGCGGCGCGGAAGGGGTATCGTTAGCGGTACGCGCTTTTCTGAAAGCGATGTATTTTTTCAGAGCGGCGACTGAGGGTTTCCCCAGAGCGCATATTCTTTCCTTTTTGCCCTTGCCCCTGACTTTTATTATATCACTGAGCAGGTCGATGTCAGAAAGCCTCAACCCGACGGCTTCGCTTATGCGCAGACCTCCGCTGTAAATCACTTCGAGTATAGCGGTATCGCGGGCTATGGCGAATTCCGCGCTGTCTTCACTTTTCGGCAATCCCTTTGCCAAAGCGTCTTTCCAGTAAACGGAAGGCGCTGAAAGGAGCTTATCCATTTCCGGCACCGTCATATATTTGGGAAGCCTCTGCTGTTTTTTCGGTGAAGTGAGGCCTATAAACGGATTTTTAGGAACGAGATTTTCCCTCACCATAAACCTGAAAAATGATCTCAACGCGGAAACTTTGCGCATGATGGAGGCGCGGCCGAGCTTTTCACTCTGAAGCTCCAGCACCAATTTACGGGCGGTATAAACGTCAACGCTTTTCCAGTCGGAAAGTTCGGAAGTTTCTTTTTTGAAGAGCAGTCTGACGAATTGCAGAATGTCGCGTCTGTAATTGTCGACAGTATGGGCAGACGCCTGTTTTTCGTTCTGGAGATAACTCAAAAAATCTTTGAGATTATTGTCTTCCATAAAAACTATTTCTGCAAGCTCCTGGCCGCCTTTATGAAATTCATGAAAAGAGGATGCGCTTTCAACGGCGTCGATTTGAATTCAGGATGGAACTGACACGCGACAAACCATGGATGATTTTTCAATTCCACAATTTCCACAAGCCTGCCGTCGGGCGAAGTCCCGGCTATCACCAGTCCGTTCTTCTCGAATTCATACTTATATGAGGAGTTGAACTCATACCTGTGCCTGTGGCGCTCGCCGATTGATGTCTTATCATACGCGATCCGGGATTTTGTTCCTTCTCCAATAACACACGGATAAGATCCAAGGCGCATAGTGCCGCCTTTGGCAGTAACCATTTTCTGTTCTTCCATAAGATCTATGACCGGGTAATTGGTTTTTCTGTTGAATTCAGTGCTGTCCGCCTCTTTGAAACCACATACGTTCCGGGCGAATTCTATCACTGCGCACTGCATTCCAAGGCATATCCCCAGAAATGGAATATTTTTTGTTCTCGCGTATTCGATAGCTTTTATTTTTCCAGCCACGCCTCTGTCGCCGAAACCACCCGGCACAAGTATGCCGTCCGCTCCAGCAAGAATATCTTTTTCCGGGAAGCGTTCCAAATCTTCGGCTTCCACCATTCTGATAAGGACTTTGACGCTGTTGGCTATTCCTCCGTGAATAAGCGCCTCATAAATGCTTTTATACGCGTCCTTCAGGCTTATGTATTTTCCGACAACGGCTATTTCCACTTTTCCGTTACGGGGATTTATGACTGTATCGACCATTGTTTTCCAGTCTTCAATCTCCAGGCTCTTTTCAGGAAGCGAAAGTATGTTCAGAACATGTTTGTCAAGATCCTGTTTGGCCAGTTCGATAGGAACCTCGTAAATCGTGTTTGCCACATCCTGCTCTTCAATCACAAGCTCCTTTGGAACATTACAGAAAAGTGAAAGCTTGGAGCGATGCTCCTCCAGCATGGGACGTTCGCACCTGCATATCAGAATGTCCGGGATAATACCTATTTCGCGCAGGATGCCGACGGACTGCTGAGAGGGCTTGGTCTTCATCTCGCCCGCGGCTTTAATGTAAGGGACAAGAGTAAGGTGAATAAAGAGAGTGTTTTCATCTCCGAGCTCATGACGGAACTGCCTTATGGCCTCAAGGAAAGGCAGTGATTCGATGTCGCCGGCCGTACCGCCTATTTCAGTAATAACGATATCGGTATCTTCTGAATCAAGCGAATGTATCGCCGCCTTTATTTCATTCGTGATATGGGGAATCACCTGAACAGTGCCGCCCAGATATCCGCCCTCGCGTTCACGCGAAATAACACTGCTGTAAATGCGGCCTGTAGTATAATTACTGGCCTTGGAACATGGAATTTCAGAAAACCTCTCATAATGCCCCAGGTCAAGGTCGGTTTCCGCGCCGTCATCAGTAACGTAAACCTCTCCGTGCTGGTAAGGGGACATGGTACCGGGGTCAACATTCAGATAAGGGTCCAGTTTCTGCATGCGCACCCTGTAGCCGCGTCTCTTTAAGAGCATAGCTATCGAAGCGGCGGTAATTCCTTTCCCGAGGGATGAAACAACACCGCCCGTAATAAAAATATGTTTTGTCATAAGCTCCCAAATGAATTTAAAAAAAGGACAGGTCAATAATAATAGCTCAACAGTTTAACATAATATCTCAAAATGAGAAAAAAACAATTTTAAAACTCATATTTTTTTCTTATACTTTTTCCATCCCGGCCCGCCGCGACCTGTTTGGAGTTTGTCTTAGATGCCATGCGCCAGTATATTTCATGTGACAGGAGAAACTTATCCGGCTTCGCCGGGGCTTTAAGACGGTTGCGACGAAGCGCAACCCTCCACGATTATACGTCAACATAACACCTTGGCGTAGAGGGATTTGCTTCGTCAAATCCGTTCCACGGACAACAATTTTCTATACGATCAAGTTGAAAAGGAGTAATGATGAAGATAAAAAAACTGAGTGCCGGCAACCGTTCAGCCAGTCTCACACAGTCGGAAATAAGGCACATGAGCATAGTCTGCGCTGAAAAGGGCGGCATAAATATGGCACAGGGCATCTGTGATCTACCCTTGGCATCACCCGTAAAAGAAGGCGCGGCAGACGCAATCACGGAAGGGCACAACTGTTACACAAGATACGACGGCATCCCTATTTTGAGAAAGGCTATTTCGGAAAAAGCCAGGGCTTTCAATAAAATCAAATGCGACCCGGAAAAAAACATTATCGTCTCTGCCGGAGCGACGGGCGTTTTCTATTCCGCATGCATGGCCCTGCTCGACCCCGGTGACGAGGTAATTGTCTTTGAGCCGTATTACGGATATCACATAAATACAATAGCGGCAGTCGGGGCAAAACCCGTTTATGTAAGAACAAATCCGCCGGACTGGAAATTCAGGACGGACGATATAACAAAGGCAATTACCCCGAAATGCAAAGCTATATTGATCAACACTCCGGCCAATCCGTCAGGCAAAGTATTCACACGCGGGGAAATAGAGGATATCGCCGAAATTTCCATCAGGCACAGCCTTTTTATAATAACAGATGAAATATATGAATATTTTGTGTATGACGATGCCGAACATATCAGCCCCGCGTCTATTCCCGAAATAGCCGACAGGACAATAACAATTTCAGGATATTCGAAGACTTTCAGCATAACAGGCTGGCGCGTCGGTTACTGTATCTGTCATGAAAAATGGGCCGAGCCGATAGGCCATCTGAATGATCTGATTTATGTATGCGCCCCTGCCCCGCTCCAACATGGAGTCGCAAAAGGCATAAACGAATTAGACAGCGAATACTATCTTGAAATAAAAAACGACTTTCAGAAAATCAGAGATAAAATATGCTCATCACTTCTTCACGCCGGCCTTAAACCGTTCATTCCAAGGGGAGCATATTACATACTTGCCGACGTCAGTTCCATAAAAGGAAAAAACAGCAGGGAAAAAGCACTGGCCCTCCTCGATGAAACAGGCATTGCCACTGTGCCGGGCAAAGCCTTCTACCATGACGCGGCTGGGGAAAATCTTGTAAGGTTCTGCTTTGCCAAAGACGAGGCCACCATAGAAAAAGCCTGTTCCAGTCTCGAAGGCTTATTTCGCAAGTAAATCAGCGCTGGCACATGAAGGTATGCGATAACGTTTGAGTATGGCGGGATCAGCTTTTCTGAGTCTGGCAATATCAAGCACTATCCTGCTGTGGCTTTTGAGACTTATCTCAAGAAAGCCTTCTTTCATGTTTTCAATTGTATTTACGAGATCCTTCAAGTCTCTGGGTGTCTTACCGTTAACTTTTTCCACCGCCTGATACTTGATACTCTGATAACCGACATTTATATCATCAGCAAAGATCCCGGAAAGCACCACAATCTGAGAGCGCTCATCCGTTATTTCTCCCTCGCTCGCGTAGTTGACAAGTTCCCTCGGAGCTGAGTTCCACCACTGCCCCCCCCAGGAATCCAGATAATTCTGGTTCAACGGCACAAAAAGCAATCCTCCTATTATATAGTATGAGGGAAGCTGACCGAAAACACGTTCAGGAACAAGCTTCTTTTTTCTTTCGAGAGTATATTCCAACTCCATTTCTTTTCCGTTCCTCAATAACTTGAAACGGCATTTGTCACCGACATACTTTTCCCATATCAGATTGCCGAAAAAAATCACTTCCGTCTCTCTGAACGGAACTGTCCCGTCATTCGCTATATTTATTCCGTCTATCGAAAGAAGAACATCATTTACCCTAAAAATATTTCTAGCTTCCTCCAGAGGGGAAAGATAAGTAATCATAACCCCGGTCTGCTCCGGAGGCATCAGTGCCCATTTTCTCATATCCGGGTTTTCCATTTCCGAGATTCTCATGTTTATATCAGGAAAGCCATCAACACTGTTGTCGGCAACATCTTTCAGGAAATGCTTTATGACGGGGACGGGAATCATGTAGCCCATATTTTCACGCTGGGAAGCGTTCTGAAAAGCAATCCCTATCATTTTTCCATCTTTAAGAACAGGCCCTCCGCTGTTACCCGGATTAATGGCGGCGTCAATCTGAACAGAAAGCAGGATGCGGCCGCTGTGCATATAAACAGTCGGCTCAATTCTGGAAACCACGCCTTCCGTAATTGATATATTGTCGCCGCCCGAGGGATAGCCCAACGCCGTAACAGTATCCTGCAGGTGCGGAAGCTCTCCGAATTCAGTCGGAGTTATTCCTTTATAAAAGGCAACATCATCCACACTGAGCAATGCCAGATCGCAGTCGTGTCCCGCGGCGAGAAGCCGCGCCACATACTTTTTGGGGTCTCCCTGCCTGCGCACCATAATGAAGGTCTGATTGGCGATTATATGGGCGTTAGTGAGAATACGGTTTTCTGAAATAACACACCCTGAGCCGGTACCGGTCTGCTGCTGAAAATTCTGCCAGGGCTGATAGTAGTTGGGCCTGCTGAAAACTGAAAATATTTTAACTACGGACGACATGTTCTTTTCATCTGCCGCGAAAAGCGCCTGCGCACTGACAAAAATTAAAGATACAGACAGAAATTTCATTCCCATTGAAAAAAGCTTAAACATAATACGCCTCAGTCTCCCTGCCATGACTTGATGGCTTGAATGTTGTTTATAATTATGATGAAATCTAACGGGTGTCTTTGCCTATTTCCCTGTTCTGAAACAGAGCGACAGCCCAGATGCAGCAGAAAAATACGTAAAGAATAAAATAAATTCCCGCAAATACAATATATGAAAACGGTATACTCTGATTGCTGGCAAGCGCGTCAGCCATCCAGAAGAATTGCCAGTTCGGGAGCAGCGTATAGAAAAACGTGTATATGATGTTTGTCTCGCTGCCTTTTCCCAAAAAATAATTTGAAACAAGTCCCAGCAGGAAAATCACGGCACAGACAGTCATGTTGGCTACCATGTCCAGCCGCGTGGAGAAAACCACCGTTATAGTGCCCATCGTCCAGACCGCGAAAAATAAAAGTACCAGGGCCGGTACCATATCAAGCCTGATCGGGACATTTTCGCCGTTCACCGGAACAAAGTTTATAGCCAGAGCAAAAAGCGGTATGATTATGAGCAGTGAAAATATCGCGGCCGATGAAAAAGATGACTGGTAAAGAAAATTGCGCACCGCCCCGACAAGGCCGGATACGAATATCAACCCGAAGTATATATACATTGCCGTGAAATCAAGCTGAAACTGGTCTGTCGCCACCCTTACAGAAATCAGCGAAGAAACGTTGCAGATGAAGACGAATAAAGTAAGGGCCGCCATTATTCCACATATTTTGGCGAGGATAAAACTCCACCTGTGAACGGGCTTGGACATCAGCAGAAGCGCTGTTCCATTCCGCATTTCACGCGATACAGTGTGGCTTGCGCAGAGCACTGCCGCGCCGAGCCCGAAAACCATTGTCGTCGCCATCGCGCTGTCTATTACCAGCTTTATCTGTTCCCTGAACACAAACATGGACATTGACGGAAAAAGCCCTATCATTATCAGCGCCGACACCAAAAGCACAAAAAAGATGGGCTCTCTGAGCGATTCTCTAAAAGTGTTTTTGGCAATGTAGAAAAAATTCAGCATCTGTTCATCTCTTCTTTCTTATCTGGACGCTGTTGTCTTTTATCAATACCGGCGCGTCTGAAGTCTGTATTGAATTCTGTCCGTCGGATGCCTGGTCCGGAGGCAGGAAGTCAGGTACCGCTTTCAAAGCAGTCCGTCCCTGGTCTTTCCGGGAACTGGAGCTTGTTTCAACAGGAACGCCTTTGCTGTATTCAGGAAAACGTGCCTTATATTCGGAACACAAATTGGATGTGCCCATGAATTTCTGTATTGAAGCCGCGTCCGCCGCCCAGTCATTTCCCATCATGTATATTTTATGCCTGCCGCTTAAAAATGAAAAATATTTAGCGGGAATATATTCCTTCGTCCCGAGGATTATTATATTTTCAGGGTGAATGAAATTTATGAATCCAGGCATATCACATTCCCTGAGTTCCATTTCCGAACCGTCAGCCGGACAGAAAAATATCTTATTCTGTCCCGTACAGGGGATGAGGATGTAAGGCTGACGCGTTTCTTTCATGACAGCATCGGCCAGGAAACGGGGCTTCGTGTAATTTCCAGTTATAATCAGGGTCTCAATATCGTTTTTGTTTCCTTTGTAGGAAGCGCCGCTCCACCAGTTCCAGAAACCGGCGCTCGTATCCATCGAAAAGAGAGCGAACGCAGTAAACAATATCGCGAAAAATGTGTTTCTCATGAATATCATCAGCTTTTATCCCATATTTTAACTTTGCGGTCTTGCTGATTTTCAGTTACTGAATATTTTATACTCTAAACAGGAATTATCAAATTTTTTAAAAACCTTTCGCGCGGGAGATTACGGTGATAAACAGTTTTTTGTCTTCTGAAGGAAACGCTTCGGCTGCCATTTTCATGAGCGGAAGCGGGAGCAATGCCGAAAAACTCCTTGATTTCGTCAGGAACAACCCGGACTGCAAATGGAAACCATCCGTAATCATAACCGACGCGCCGGAGAAAAGCCGCGCACGGATTATCGCGGCAAATTACAGTCTGCCGCTTATTGAACTGGACATCGTTAAATTCTATAAGGAAAGAGGAGAGGCCAGAGTTACGCTCATGACCGAAAACGGACGAAAAATACGCGGGGAATGGACGGAAGAACTGAGGGAACTTCTCAGGCCTTTTTCTGTTGATTTCGGTATTCTCGCCGGTTTTGTTCCCCTTTCAAACATAACTTCGGATTTTCCGTGCCTTAACATCCATCCCGGAGATCTTACAGTGGAGAAAAACGGGAGACGTCTCCTTGTCGGGCTTCACACCATTCCGATTGAAACCGCAATACTCGACGGTTTTTCCGAAATGAGGTCAAGCGTCATAATAGCTCAGACATATACCGGAGCGGGCGGCGAGATGGACAGCGGCCCGATACTCGGTATATCAAGCCCTGTAAAAATTGACTTGCACGGAAAATCTCTTAATGAATTGAAAGCAATCGCGGCAGCACGCCCGGCAAAGAGACCGCCCGGAGGCTTTAAAGATATCCTTGAGGATATTGCCAAAGCAAATCAGGAAATTCTGAAGGAAAACGGCGACTGGATAGTTTTCCCGCCCGCCGTGGATGACTTTGCCGCAGGGAACTTCGGCCTTGATGAAAAAAGCAATCTTTTCTACAGAGAAAACAACGAATGGAAGCAAGTGAAAACTGTTGTTTACGGCAGAACATCAAAATCAATGCTGACCGGACAGGATTAAAATGCGAATACTTGTGGATGCCGACGCATTTCCCGGGGATATAAAGGATATCCTTTTTCGCGCGGTGGAACGTGTCGGCGTCAAGTTGATTATGGTCGCGTCCCGCTATATCAGAATTCCCGCTTCGGATTTATTTTCCAGCATAGCTGTCAAGGACGGCCACAACGCCGCCGATGACCGCATTGTCGAAATGGTTGAAGTTGACGACCTCGTCATTACCTCCGATATACCGCTGGCGGACAGGGTCATTTCCAAGGGCGCCTATGCCCTTAACCCCAGAGGAGAGCTTTACAGTTCCATCAATATCAAGGATAAACTGGCAATGCGGGGACTTATGGACGAATTGAGAGTTTCCGGTGAAATTACCGGAGGCCCTCCGTCTTTCGATAAAAAAGCCCGCTCCAGATTTGCGGACAGCCTTGACGCGTTCCTTGCAAAGCATCGTAAAAAAAATAACCTGTCATGACGCATATAAAAAAACAGCTTTGCCGCACATGCTGAATTGAGGCCAAAAACAATTTTCACATCTGCGGCAAAGCATTATTATATTAACTCAGACTGTATTTTCACCATCTGAGGGAAGGATCTCTGAGCATCTCTTCCAGCTTGAGATTTACCATGACGTCCTTTTTGCTTTTCTGAAGTTCTATACGCTTCTGCGTTTCCATGACTTTTTCCTGCTTTTTAGCAAGCATCATTTCCTCGACTTTGATTTTTCTGTCAAGCTGGGCCACGAGTTTTTCGCGTATTTTGGATTTGACGGCGTCATCAGGTTTTTTCATATACTGTTCGACAAGCTTTTTGAACTCATCCATATCGGCTTTGCGCTTCGCCTGCATTTCAGTAACGGCGGCTTTCATTTTTTCTTTGAATTCAGCCGGATTGCTTTCGGCAAGCGCCTTTAGTTCTTTAGCTTTTTCCGGGTTGTCTATTTCAATATCCATCATAGGATTATTTCCCCCGTCCCTCATTCCGTGATGAGCGCCGGGGCCGCCTCTATGTTCACCCATTTGAGCTCCGGGAGGCATCATCTGTCCGCCGGGGCCGCCCTTGCAATCACCCATCTGAGCACACTTGCCGCCAGGCATTTGTCCCCCGCGGCCTCCTTTGCATCCCATCATTTGCGGTGGTCCGCCGGCTTTGTCAAAGTCCCCATCTGGCTTCGACGGCACTGTCTCTTCCTGCGCCAGAAGAGTTCCGCCAGTGATTAATGACGCACAACAGAGAAGGCCAATCAGAGCGTTCTTCATAATATTACTCCTTGTTTGAAATTCAAAACCGTTAAACCTGTTTGCAGATAGAGTCGAAAATAACCCCTCCAAAGTTACAGAAAAAATCAGAATTTATTTTTTTGTACGCTTTATAAAGTAATGATGATAAGTTATCAGCGTTGAATACGCGGAAAGAACGGGGTGGATTTGACGAAGCAAATCCCTCCACGCAAAGCGCTTATCAGACCAAACTCCCGAATTGCGGCGCATTGTCGCCACCGTTGCGCTACGTGAAACACCGCGTAAGCGAAGTTTTACCAGATAATCTTCTTTTATTCCAGAAAAGCACTGGAATATCAGGAGCACTTCTCCCTTGAAATCCGCCTCTTTCTGTGTATCTTTATTCTTCAATAACAATATGGAATAACAAAAACGCCAGATTTTATGCAGAAAAACAGTTTACTAAAATGGCTTATGCTATTATCCTGCTCCGCTATCCTTCTGATCCCGGAAGTATCCGCACAGAAAAAAAACTCCCTGAAAAACAAGAAAATAGTTTTCGTTGACTCCTATGACAGATCCTACGAGTGGAGTGACAGGATGCTGAAGGGCTTTGAACGTATTATCGTTTCTCATGGCATCTCCTACAAGATCATTCACATGAATACCAAGGGAAATGATTCCAAAGAATATTGTGAAAAAATGGCACTTGAGGCAAAAAAGATTATTGATGAATATAAACCCGATATATTGATAGCGTCAGATGACCCGGCTTCCAAGTACCTTATGATGCCCTATTACAGCAAATCAGATATACCGATAGTTTTCTGTGCGGTCAATTGGGACGCGTCCATCTACGGGTATCCATACAAAAACTCAACCGGTATGATTGAAATTGACTTTATCGAAGAAACCGTGGGTTTCCTCAAGAAGTACGCGAAGGGTGAAAGAATGGCTTATATCTGTCCGAATGATGAAACCAGTAGAAAAGTCGCTAAAATCTATAATGAAAATTTTTTCAACGGCAATCTCAGTATCCATATAGTTAACGACTTCACCGAGTTCAAAAAAGTTTTTTTAGACACACAGCAAGAAGCCGATATGATAATTCTCTACAATAAAGAGGGCATCAGAGATTGGAACAACAGAGAAGCAAAGGACTTCCTTATGACAGAAACCAAAGTGCCCACGGGTTCAAACAATCCGATAATGTCAGAATTCGTACTTATTTCTATGCCCAAGGCCCCCGAAGAATTCGGTATTTTCGCTGCCGAAGCGGCTGTTAATGTGCTGAAAGGGAAAAAAGCTTCAGATATTCCTGTGCTTACCAATAAAAAAACCATCCTCACGGTGAACATGACATTGGCCGACAAACTGGGCATTGTTCTCCCTCTCTCTGTTCTGAAAACAGCGACCAAAATCCACTGAGACCGCACCGCTCATCTTACGGGTACGCTTATCAGAAAGAAAAAGAAAAAGCCGTTTTAAAAGCTCAGATGGGGCTATTGATTTTTTACCGGACACGTGATATTTTAACTGGATGAAATTTCAAACACGATTTTGTCTTTTTGCGACTGTTATGATAACAGTCATTACATTTTCAATACTTTTCGCCGGTGTGCTGATAATAGATCAGATACTCTACCGTCTCAATAAACACATTCTGGAACTGCGCATGAATGACATCATGCTCCGAATCGATGAAGCCCATGACATATTGAAAGACGCGGGCCTTGCCAATGTCCAGGCTTATCGGGATTCTGCCCGCAAGGAGCTCATTTCCAAATTCATCGGCTATAAATTCGGCAAAACAGGCTTCATTTACATTATCAATGAAAAAGGTCAGGCGCTTACAGGAGGGAACACCAGTATCATTCCGTACGATAACCTGAAAAAAATATCGACAGAAAAGTCAGGTTTCACTGAATTCAAATCATTGACCAACGGCAAAAGTAAATTCTCTTTCTTCGACACTTCCAAATTTCAATGGAAAATTTTTCTGATAATGGACAAGAAAGAACTTTATGAGCAGAGAAACCTTTATATTCTGGCTGTTTCCCTGATAGGTATCCTGGTCCTTATCTCTGGCTTGGGCGTGTCCTACCTCCTTGCGGCAAGATTCTCACGGCAAACCATTGAGATACTAAACTGCGTCAAAAATGTAGCCAAAAACGATCTGAGTTCAAAGATAAATATCCAACCTATAACTGATGAATACGGAGAACTCCAGCTGGGCATAAACTCCATGATAGATGAACTGAGGGAAAGGGAAATTGAAAGGGAAAAGGCCCTTGAGGAATTCGGCAAGCATCAGAAATTTGAATCTCTGGGGATACTCGCGGGCGGCATCGCCCACGACTTCAATAACCTTCTGACGGCAATAAGGGGAAATGTACAGCTCGCCCAGATGTATAAACACGACAGCGAAGAATTGAAGCATTGTCTATCCGACACGGAACATGCCACCGTAAGGGCCATGGACCTAACACGCCAGCTTCTGACTTTCGCTAAAGGAGGCACTCCCGTTAAAACCACCGCGTCCATTCCCGAACTTCTGCAAAGCACCGTTACATTTATACTCAGAGGCTCCAAATCAAAATGTGAATTCGCTTTTGCCGAAAAACTGCGCCCTGTTGACATTGATACAACTCAGATAAGCCAAGTCATAGACAATCTGGTCATCAACGCCAACCAATCCATGCCGAATGGCGGCATAATAAATATCAGGGCGGAAAATGCCTATATCAATGAAACCAGTACACTACCCCTCGAAAAAGGCGAATACATTAAAATAACCATAACAGACCACGGTACCGGTATCCTGAAACAGAACATTCCCAAAATCTTCGACCCTTTCTTCACTACGAAACATTCAGGTACCGGCCTCGGGCTCGCCACTTCATACGCAATACTGAAAAGACATGGAGGACATATCTCTGTTGAATCCGAAGTCGGCATCGGTTCCACTTTTTATGTTTATCTGCCTGCCTCCATTAATGCCGTAAAAGTTAAAGCACTGCTGGATTCCATGTCGTATGCAGGGGGCGGCAGAATACTTGTAATGGACGATCAGGAAAGCATCAGGGCACTCCTCGGAAAAATGCTGGCCCTGATGAACTATGAAGCTGAATTCGCAAACGACGGACAGAAGGCCGTTGATATTTTTGCTGAAGCGAAAAAATCAGGAAAACCATTTGACGCGGTTATAATGGATCTAACCGTCCCGGGAGCAATGGGCGGTAAGGAGGCTGTAAAAGTTTTAAGGGAAATCGACCCCGATGTAATAGCTTTTGTAACCAGCGGATATTCAAACGACCCGGTAATGGCACAATATAAGGAATACGGCTTTAAGGGACGCCTTGATAAACCATTTAAAATACAAGACTTGAAAAATCTCTTAAAATCTTTCTTGAATAATAAGACAAATGAAAGTTAATTATATTATTGAGGTTTTGCAATGAAAAGCAATAGACAAATATTCAAGCTTTCGATTTTCGGGGTACTTGCGTTCCTCTTTCTTGCGGTGCTTTTTTCCGCGTTCAACTATCATATCTCAAATCTCAACCGTTTTTTTCTCTCTATGACAGGAGAAATATCAGTGAAGGAAATCAAGACCACGGAAACCGCCGCGGAGCTTTCAAAAGACAAAAAACGAATCGAGGAACTCAAAAAAATCAAAATCCCGGCCACTCCTAAAAAAACAACAGGGAAAGCCGCGGCTAAACCGGCAGTTGAACAGGTAAAACACAGAGGCCGCACTGAACCGGCGCGAAAAGGCTTTTATGTGGAAGATGCTGAAAAAATAACAGATCAAACATCCCTTCATCTTTTCAGAAAAGAACAGGTTGTCTATAACCAGGAAGACTGGACCGGAAAGGGTGACACTTCAGCAACCTGCATCGTCGTCAAAGGTAAAAGCGGAATAACTGTAAATGTAAATGTCGTCGATGACGAACTGATAGCGGAATCCGGTACGCCCTGGATGAATGACTGCGTTGAATTCTATTTCGATATACGTCCCGAAGAACGCCGCGCCAAGGATATTTACGAAAAAGGCGTTTTCCAGGTAATAACCGTGCCTTATTTTTCAAAAACCATAGCGGACAAGCCTAATTTTTATGCGGGCGGTTCTACTCCAATTGAAATTAAAGGAACAAAAGTCAAATCAGTTAAAACTCAGAAAGGCTACAAGTTGCAAATCTTTTTCCCGTACGAGGGCTTAAAAGCCGCCCATTTCATGCCCGATAAGGATTTCAACTTTGACTTCTCTGTAATTGATGTTGACAGCAGCGGCAAGAAAAAGCAAATGATATGGTCAGGTACCGCCGATAACTGCCGGGGACCGGCATGGTTCGGAAATCTGAGTCCGGCGCCGGAGGATGCCCCCAAATAAATATCCCCCTTTTTTCTTCAAGTCTTGAATTTCATGAAACTTACAAAGGTAGTGTCTGATGTTGATTGAGCATGTTCCCGGTTTTACATGGATGCCAGTAAGAACAAAACCCAGAAGAGAAAAAAAAATACTGGAATTCTGCCAGGCCAATAATATACTCTGCTATTTGCCGCTGAACAGAAAAGTACACCGTTATGAAAGACGCTCTGTCGAATTCCACGTCCCCATGTTTTCAAGCTATGTCTTCTGTAACATGAACGAAGATAAATATCAGAGACTTTTATGCTCGAATGCCGTGTTATTTAAAATAGACATTGATAAAAGCGCCGAAGAAAATCTTATCCGTGAACTCAATGCCGTTCAATCTCTCGAAAGACTGTCCCTCGAAACCGAACTCAGCGTCAAGCCGGAACTCGTGGGAGGCGTCAGAGTAACCGTCAATAACGGCCCCATGAGAGGAATGCAGGGAATTATAAAGAAACGCAAAGGAAAAACCCTTATATTCGTAAATATCGATCTCCTGGGCCAGTCAGTCTCCGCCGAATTTGACGCCGGAGACCTCGAGGCCGAACAGAATTGAGTTATTTATTCTGATCCTCTTTCGCAACAAGTTTTCCGAGTGCTTCTTTCAATTTGCTGAAATCAGTGTCAAGCTCCGCGCTTAAGCTGAAAATCCTGCATTTCCTGCCGACTTCCTTTTTCAGAGCTTTGAGGTTTTCAGCGCTTTCAGGAATATCCATTTTATTTGCGACAATAACAGCCCTGCGCTTGGAAAGGCCTTCCATATAAAGTTCCAGTTCATTTTGAAGAGATTTGAAATCATCAAGCGGGTGCCGCCCTTCAAATCCTGACGTATCAAGAACATAAACAAGCACTTTTGTCCTTTCTATATGACGGAGAAAAGCGTGCCCCAAACCTATATTCTGGTGCGCGCCTTCAATCAGGCCCGGTATGTCAGCCATGCTTATCCTGTGGTAATCGGGAAGCTCTATTATTCCCACCATGGGGTGCAATGTCGTAAACGGATACGCCGCCACTTTGGGCCGCGCGGCCGAAAGCACTTTGAGCAGAGTCGATTTACCGGCATTTGGGTATCCCACAAGCCCGATATCGGCAATGGTTTTAAGTT
>MHBF01000032.1:0-8866 GCA_001803225.1 Lentisphaerae bacterium GWF2_44_16 | reverse complement strand
CCGTTCTTCGCCGGGAAAACCTTCTTCGCATTCTCTTGGCGCACGGTTTACGCTTGTTGCAAATTTGGCGTTCCCCCTTCCGCCCCTTCCACCGTGCGCTATTATGTAAGTCATATCAGGTTTATCAAGGTCAATTATAAGCTCTCCCGTTTCGGCATTCCTTACAACAGTACCTACCGGTATTCTGATACAGACATCCTTTCCTTTTTTTCCATGCATGTCCTTGCCTTTTCCATGAACGCCGCGCCCCGCTTCAAAATGCCGGTTATAGGCAAGCTCGACAAAGCTTTGTTCTCCAGACGCCGTCTGCAGTATCACATCACCGCCGCCGCCGCCGTCTCCTCCATTAGGCCCGCCCTTGGGCACAAATGTTTCTCTCCTGAAACTGGAACATCCGTTGCCGCCGTCTCCGCCTTTTACCTTTATCGTCGCTTTATCTACAAACATGTTTTCTCTTTATTTTGGAATTTATTGACTGAAAAGCCGTTTAATATATCATATACATTCACTTAGTAAACAAATTCGCCTTTATTTTTGTATTGAAAATCTCTTTGAGGCAAATCCCGTTTATTGCAAAGCGATAAAGAAATATTATCTTATATAGGCGCATACACGCAAATCAGGCACTTAAAATAAGGATGATTAACATGTCTTTTCGCAACCTGAGCCCGCAGGAGATGTTTATCAGGACAGCTCTTGAACACAATCCCGTCTACGCTTTCAACGGCAAGTCAAAAAAACATTTCAGCGAGTGGAAAAAAGAAGCCCTCCCAAAAGTGCTGGCAACTCTCGGCGACTTCCCTGAGACTGTCCCGCTGAACCCGATGCTCCTGGCGGAATGGGAACACGACGGACTGACAAAACAGAAATGGATTATTGACGTCCAAAAACATATTTCAGCGACATTTCTGATAAATATCCCCAAAGCGAGTAAAAAAAACGCCAAGCTTCCGGCAATTCTCTGCTGCCACGGACACGGCCCCCACGGCAAGGAACCCGTAATGGGCAATGACTCCACCTCCGAACTCCAAAGCGCAATCAAAGCTCACAATTACGACTACGGGCACCAGATGGCAAAAAAAGGCTTTGTAACTTTCGCGATAGACTGGATTGGCTTCGGGGAACGTAACGACAGCCAGAAACCCAACGGTTACAGACAGAACGGTAACAGGGACTGGTGCAACATCTATTATCTTCATGCGACAATGTTCGGCATGACATCTCTGTCGATAAACGTAACCCACGGTAAAGCGGCGGTAAGCTTCGCCACCTCTTTCCCGTTTGTGGACAAAAACAGAATAGGCGTAATGGGACTCAGCGGCGGCGGCACAATGACACTCTGGATGTACCTCTGCGATGAAAGACTCAAAGCCGCTGAAATAATCTGCTACAGCGATTTATGGGCGCACTTCGGAATACGCGACCTGAATTATTGCGGAATGCAGATTACTCCGGGCCTTTATAAACTTGTTGACCTCCCTGATCTTCAAGGGCTCTGCGCTCCGCGTCCGCTCCTTATTGACCTCGGCGCTTATGACGCCTGCTTCAAAATAGACACCGCAAAGGCATGCTATGATAAACTCTCAAAAATATACCAGGCTGCGGATGCCTCTGAAAATCTTGAACTGGATCTGCACAAAGGCCAGCACGGCTGGGGCGGCAACAAAGCTGAAAAATTCTTCACCAGACACCTGAAGTAAATCTTTGTTCAGCGGATAGAGCCTCTGTCCGTAAAGTCAGTGTTCATGACGTGGTATCGCTCTCCTTTATCGCCATTAATTGACGAAATAAGAAGAGATACCAGTTTCTGTGCCAGTTCCTCTATCGAAAAATACAGGCTGCTCAACGGCGGATTAAAATTCTGCGTATAATAAGCGTTGTCATATCCGGCAATGGAAATGTCTTCCGGTATTTTCAGTTTCGCTATACTCGCGGCCTGATAAAAATGAGAAGCCAATATTTCACTGGAAAGAATACATAGTTCATATTTTTTCAGGATCGGCATCACATCAAGTATCTGTGAAGTCAATCTTTCCGTTTTGCGTGCAATATTTATAACATCATCTTTCCCGACATTTATACCGTACTTCTGAAAAACCGTGCTTATTTCGGATATCTTCACCGGAAACGGGTCATTTCCCGAAGGCAGGTTCATTACACATACTTTACTTATATTTTTTTTTGCGACAAATTCGGCTAGTTTAAGCAAGCCGGAAAACGCGTCATACGCCACATACGGTATCGAATATTTCTCAACGGTTTCGATTTTATTCCCTCCCATTTTGAATGAGGTCACCATCGGCTTGAGAAAAAGTTCTTCAGGGAAGGCCCGAAATTTTTTCTCACTGCCTCCCAAAATGATTATTCCGTCCGCCTTTATGTCTCTACGTTCCTCCAGATCAGCGGACACCTGGAGCCAGTAGCCATATTTTTCCAGTTCGTTTGAAATGCATTTAATCATATTGGGGACCGGGCTCATGATATCATAATAGTAAAAGCCCTTGCTGATGGCAAGTAGCACATTCATGGTTTTGCCGCTGACCAGAGCGGTGGCAAGACGATTGGGAGCATAATTCAGCTCTTCTGCCTTTTTCAGGATTTTTTTCCTGAGCCGCTCCTCGACGTAGCCCCTCGAATAAATCGCGCGGGAGACATGCACCCTGCTCACTCCGACTTCATCGGCTATGTCCTGCAATGTGACCCTGTTGTTTTCACTCATATCGGCGTTTTCTTTTTTAAGGCGGGTTGCTGGCACACCACCAGTTATATATGTAAGGCGTCCATCCCCATGCCGGGGTATACGGTATATCGCTTTTTTTGAATTTGTCAACATGGCAATCGACAAATACTATGTTGCATCTGCCGTAATGCCGCGCCGCAAAATCGTCAACCTCATCGTAACCTATACTGAAATCATCCCCGTCCATGAGAAGAATACCCGAAGATACTTTGGTGAGGCGATCTATACTTTTAGGCGGATTGCAGGAAAGATAAGCGTTCACCCCGTAATTTCCGGCAGTGCTTTGTCCATAAAGGCTCAGGCTATTGCTTGATGGACAATAAAGAGAGGCCGGATATCTGCCTTCAACCTGTCGTCCCGTAATATATCCGAGGCTTTCCGGCCAGTATTGCGTTAAAACTCTGTACCAGTAACCTGAATATCCTGTCTTACACCAGTCCGGTATATGACTATAAGGAAAATACCCGTTATAATCCCCGGTATATGAAATAAAACCGTAGCCTGTCTGCCTGAGGTTTCCAGCGCATTTTATTTGAGACGCTTTATCTTTCGCGCTCTTCAACGCTGGAAGCAGAAGCCCGGCCAAGATTATTATTATACTTATGACCATCAGGAGCTCGACAAGCGTAAATTTTAATTTATTAAACATTGCTCCATCCCCCTTTTCTCCTTTATTTTTTCTCTTCCGTTGTTTTCCTGAGCTTTTCAATTTTTTTCCAGTATAAAAACTCAACATAGCCGAAAAGTACAGGCCAGCTCATATTTATTTTGTTCTTATTTTCTCTTCTGAAATCCAGGAGTTTGCCAGCCGCTTCCAGTGCTTTTTCCTTGTTTTCTTCCATCACGTTTTTTTCATCAATGCAATTTACTTCTTTTAAAAAGGCAACTGTCAAACGGGCATGTTCATTGCCTGTTATCAGTTTTTCTATATTTTCTTTCTGATTCTTGGAAACATTGCATTTAAAAGCTTTGTTAAGAATTTCAGCCCCCTTTTCAAAATCCTTTTCGTTGTAATATCTTTCAATATCATTGAGCATTATGTATCTAGTGTCAGTATCATCCATGCGTATCTTCTCTTTGTATTTCTCCATTATGAGAGGCACATTCCGCTTCTCGAAAATCTCCCTCCACATACTGTAATACTCCTTAATATAAGAACTTGCCTCACCAAATAAAGAACAATATTCATCCTCCCAATATTCAAAAGTTTTCCCCGGGTCTGTATGGGCCTTGGCAAGTATATAATACAGCATACCGGAAGAATTCCAAAACCCGAACCCGCAATCATAATCAGTAGCAACAGCGCCATGTTTGAGAGCTATGATGAAATCGTTGAAAACAAGCCTTTCAGTGCCCGCCGTTACCGCGGTCGATATCGCAAGCTGATTGGGCCGGAGGAACATTTCTTTAACGCCAGCCTTTTCCCATACCGAGAAATACTCATTCAGATTTATAAGGAGCGGCGGCACAAATCCAAGTATGACGCCGGGAAGCACTTTTTCACGTCTCGGCGGATAATAGTAATAGCTGTAAGCATACGCCACAACCTTCGCGTCCTTATCATATTTTACTGCTTCCTTTATGATCTCGTTCCAGAAATAAATATAACGGTCTGTCAGGTGCGCATAAAAATTCTCTCCCTCAATCCTGGTGTCAAGCGCCATGCATTTTTCGCATCTGCAAAATCCGGGGGTCCCGTCATTTTCGCAGGCATTGATTATGTGAGCATCTTTCAGGTTTGTAACTTTCAAGTTCTTCTGCCACTTCCTTACTATTTCCTTAATCAGCCCTGGATTGGAAACGCACATTTTAAATCTGGCTTTCAATTCCCCTTTTTTGTTTTTTGAAACGGGAGGGCCTCTTTTACCCTGTTCATTAAGACCAAAATATTCGGGATTGCTTTTCCCATATTCGTCCCACCATTCCGTAAATGCGTGCCTGTAGTCAAGCAGAAGGCCGCGCCCGAGCCTCATCCGGCGATACCATACGGCATTCTCAAAGTTTTTCTCATCCACCTCCTTCTCCGCCGGGATGAACTCGGAGGGAATGCTCTCTTTTTTCGAATCGATGAATTTCATTTTCCAGCCGCCAAGCCTGATATGCCTCTGCTGAAACTTCGGCACCCATGAAAAAATCCCGGACGGCTTCAATTCCAGTTTCTTCATTTCCCTATAAATTATGCCCTTGTCCCCAGGTTCAATCCAATGCACCCCCAGCTCATTTTCGAGAAAGTTATACACGGCAGACAACGTCCCTGTCCTCGTGTAACGCCAATCCGCGATTTCCTCCGCATCGTCTTTTCCTCTGCTCCTCACTTCATCATCGCCGTAGAGATAAACTGTTCCGGAATCCCTGATCAGATATCTCGCCTCTTCCGATTTTAAAGCTCTGTCCTCTCCGGCAGGGCGCATACCCACGAAGAAATTTATATCATCACCTGTCTTGCTTTCACCCGTCGCATTCACGAAAATCTGCTGTCCGGTGATAAGGCGGAGGTGCTTGGCAAGCTCCTCTGCGGCAAACCTTTTAACGCTGTCGGATTTCCGGGGAACATATACGTTAATCTTTTTTTCAGCATAGGTATTTTCCATCATCAGCATTCCCATGAATATTGTAATCAAAAGAAATTTCATTTTCAGCGCCCTTTCTCTATCAGTACCGGCATTTGTTTTTCCATGCTCTCGTTGGCGGCGAAAACAATGGCCGTGCTCATCCTGCCGTCGCATTCATCGGGCTTTATTTTTTTACCGGATAATATGGCTTTTATCAATTCATCCCTCATGCGTTCATCGCCTCCCCAGTGCCCGCCTCCGCCCACCGGCATATCAAGCGCAATATCTTCAGGAGGATGGTTTCTTTTCACAACAGTAATGCTGACAGCCTTTCCTGACAAGTTCGCGTTAGATGCCCGTTGCTCTTTCAGTTCCGGCGTCTGGTCCATTACGAGGCTTGCCCTGCCCTCCGTGCCGACAAAATGAAATTCGCGTTTATATTCCGGCGCAAAGTTTATTTCGTTGTAACTCAGCCTGACGCCGTTGCTGTAATTGATTATCAGGATATCATTGTCCTCGACGTCGGTATCCGAGCCAAATACGCAATGGTCCTGACAGAGTTCACCTTTTTCCCGGAGAACAACGTCACGCTTAACAGCGGAGTATTCACAGATGTCCTTTTCAGAACAATCCCGGCAGTATTTCCCGGCTTTAGTTTTCTCCTGTCCGAAATAATCCAGACCTCCATCCGCATATACCCTTACAGGTTCCGCGTCGACAAAGAAATTTATAAGGTCAATGCTATGAACACCTTTCTGCATCAGCAATCCTAGAGAATACTTTTTCCACCTGTAATATCGTAGGAAATAAGTGAAGCCCCTCGACACTGAATCAACGCAATACCCATGCAGAATTTTTCCGATAGCGCCACTCGAAAGAATTTCTTTGAACTTCACAACAGGCGCGGCAAAGCGCAATTCACAACCGACAACAACCTGTTTTCCCGTTTCTGCCGCGATACGACATATGTCATCCGCATCTTTAATGCTCAGGCACATGGGCTTTTCAGTAAAAACATTGTATCCGTTTTTAAGAGCGGCTATAATCATTTCATGATGTGTAAAATCGGGAGACGCCACAAGCACCCAATCAATTTTCCCCTTTTCTTTTTCAAACATCTCCAGAGAGTTGACATATTTCCTGACACTAATGTAATTTTTAATATCAGTCCTGTTTTTTTCCGACTCAAACGTCTTTGGATTAGGATCGGACATCGCCAGCAGTTCCACATCGGGATGCTCTCCATACAGTTTGGCCATGAACGCGCCTCTTCCCCCGGCGCCCAGCACCGCAAATCTCACTTTGCCATTCATTTTATTACCTTCTACACTGTTATATTAAAATCTATGTGTGTTACTAACCGCAGGCACATCCCTGCAAGTACACGTGAACCTATGTTCTCGTGTACATATTATACGATAAAGAACAGGTCAAGTCAATGCCGTTCCGTGAAATTTATGGTTTTTCGATATTTATCTCGCTGATTTCGACTATATATTTTCTGGCAAAACCCCACCTGTCGGGACTGTCGAATTTCAGTCTTTTAACATTGCCTTCAGCTTTGCCTCTGAACAATTTTTCTGCATCGTCAATCGAAAAAATAAATTTATTGACAATTACGCCGGCGTTAATAATCGGTTTTACGGCTTTGTATTTTTTTGCGCTTCCGTCTTCGAGTTCCAGGCTAACCTCCAGTAATGGCGGCTGAAAAAAGAATCTTACAAAATAACCGGCAATACTGTACTTGATATTCACCTTCATCAGAAGGAGCTTATCGGTATGCGGCAATTCGATAAATTCTCCTGTATTCACTGTTTTAAGAACGGCAGGAGCAATATTCATATTCATTTTTCTGCCGTTCTTCCGCAGGAGAAGCATCCCATCCGTCCTTTCCGCAATCACATATCTTCTCAAAAGTACCAGTTTGGTCATTGCCTCCGAAAAAAACGGATGCCTGTCATCTATATCATCAACAGAAAACAAAACAAAATCAGGGGCGTTATCGGACATATATTTTCCGGCATTTTTTTCATCCAGCCACCCATTGTATGCCGAGTAAGACTGTATGACGGGACGGGGATTATATTTCAGCTTATTTGCGTAAACATATGAAATTTCCCAAGGGATAATATCCACAGACCCGTTTCCTATCCTGTCCAGAAATTTCCTGGCAAGAACGCGTCTTTCTATATTCTCATTTTTCAGGTTTTCGAAATCAGTTTCAAGCGCAGTCGCAATGTAATACTCGAACTGTTTGTATTTCGCGATTAACTGCCGGACACTGAAAAGATCCTTTGCTATCGTAAGAGCGAATATGAGCGATATCAGAAAGACGGAGAAAAAATAACGTTTTAATTTTTCCGGGCTGAACAATGCCAGCATCCCTATCGTAACAGGAAAAATCTGAAAGAAAAAGAGCATGTGCCCGTCCGCTCTGACAAATGAATGCTTGAAAACCAGAAAAATAAAAAAAATGGTGAAAAGATATTGCAGCAGTATTTTTCTATCAGTCAGGAAATATTTCATTCTGATAAAGAAAATACCCGCTAAAGATAAAACTAATGCCAGCGCCATGTAAAAATTCCAGATGCTCAGTTTCAATTCCGGCAGGTCGGCCACTTTAGTGAACATGGCGTCGTTATATGCATCGGCAAGTTGGAGGGAACCTGCAATATATGAGTAAAGCTCAGTATTAAACATCCATGCCGAGATAGGCAGAACCAGAAGATATCCAAGCATGAAAAAAAGGACAAATTTAGCGGAATATTTCATCGGACGGAAATATATGTATGTGAGAAAAACCAGCATCAGAAGTATAATGCCAAGCCCCATGTTCACTTTGATATAAAAGGTGAATATGCTCAATAGCGCGGCATTAAAAAGCAAATAGACGGAAGCATGCCTGAGATGACAGAAGAGCATAAAGAGAAAAAAGAAAAAAAGCAGGTTGACGAGCGCCAGCGTATATATGTAAAACCAACTGAGGCAAATCACAGCTAAAAGACAAAGAAAAATACCAGAATAGGATTTGACTGTTTTATGAATGTAAGAAAAAATAAATACAAAATTGGCGAGAATATAAATATCCCATAAAAAATAAGTTAACTTTGAAACCCCGATCGGCAGTCTGCTTGACAGAAATCCCAGAGGCCCGTAAGTGAATATTATATCCCGTCCGAAAACGAATTTATTTTTTATTGCCAAATGCAATCCTATCCGCCATGAAGGGTCCAGCCCGATGTCCGGCATAACCACCAGCAGATTAGGCGTTACAAATATAAACATTACAAGAAGCAGAGAAATGGAATATATATTGAATATGAGCCTGTTATTTTCTATAACAAGTTCATACGTCCTGTGAATAAATTTTACCATAAAATGGCCCTGTGTCCAATTCCTGAAAGATACACCATAAGATAGAGCCTGTCCGTAAAAATGTAAAGAATTAAAAATGAGAGAGATGCGTATTGCTTGAAATGGTGTAAATTATTCAAAAACGACCAAATCCTTGAAAAACACACAATTTTAAACATAGAAGCAGGTCTCTCAATGAAAAATATAGCCTATCAAAGCG
>MHBF01000031.1 GCA_001803225.1 Lentisphaerae bacterium GWF2_44_16 | reverse complement strand
CCAGGGCTCCGAGGGTCCCTGCACCGATTATGGCAAGTGGACGCCGAGAAAAATGAAAACTTTTTTGGATGCAATTTTTTATTCCTGTAATAAAAACAATGGGTTTGGCACGTGCGCCTTGAAGTGTCATTGTACTTACAAGTACGAGGCAGAATACTGCTCTTTTGAGCAGATTAGATACATGATAATGCATGCATTCTCCAGAGGATCTAATGTTTATTTTTTACTTATAAGTAGATAGTGTACCAGAGTTGTCAATTTTTGCAAAAAGAAATTTATATATTTTGCCAGCGGAGGAGATCAAGCGTTTGATCGTCAAATTGGCAGGTTTTAGCTTTTTGGTACCCTGCAAACGCAACCATAGCTGCATTATCGGTACAGTAGCTTGGGCGTGGTGCAAAAAATGGTCGATTATGTTGCCGCGCACATTGTTCTATGTTGGTTTTGATAAATTGGTTGCAGGCGACGCCACCGGCAAACGCAATAGCTTGAATCTCTGGATGCTGTTGTAGCGCAATGGTTATGCGAGACACCATAATATCGCTCACTGAGGCTAAAAAGGAGCTGGCAATCATGGCTTTTAATGGATGATTTTCCTCTTGGGTAAATTTTTTTTGTGTTCGGTCGTACCAGCCTTCTTGCATAAGGTGATAGAGGACAGCGGTTTTTAACCCAGAAAAGCTAAAAAAGAGTTCTTTGTGTTTGGCCCGGGGGTAGGCAAAAAAGTCTTTGAATTGTTGTTCGCGTGCTAATTGTTCGATGATTGGGCCACCGGGGTATCCTAAATTTAGGAGCTTGGCGACCTTGTCGAAAGCTTCGCCTGCGGCATCATCTCGGGTGTTTGCAATAGTTCTTTGTTCAAGCATTGAATAGACAATTGAGAGTGACGTATGCCCTCCGGATGCTGTGAGACAGAGATAGGGGAACGGAATATTGTTTTCGATAGCCGGAGAGAGCGCATGCGCATGAATATGATTGACCCCGACGATGGGTATCTTGCGTGCAAATGCAAGACTTTTTGCAAAACACAACCCAACAAGAAGCGATCCGGGAAGCCCGGGTCCATTTGTTACTGCAATGCAATCAATTTCATCAAGGGTAATTCCTGCTTTTTGTAGCGCGCCATGAACGATGGGTTGAATTTTTTGGATGTGTGAGCGCGAAGCGACTTCGGGCATAACGCCCCCGTATGGCGCATGAAGGCTGATTTGCGAAAAAAGCTCATTGGAGCAGATTCCCTTTTTTGGTGAGAATACTGCTGCTGCAGTCTCGTCGCACGAAGTTTCGATTCCCAGTATATAGCGCATAATTATTCGGCTAGCGCTGCGGCGCGGGCAATATCGCGAACGCGTGACTTGGTAAAAATTTCGCTGGCAGGTGTGTGCACCGTATCAAGATCAATTGAGCTTATCGCTGCAAATGTTAAGGCCGTTTCCAATTCTGTAGCGCTGATATCTTGTGCAAAAACAAGAGAAGGAAGAAAAATTGTTCCCGCCGCGTCTTGCTCCGTAGTCTGCAGGGTAGATATGAGCTTTGGGTCAATAAGCACGATAATAGCTTGTTCGGGAATCCGTTCGGGGATTTCGTCCAAGCTTCGTCTTTCTACTTCCCAAACGTAGTGCGGCTCAGGGTTTTTTTTGTTGAGTTCATCACTGTTTTTAAGGCGTAGCGTTACATCAAACCAGGTGACGGGAGTGTTTGGCGCGCGCTTGAGATACTTTACTGAGTTATCCCGTTGTGCACAACAAAGTTCAATTTCTGGAGTGATGACAAAAGAAAAGTAGCTTTGCTGCGTGATCTCTGGAAGCATAGCAAGGCCTTTGCACAGGTCTATTTTAAAGCCTTTGTAGTATGCTTTTAGTCCTGGTAAAGAAAGTTCTTTGTTGTTGGAAAGCTGAACACTTTGTTTGGGTAGCTGTGCAGTAAGCGCATAGGTGGATTGATTGTTTTTGGTTTCTGGTATGTGCGCGGCCGGTACACTTCCTAGTAGAGTCCAGGGAAGCAGTAGGCATGTGTATATGAGAAATTGTTTCATAGGGGTAACTCCTGACAGTATAGTGTAACTTATGATACTTGATTTTTGGGGGACGTAAAAGGGGAGTGTTGTTGTGAAAACTTTGCAACGCTTGGTGGCGCGGTATGGATCGGGCAATATTTCGCCTACTATGCTTGCCTGGTCGTGCGCCCTGGGGGTATATTTAGCATTTTCCCCATTTTTGGGCGTTCAAACAATTTTGGTTTTTGTTTTCTCGTTTTTGTTGCGTGCACGTGCTTCTATTGTATGCGCTGTTTTATATCTTGTTAATAATCCGTGGACAATGGTTCCAATTTTTTTCTTAGATTACGGGACGGGGATCTGGTTTTTAAAGCTGCTTGGTGTTGACTGGGTTTTGTTAGAGCCCGCATGGATGCAGCCAGTGAGCGATTTTTTGGTAAAACATTTATTGCATTACGTTGGTATGCAGCGCATAGGAATTCTACCCTACTTTGTTGGTGCCCACATTATTGCTGTGCCTCTTACTGCAGCAACGTTTTTTATTGTGCGAGCACTAGCAAATCGTCATAAAACTTCGCTGCATGCATCAGTTTGTGAAATTGATTCGTTGCCCAAATGAGCCTGAACTTCGAGGTAGCCCGCTTTTAAGCAAAAATGATTGGGGGCATTAGTATGATATGCCTGATATTGTGGTGGGTAGCTTCTGTGTATCAAAAGCTGGTCAAATTCGTTTCCTACGATTTTATCATGTTGGCAAAGAAGGATTTTGCCGATAAATTTTTTGGTCTCAATTAACTCATCGAGTAGCTCGATTGCTTCGGGAAATAGCAAAGAGTATGATGAACAAATGCTTAAGCTGGTGCGATATGCCGCAACAAAGATGTTGCTTGAAAAACTGGAAAGATGATATTTGCGTTTAAACGTGCAGTGCGCCGCCGAGTTGATGGATAGCAGTGGATGCACCAGGATGCTTGTTGTTTCTTGGAGAAGGTTTTGTAGGCGCGCAATGATTGTTGTTTGAGGGATGTGTAGTTTGCGAGAAAATTTTTTCCAAAACTTGGGGTGATCCTCGGGAAACCAGACCATATGGAGTGCGCTGATCCATGCTGCGCCCCCCCGAGAATGCGCCATTGAGACGAGCTTTTTATAGCCATTTCTTTGAATATCCCATAAAAAAGAGATAATCTGTGCTGCATCGCCCCGTTGGCCCATGTTAAAGTTGGTCCACCAAAACAAGCCGCGCTTTTTGGGCGCATCATAAAAGGTAATGCGTGCCCAAGGGAAAGGGTAGCTGTGCTGATTAATCTCTTGGGTGTCAAAATATGAATGATCAGTACCATATCCATGAATAAAAATAGCCAGAGCGGTGTTTTGTGTTGCAGGAACAATTGGATCGCTCATATAAAGCGTGCGTGGCGCTGTTTGGAGCAGGGATATCTGGCAGAAACACAAGAAAAAAAAGAATCGAAACTGATGCATCGTACGCTTTTATGAAGGGTTGGTTTATTTTTTTTTATCTACATGGTAAAAGGTGGTACACTTTCCTGATGAAGTCGCGTTGGAGCATTAAGGTATGCCACGTTATGAAAATTATAGCACAAAATAAAAAAGCATTATTTGATTATGAAGTTTTAGAGCGAATTGAGGCCGGTATAGCACTCTCTGGGGATGAGGTTAAATCTCTGCGCAAAGGGGGCGGCAATCTGGTAGGTGCGTTTGCCGTTGCTCGGGGTCGTACCATTTGGTTATTGAATGCCTATATTGCGCCCTATTCTCATGCTTTTCAAAAAATGAGCGAGCAAGAAGCGCGTAAAAGTCGACAGCTTTTACTTAAGCGGCGGGAAATCAACAAGCTTATTGGAGGTATTTCCCAAAAAGGATATACGCTTGTACCTATTAAATTGTATCTCAATGAACGCGGCTATGTAAAAGTGGACCTCGGTGTCTGCAAACACAAGAAGGCATACAAGAAAAAAGAAGAGCTGCGCGAACGAGATATTCAGCGTGAAACACAGCGCGAGTTGCGCGGACGTTCTGACTACTAATAAGGCTGGACATTGTAGAGACCACATGGTAAAAACTGCAGAGCATGGCTTTCGAGCCTTTGTGCCGAGTTATGCCCTATGCTCGTAAACAGGGTTTTACGTATTTTTGTACGTTGCCAGTAGATGCACTTTGGTATCTGGCACTTGAATAACAATAGTGCACCGTATCTGCTTTGATATGCCGTCTGAAGCAGAACGTGGAGGCGGTATGCGCAAATTTGAAAGCCATGCATTGTTTTCTATGTGTAAATTTTTTTGTTGACATAGTTGCATTTGGTTGGTAGTCTAGAGGTACTAAGTTACTTTGAAATTTTTCGGGGGCGTACTGGTTTCGACGTGTAGCGTCGTCTGTTGAGAGCATGCCGAGCTTTGGTTATGTGCTCGTTAAAGAAGAACCAAAACAATACGTGCAGAGTCTCAAAACTCTGTCGGCAGTTTGCTTGCCTTGCTTTTTGCAGGTGTTTCAGCTCTTTTTGCAGCTGTTCCGCTTCGCAGAAAGCAGTTTGCTGCAGCGTAACTGCGACCTTGTAGAAAAAACGTGTCTATCAGTTTGATCTACTCGTATTAACCAAGATAGGACTGACAAGCAAGATTACTCTGTTGTGGTAGCTTGTTTAGTAATACAATAACAGACCATATCAAAAACTCTGGTCACTGCGGGTTTGATGTGGTAGTTGCAGGGACTGAGCATGGAGCGCTTAACACGCGGTGAAATACGGACATGGGTTCAATTCCCATCGCCTCCACCAAAAATCTTTCGGGTCCTGAAAATGTTCAGGACCCGAATTTTTTTTCTGAACCTAAGTCTTTTAGCTTGAATATCTTGTTTGTTAACAGGGGTGTTGTGTGCAGTAAATACCGATTGCATCCCTAAAAAACTCGGCACATCCTAGGCCGATGGAGTCATAGTATTTTTTGAAACGGGGGTCGTTGACATAACTCTGAGCTAATTCTAGATGAGCTTCCTTCGAGTAATGATTCCAAAAATATTCAAGCCATCTTTTATGCAAGGCGCATACCTTTTGCGCCATTTTGTCCGAAGGAGAGCCTTGTTCAAAAGCGATTTTTAATGATTCATTTATTTGTCGAGACAATTTTTGGACTTCCTCATACTCTTTAGCCGTTAATTCTATAACTTTGTTGTTGCTTGCGTCTACAACTTTGTTTCCGAATTTTTTACGGATCTCCTTGCCATATTGTTTTTCATTTTCATCAAGTATTTTTTGTTTAAAGCCTTTGAATTTTTCCTTGTTGTTCATTGTTATTTCTCCTTTGGATTCAGCAATGGTTTTTTTTACATTAATAATTAACAATTCTAATCGCGCCTTTTTTGCTTTTAAAGCTGATAAGTGATTCTGTAGGGCTGCTATACTATCGTAGCATTTTGAACATATGATATTTTTTATTTCGTTAAGCGGGACGTCAAGTTCACGATAAAACAAGATCTGCTGAAGTAGGGCAACTTCTTTTTGACTATAGATGCGGTAGCCATTACTACCCACTCGGTTTGGAGATAAAAGTTTAATTTCATCGTAATAACGCAAGGTCCGGGTACTAATCTTCGCAAGCTTTGCTAACTTATTGATGTTATATTCCATATTTATTCTTTCTTAGTTAGTAAATTCAAACGGTTGATAAGGACTGGATTGTTTTTTACAGGAAGCTCGTTTTTTTAAATATTCCTATCTTATAGGAAAGTATAAAGCTTGACGTTGCGTTAAGGTCAATAGGTTGATCGAAAAGTGCCGTCATGGGTAATGAATGTTATTTTTAAACGAGTAGAAAATCGGGGCTCGGTTTCCGAATCGCTTTTGGCCGTGAACACCAACAACTGTGCGGATTATGGAGTGTTGCAGTTAAGCTGCAGCACCAAACTGCAAGCTAAGTTAAAAAAGGCTTGGAATATTCCAAGCCTTTTTTAACTTAGCTTATCTTTTATTTTTAGTTCAATATTAGGCTTTGAACATACGTGTTAAAGGTTGGTTCAAATTCAGCAACTTTATCCGTAGGGCAGGCGCAAATAGTCGCATACGTAATGGTATCGCGTGTAATGGCATAAAGACGTACATTGACGACTCCTCCATTCTTTTCGCCGTTCCAATAGTATGCGTCAATGGTACCCCATGGCGTTAATTGTTGCTCATGGTGAACGGCATCTACCGGTACATATTCGGTTGTTGCAAGGGTGTATTCTTCTTCAACTGAGCTGTTATAAACACCTTTGGATAAGATAGTTGCTCGGTGTTCAGTCTCATAATAAAATCCGATAAATGCACCATTAATACTATCAGTCTTCCAGGTGCCAAGGTTCCAGCTCGGACGCGGGGAAGTTACGGTAAACTTGTACTCTTGGTTTGAAATTTGGTTCATAAAGATTTTTGCGTGTACTGGCGCTGTGTTCACAAGTAAAGCACAGGCT
>MHBF01000030.1 GCA_001803225.1 Lentisphaerae bacterium GWF2_44_16 | reverse complement strand
GAATTGAACAGCCGCTTCTTCAAGCTGGTCAGCTGGTATGATAACGAATGGGGCTACAGCAACCGCTGCATAGACCTCCTGAAAATCATGGCGAAAATGCTCTGATTTTTTTTCGGATTATCATTCTGAAAAATATATGGCCCGAAGAGGCGCTTCAAAGCGTCCTCATTCGGGTTTTCTGTAAATAGACATCAAATAAAAAAACTAAGCGTCAGGAGCAGTTATTATGAGTTTCAAGAAAAAAACCGTTCGCGACATAGATTTAAAAGGAAAAAGAGTTGTGATGCGCGTTGACTTCAACGTGCCTGTAAAAAGCGGTAAAGTTACAGACGACACCCGAATCACAGCCGCGCTTCCGACAATAAAATATATTCTGGAAAAGGGCGCGTCCCTCGTTCTCCTCAGCCATCTCGGCCGCCCGGACGGTCAGGCAAATCCTGAATACAGCCTTAAACCTACAGCGGTACTTCTCGGCGAACTTCTGAAAAAAGAAGTCAAGATGGCGCCCGACTGCATTGGAGAAGCTACAGTCTCAATGGCAAACGCATTGAAGCCCGGCGAAGTCCTCATGTGTGAAAATACACGCTTCCACAAGGAAGAGGACATGAAAGCCAAAACAGATGAAGACAAAGCCAAGCAGCAGAATTTCGCGAAAGAACTCGCGAAACTCGGCGAAGTATATGTGAATGACGCTTTCGGTACGGCCCACCGCGCGCACGGCTCAACGGCGATTATCTGCAAATACGTCCCGGTCTCAGTCGCGGGCTTCCTGATGGAGAAAGAAATCCAGTATCTCGGAGAAGCCATAGCTAATCCGGGCAGACCGTTTATAGCCATCATCGGCGGGGCAAAAGTCTCAGGGAAACTTGAAGTACTTCAGGCATTGATGGAAAAAGTCAATACTATTCTCATCGGCGGCGGTATGGCATATACATTTCTCAAGGCTTTGGGACATAACGTAGCCAAGTCACTTGTTGAAGAAGAGCTTCTTGACACAGCGAAGAAAACACTCGAAACCGCAAAGGCAAAAGGCGTCAAATTCATGCTGCCTCTCGACAATCTCGCGGCAGATAAGTTTGACAACGCCGCACAGATAAAGGTAGTCGCCAATGACATTCCGGACGGCTGGATGGCGCTTGACATAGGCCCTCAGACAATCAAGGCTTATTCAGATGAAATATCAAAAGCAAAAACCATAGTATGGAACGGCCCGATGGGATGCTTTGAGATGTCCAACTTCGCCAAAGGCACGATGGAAGTCTGCAAGGCCGTCGCGAACAGCGGCGCCGTCAGCATCATCGGCGGAGGCGACTCAGTGGCGGCTGTCAACCAGAGCGGGCTCGCCGAAAAGATGACTCATATCTCAACAGGCGGCGGCGCGTCCCTTGAATTCCTCGAAGGTAAAAAGCTCCCCGGCGTAGCGGCACTTAACGATCTTTAATCAAAGAACTGGAGAATATAATATCATGGCTAGAAAAGTTATAATAGCAGGCAATTGGAAAATGAACAAGAGCGGCTCAGAGGGAAAAGCCCTTGTTGAGGATTTGAAAGGCAGAGTAGCGGGATACAATGATGTCGACATAGTAGTGTGTCCGCCTTTTACAACGCTCGCGGCTGTAGTAAAGGCCGCCGAAGGCTCAAACATAAAAGTCGGCGCGCAGAATGTTCACTGGGCCGATAACGGAGCTTTCACCGGAGAGATTTCCGCCGGAATGCTCAAGGAAGCCGGAGTCGAATATGCAATAATCGGGCACAGCGAAAGACGCCAGTATTTCGGAGAAACGGACGAAACCGTAAACAAGAGACTGAAAGCCGCGCTCGCAGCCGGACTTAAACCTATCGTCTGCATAGGAGAACTTCTCGACGAACGCGAAGGCGGGAAAACTGAAGCCGTTCTGGCCAAGCAGATAAAGGCAGGTTTCGCGGGCCTGACATCTGCGGACATGAATAAAATAGTCATAGCGTATGAACCGGTCTGGGCAATAGGAACAGGCAAGACGGCCACTCCTGAAATGGCGGAAGAAACACATGCTTATATCCGCAAAGCCATTGCCGGACTCTTTGACGGAACAACAGCCGAAGCGGTAAGGATACAATACGGCGGCAGCATGAAAGCCGACAACGCCGCGGAACTGGTAAAGCAGCCGGATATAGACGGCGGACTCATTGGCGGCGCAAGCCTTAAGGCCGATAGTTTTGCCGATCTGATAAAAAACGCCAGCAGTAAATAATCCGTAGAAAAAAAGCCAGAGGCAATGAAAATTGCTATCCGGTTTTTTTTATTTTTGAAAGTCCATAATATTGCAATATATGGATAAAGCGTATATTGTTTTTTTTCCCTTCTATACTATATATATAGGATTATAATTAAAAACTCAGGAGAAAATTATGGAAGTTCTGACAATAGTTCTTTATACGTTAGTTGTAATAGTCGCAATTCTGCTTATAGGGCTTGTGCTGATACAGCAGTCTAAAGGCGGAGGTTTCGGATCGGCATTTGGAGGAGTAGGGGAATCAGTTTTCGGGGCCCATGCCGGTTCACATCTTACAAAACTCACAGTCATACTCACTACATTTTTCTTTGTGCTGATACTTACATTGGCAATAATAACAGGACATAGGGATAAACCCAAAAGCATAGTCGAAACAGAAACCAACGTGAAGAGCACCGCTACCCAGAATCTTCCTCTTAAAGAAATCGAAACCAAATTGCCTGTTCAGAGCGCGCCCGCGGCAGTAACAGACAAGACGGACGTGAAGAACAAAAGCATTGATAAGAAAACAACGACAGATGGAAAACTGCCGGCAGAAATTCCAGTAAAAAAATAACCAACAGCAACCGGCGATCAGAATTATGCCTGAATACGATGCGGTTTTTTATGAAGCTTTCCAGGAGGAAGAATCTGTTTTGAGAGAGGTACTCCCGGAAAACAGAAAATATTTTTTTACATGGAAGACAGTGCAGGAGAGCAATCACAAAACACCGCCATCATCCATCATCAGCACCCGGACACAATCAATCATACCTCTAGATTGGGCGGAGAAGCTCTCCGCCATCATCACACGCTCAACCGGCTATGACCACATCACGGAATACATTGAAAAAGCGTCAAATAAGAAAATACTGACCGCATACCTTCCAGACTATGCGGCACGCGCGGTGGCAGAGCAGGCTATGCTGTTATGGACAGCTCTGCTGAGAGATATAAGGGCCCAGGAAGAGGCCTTTAAAACCTTTAATAGAGATGGACTTACCGGAAAAGAACTTAGAGGCCGCAAAATACTTATAGCAGGAGTGGGGAAGATAGGCGGAGAGATTGCCGACATAGCTCATGGGCTTGGAATGAAGATAATGGGAGTGGACATAAAACCCAATCATCAGCTGGGGAAAAAACTGGACATTGATTATGTTTCTTTTGAAGATGGTTTAAGTGACGCGGAAATAATGGTATGCGCCCTCCCGCTTACATCATCAACACGCGGGATGCTCAACTACCAGCTCCTTTCCCGGATGCCCCGCGGTTCAATCTTCATCAATATAGCCAGAGGCGAAATATCACCAGCTCAGGATTTAGTTAAATTACTGAAGGAAAATATATTACATGGAGTCGGACTGGATGTTTATGATCATGAAAGAGAATTGGCAGCGGTGCTAAGGGATGAGATCCCAACAGCATCGTTTTCAGGGGCCGCAAAGGAAAGCCTGGAAGCCATATCAGAACTTATGAAGCATCCTCATGTGATAATGACCCCTCACAATGCTTTCAATACAGCAGAATCAGTAAAGAGAAAGTCTCTCAGGACAGCAGAAAATCTTAGAGTTTTTTTTGATACAGGAACATTCCTGACACCAATAGACCGTTCAATCTGATACCAATTCCAGAAGGGTATCAAAAAATGTTTATTTTTTTTAATTTTCATTGATAAATGATTTGCAGAGGAATATTTCCAAGTCTATATTGTTAAATTGTATATCAGATTATTTCTCAGCTATTAAATTAAGAAGGTGATACTATGGGGCTACTAAGGCTTGCAGTATTGGTGTTGGCGTTTTTTCTGGTATCGGGTTCCATCTTTTCCGCGGAAAAGGACTTGCCGAGAGACAGCAGGCTCATCAAAGATGTCGAGGTAAAGCTGAAATTTCTGGAGACACCCCGCATTACAGCAGACAACACGAGTAGTTCAGCTGCGGCATCAAAAGGCAAATGGCTCTGCATTGACGTTACCTATGTTCTCCCGGATGTAACCGGAAAAAGCTCGGATATTGAATGGATGGACGATCTTGAGATACTCTATGAAGTACTCTATCCTTCCATGTACAAAGGAAAAAACATCATCGTGAAGTTTATGGGAAGAACTCTTTACTGGTCAGTCGCGATGGATAATAAAAAACACAAAGCTGACGCATACATACCGCCGCAGATACTGCATAGGTATGGCCGTTCTGATATGAGGGCCGGCGACCTGATGAAGTCAATAGAAATAAGAGTTACTTTTTACGACAGAAATGGCAAGCCTCTGGGCCGCGCTTATTATCCAAGAAATGACAAGACGGCTGTTTCCAATTTCAGCAGAACAGATGAAATGACATCCCCTGTACCTAAACTGGCGGATACAATTTATCCTCGGAATAAAACGCCTTGGGCTTTTCTTGAATACGATAACTACGAACTCATTAAAGCAGTGGAAACCGGGAAAAAATAATCATGGCGAAAACAGAATCAATTTTGGCTGTTGACATTGGTAATGACAGTTTGAAAATTGCTGAATTTGTGTACCCCGCCGAGGGCGGCATCATATTGGAAAAATTCGCCTTTGCAGAATATGGCGGAGATCTAAAAGAAGATGAATTACTGGAATCCCTTTCCCTCTCGTTTAAAAACACTCTCTCAGAGAACGGGTTTAAAGCCAAAAGAGTGAATCTTTCCATTTCCGCACAATCCTCATTCCTGCGCTTTGTAAAGCTTCCGCCCGTAGGCGAGGAAGAAAGCCGCGTCAGGCAGATAGTAGAATATGAGGCAAAGCAGAATGTGCCCTTCCCTATAGAAGAAGTGATATGGGACTATCAGCTGATAAAAAGCGCTGAAACAGAGGCCGAAAATGAAATAGAAGTTGTCTTCGTAGTGGTCAAAAATGACCTGATAAAGCAGATGACCCAGATAATAGAGGACGCAGGCAAAGAAATAGCCCTGATTGAAGTGGCGCCGACAGCATGTTTCAATTCCGCGAGGGCAAATGGAATAGGAGAAAGCGATTGTGAAATGATTCTGAATATAGGCAGTCGCTGTTCAAGCCTGATATTCATAGACAGCGGACGCTTTTTTGTAAGAACGATTCCAATAGCCGGATACTCTATAACACAGCAGATAAGCAAGGAATTCGGAATACCGTTTGCCGATGCGGAGGAAATGAAAAGAAGGCACGGTTTTGTAGCACTCGGCGGAGCATATGAAGAGCCGGATTCAGAAGTCGCCGCCACAGTATCGAAGATAGTAAGAAATGTAATGACACGGCTTCACGGAGAAATTAACCGTTCAATAAATGTTTACCGTTCACAGCAAAAAGGCAAAAAACCGTCCAAGCTGTGGCTTACAGGTGGAAGCTCCGTAATGGCGTTCACACCCAGATTTTTCTCTGAAAAACTCAGAATACCGGTTGATTATTTCAACGCGTTTCAGGTGGTATCGCTTTCACCGGAAATAGATAAGGAAAGTCTTGGGGATCTGGCACACATGTATTCTGAAGTGATAGGGCTCGGGCTCAGATTCATAACAGTCTGCCCTATTGAAATATCGCTTATACCTGAATCTCTCAAAAGACTCCATGAGCTGAAACAGAAAATACCTTATTTCTACGCAAGTGCTTTTTCAGTACTCCTCTGCCTTGCCATTACATTCTTCGGTTTCTCAAGACAGAAAAAACTTGAGGAAAACAGGGTTGAGATGGCAAAGACAATGGTCAATAAGACAACAATGCTCCTCACGGACGTGAAAAATGCGATACGAGACCTTCAGAACAGCAGAAAAGATTATGAACATGCTCAGAAAATCATAAGCGAAAGAGTAAACTGGGTAGACCTTCTCAATGAAATACAGAATCTCTTGCCGGATAAGGTCTGGCTGACCCAATTCAAGGGCAGCGGCAGCGGCACTGCGACAAGTACACACGAAGCGGACAGACCCGGCCCCGGAAGCCTTTTTCCTGTATTCGGAGCACCGCCTAGAAGATCGTCTCCAGGCTCTGCGTCCGTTCCCAAAACTTCTTCCGAAATAAACTGGATTCAGGTAGAGGGCCATTCTCTTCTTGAAAGACACAGTGACTCACTTGAAGAACAGTTCAAGGAACGTCTTATAAAATCCCCATTCTTCACCAATAATATTGAAGAGGTCAAAACAGTATATTTTCTGCCGGCAATGGGGGATAACAACATAACTTCGTTCAAAATGGAAATCAAACTGAAAAAGCCCATAAGAAAATAACAGGTATTTCATAATGGAATTCGTAAAGAAAAATATGGTAATGGTAGTAGTCCTGTCAGTGGCATTGCTGATAGGCATAGGGCTTTCATATATGACCCTGATGAAGCATAGAGATATGACAAAATCCATGCATGAGGTGGAAAAAATCAAAGAGGAAATAAAAAGCCTCATTAAACAGAAGCCCGCGCCTCTGGCCGAGAACCTCAAGAGAATAAAAGAAGACAGAGATGTTTTTGATAAAAAACTGAAAGAGATAAAATGTCTTTTCGGACAACCGCATAAAAAAGCCTTAGGGGCTTTTGCTCAAACACTTGGCCTGACAGAAGATGAGCTTCTTAAAAGCTTCCATACTTTCTGGAAAAAAGAAGCTAAAAAAGGTTCGAACGAGTTCCAGTTGTTGATAAAATTCAAAAGTACACTTCCTCAGGAAAAACTTGGAGCGGCCATGAATGAATTCACAAAGGCCATGCAAGCAAGCACTGTGGAAATAGTTGACCAAAGCAATATAGATACGTTCATCCTTGCCGCTCTGGGCCTGCCGAGGACCATGAGCGATGTCAATTGCAAAACCTACATATTCGCAATGCAGCGCGGATTAACATTAAAACTGACCGGCAGCAAGGAAAAGACCAGTGGCTCAGGAGAGACGGCTTTTGACATCGTAAAATTTCCTTTCGGCTTCAGCGAATATGACACAAAAATGCCATTGTATGAAGATATACCGTTCATAATGAAGCACTGGGTAATGTTGGAAGACATAGTCAACAGGCTCGTAAGCGCGGATATAAGACAGATTGATTCGGTCAGCAAGCTGAACGGTTTAGCAGGTGAAGAAGATAAGGGTTTTGTCAAAT
This sequence comes from Lentisphaerae bacterium GWF2_44_16, assembly GCA_001803225.1. Lineage (GTDB taxonomy): Bacteria > Verrucomicrobiota > Lentisphaeria > Victivallales > GWF2-45-14 > GWF2-44-16. The sequence goes on along the minus strand of MHBF01000030.1, from coordinate 27,626 downwards.
TCAGATATTCAATCACAATAACCGGAGACATGGACTCTATAAGAAAATTTGTCAACAGTCTTCAAGAAGCTTATAAGGAAAATAAAATATATATTATAAAAGACGTATCTTTGGACAAGTTAGTCGACGAGGCTAAAAAAATCACGGAGACAAGACATACAACTACTACGGCAAGGGAAAGTGCTCCACGGGACCCTAGAGACAAAACACTGAAACCTGAAGAAGAGGACGAAAAGTTGCCGTTCAACCAGAGAAGAAGTTATGGTTCGCGCATATTGGGGGTAAGTAAAATATGCAAGGCCGTTATAGAGTTTGAATACGTGATTTATACGGGCGAAGAGCTGAAAGTAAAGAAATAATAAAATCCTGGAGATTTGCGCAAAGTGTCATTCATAAAAAAACATTATGAAAAGTTTATTCTGGCAGTGCTTCTGCTGGTTTTTGTAATCTCTCTGGTTTACCAGATAAAAATCATCATGACATCTCTGACTGTAAAGCCGGAAGACCTTCAGCTCCCTCACAAGGCCCCTGATTATGAAAAAATCGACTTTAATGACCCTCTTTACAATATACAGGAGAATATGGCAAAAGGCGGCATATGGATGGCGTCAACAGCCAGAGAAAAAGATGATAAGGTATTCACTGATCTGATGATCGCCATCGAATGTTCCCGTTGCCCTCATTGTCATAAAGTAATACCCAGATATTTCTTTTTTAACGATCCTCACTTATGTCCCTCCTGCTCGGGTAAACTGCCCCAGCCGGACACCACTATCATAGATAAGAAAATTGAAGACACTGATGGTGACGGTATTCCCGATAAAACAGAAAAAGAACATGCGATGAATTCAGCGGACCCCTCTGATAAATCAGGGGATAAAGACGGCGACGGCTTCTCCAATTATGATGAGTACAGATATGATGAAAAGGGCATCAGCAATCCCAAAATACACCCTCCGTTCGCGCAAAGATTGCAGGTCGTGAATATTGAGAGGTCCAGGCTCAATATCAAATTAAAAAGAGTAAGGGTCCACGAAGATAAGGATAAGAGCAATTGGGAATTATATGTTGAATTGAGAAACAAAGGCAAGTGGAGGGATATTTTCCCAAAATTGAATGATAAAATAACTATTGATGGCGATACGTACAAGATAATAGACATCGAAAAGAAGACTGAAGAAAAATTCGACAAGTCTCTGGGCACTACCGTGAAACGGGATAAGTCAGAAGTCATCATTCAACAGGAAGGCTCCCCCGAAAAGGTAATCCTTACCGTAGGGGAAACGGCTTTCGCTCCAACTGAAAAGGTAACACTCAGAGATACCTCAACACAGAAGACGTATTCTCTCTCTATCGGCAAAGAATTCACGATTGGAGACAAAGACACGGGCTTTGAAAAATATGTAGTGGAAGAAGTGAACGCCATAAAGAAATCTGTAAAATTAAAGATGCTTGATGGCGCGCAGAAAGAAAAAGGCAAAGTTTTTGATATAACAGACAGAGCTCTGCTCTCCCCGCCGCAAACGGGCAGTCGGGCTTTTGAATCCAAACAGCCCCAGTTTAACGAATAAAAATCAAAATCAGGGAGCGGATATGGCGAAAATCAGAGTAGGCGGTCTTTTTAGTATAGCATTGTTATCCTTACTGTTCTTCAATTCTAAGTCGTTCGCTCAGGAGACAGGAAAAATAACAGCAGACGCAATTGCGCAGGGAGAAAAGGAAAGAAGACAAGCTGTAATTGATGATGTGAACAATTTAATATCAGACGCCGAAAAACTCGCCGCCAATGGCAAATTTTTTGAGGCCAGTGAAAAATGCATCTCCGCAAAAACAAAGCTGGAAAACCTTACCGGTCCTTTCATAGACTTGAAAAAAAGAAAACTGGAAACTTTCGTAAAAAAACTCAAATACGACTGGGCTACCAAACTTGAAAGAGACGCTGCCACCGCATTTCTTGAGAAAAAGTATCAGGAATGCATTACTCTGGCAAAATCGGCTTCCAATATCTGTCCGGAAAAACAGAAATCTCTTGATAGTCTCATAGCCCGCGCAAAAAAATATAATGACGCCGTCGAATTCGTAGACAAAACAAAACTCAGTGCAATTGACCCTGAAAATAAAATCAGAAAAGAAGATATTAACCTTCTCATCAAGGAAGCTGAAGTCTTTTTCAAAAACAGCCGTTATGAGCAGGCAAGGGACAACCTCGAAAAAGTCCTGATTAAAGATCCCTATAATGAAAAAGCCACATTATTTCTTGATAGAGTATATCGTAAAATGTATAACATCGCCTCTCAAAGAAGAGAAGTCGAAATTACTGAAAGAATGTCGGAAGTCGAATGGAACTGGAATCAGGGTATACTCCCCACCGAAGCCATAAAGCCCAAAGAGACAGGGCCGATAGTCAAGAAAACGCCTAAGTCGGGGATATTTGAAAAGCTTCAGAACATAGTTTTTGACAAAATAGAATTTGAAGACGCCTCAATAACCGCGGTGGTAACATATCTTATGACGAGAAGCAAGCAGTTGGACCCGGAAGGTCTAGGCGTCGGTCTTTCCCTTCAGTTAAGCCCTGCCATGCAGGCTGCCCCTCCAAGAGTCACAATGACTTTTGACAATATCCCCATGTACGACACTATCCGTTACCTCTGTCAGGGCGCTAGCCTGAAGTGGAGAATTGAGGAAAAAGCCGTACTTATCGGCGATAAAGATATCGATGAAATGGAAACCCGCTTTTTTCAGGTCCGGGCGGCGCTGATATCATCAATTTCAGGTGGCGCGTCAGACAAGGAAGAAAAGAAAGATGTTATCGCTGACAAAGAGCTTTTTGATCAGACACAGACTTTCAGCAAAACAACTTCGGGCACGACCGGAACAGGGGCCGCCGGCGGAAGCACAGCAACATCTACAGCCGCGTCCGAAGCCCTCAAACAATATTTTATCGACCGAGGCATACCTTTTGAAGCCGGCGCCACTATCGCATACGACAGACGTTCTGGCAAACTTATCGTCAAAAATATTCCCGAAAGTCTCAGAAAACTTGAGCACCTGCTCCGTGACCTGGACATTCAAACCCCGTTAGTTCTGATTGAATCCAAAATACTCGAACTGACACAAACTGATATGGAAGAACTCGGGTTTGACTGGACCCTCTGGACAGATTATTCCAATTCCAACACCACCGCCCCAAGACCGGCTATCGCCACCACACAGAAAATTCTCAGATCTTACGCAAACAACGAAAATTTCAACAGCACAACCACAGCAGACCGTCCGGATAAACTGATAAACAACCTTCAGGTGCTTCCAAATTTCGGGCCGGATAACGCATATAATATAGCCCTGACGGTTAACGCAATGAACCAGAGCGGCAGAACGGAAATCCTTTCCGCCCCTAAAGTCATAGCCACAAGCGGTACGACCGCCATCATAAGAATGGTCAGGGAAGAATATTATCCCACATCATGGACAGAGCCGGAAATAAGCGTAAGCACCAGTACGTTCTCATATACTCCCGCATATCCTGAGTTCGGGGACGCCACCGATATAGGGATAAGATTTGAAGTGACGCCTACGGTAAGTCCGAATAACTATACCATAACATTGCATCTGCACCCGGAAATAACAAGTCTCACAGGGTGGACAACCTATCCGTTCCAGATAGTAATGACCACCGGCGATACGGTAACACTTAGCGGCAGGCCTGTAATTATGATGCCTGAAATTACACGGCGCGATATTGACACCAACGTAAAAGTATTCGATGGAGAAACCGTTGTACTCGGCGGTATGCTCAAAGATAAACACGCCGCGAGAGATGACAGATGGCCGGGCTTGGGTGAAATACCTATACTGGGACGCCTTTTTGCCAGTACTTTCGACAGAACGCAAAAAACAAATCTTTTAATGTTTGTTACTACAAGACTCATGAATAATGACGGTGTCCCCGTAAGGCCGAATGCCTTGAGAGGAATACCAGAGTTTAACAGATAATTATGCGGGTTTTACGGAATGAATTCAGTCTCTAAAATCGTTTCAGGAGGATTAAATGACAGTAAGTAAATATCTCAAGTTCATGCCGCTTTTGGTTTTGTTCATGCTTTTCTCTCAGAAAGCTGTTTCACAGAATACCGGTTCAAAAATTGATATGAGCGAAGCCGGAAGAGAAACAGTTTCACGCCAGGAAGCTGAACTGCGGGGTGATGAATTTGTAAAAGAAGGCAATGTCGCGTTTGCCAAAAGCTCTTACAAGGAAGCGGTTGACAAATACCTGAAGGCTGTCGAGTCCCTCAGAAAATGCAGTCCGGCCGGTGAATACATACAGAAAAAAATAGATAAATGCAATGAAGCCATCTCCAGATCTTATTATTACTGGTCCGAAGACATAGCGGCCCAGGCGGAAAAGCTTGTGCAGGCCCAGGAATATAACAGGGCTGTTTCACTTTGCGAAGAAGCTATAAAAATATATCCCCCGTCAAAAGCAAAAATGGATGAACGCATCGCAATTTACAATAAGATGAAGGATGTCGTAACTTACAGAAAAGAAAAAGACCCTGAAACTGTTGATCCGAAAGAAAAAACAAGGTCCTACAGCATTGATGTTCTCTTAAAACAGGGAGAAGTTTTTTACAATGATGGACAATACGACAGGGCAAGAGATAAATTTGAAGAAGTATTGCTTATTGACCCATATCAAACCAAAGCTATTGACTTTCTGAGAAAAATCAACATCAAAACTCTGGCTGAGGGAAATAAGCGCACAACAACAACCCGTGACGAAAGATTGGCGGAAGTAGAATGGAAAATGGTTACACCTGTCGTTCCAAGGACTTTATCAGGCGACACAAGTGCTCTGAATAATGTTTCCGTCCAGAAAATAGAAACTGAAGATAAAATACATCAAAAACTCAATAATATCGTTATCGACAGCATCGAATTTGTAGAAACAACCATACCTACCGTTGTAAAATACCTGAAAAAACGCAGCAAGGACATTGACCCTGAGAAGGTCGGCGTAAATATATTTCTGCGTCTTTCCGGTACACCCAGTGCCGGCGGCGGTGAAGGCGGCGAGACAACGGAAAAAACAGAAACGCCAGCTGCTGACGGCGCTGAAAAAACAGAAAAAAAAGCCGAGGATGGCGGAGCTGCCGCGGAAACAACCACCGTTACCGAAGGAACAGCCAGCAGCTCAGTTCCTACAGCGACAATGGTTGTTAACGACATACCTCTGGGCAAAGCTATTGAATATATATGCCGCGGCTCAAATCTGAAGTTCAGAGTTGAAAAATACGCTGTTGTAATTGCGTCAAAAGACGTTCCTCTTGATGAAGTGGAGACCAAGATTTATCCTCTCGACCAGGAAGCCCTTGATCAGATTGGCGGAAGCGACGCCGAGACAGTTAAAAGACACTTTGAGAACCGCGGTATTGATTTTCCCGCAGGTTCCAAGATTGTTTATGACAACCGAATAAGCCGCCTTATTGCGACAAATACTCCAGATAACCTCAAAAAGATAGAGGAAATCATTCATAATGAATTTGACTCGGTTGATCCTCAGGTGCTTATACAGACAAAATTTGTTGAAGTCAGACAGAACGATCTGGAAGAATTGGGTTTCCAATATACTATATCAAGAACCCAGGCTGTCGATAACACTCATTTCTGGCCAATTGACCCAAATGAACACTATGGAGCGCATCTGTATGACGCCAACGACAATGTGGTAAGAAATGTCGGTACTAACGGAGTTGGAAATATAGCATCCGGCACCAGACCGGACCAGGCTTTCAACTGGGGGACCTTTTACCATGACGGTACCACTGTAAACGCTGTAATACACGCGCTTGACCAGACAGATACCAGCGATGTCCTTTCAACACCCAGAGTTACAACACTGAACGGGCAGGAAGCCACAATTCGTATGGTAACGGAATATTATTACCCGGAAGAATGGGGTGAAGCAACAATAGCCAACCAGTCAAGTTCTACAACCGGTGGAACATCTGCTACCACATCGATATTTGTAGGTTCCACTCCCACGTTCGGCGACGCGACGCAGGAAGGCATTATATTGAAAGTAAGGCCGAATGTTGATGCCGACCGTTATACAATTACTCTTGAAATGAATCCCGTAGTACAGGAGAGGGTTGGCTGGACAGATTACAGTTATTCGGTAACAGTAACAAACACTCCTTATGACAATATTATAAGAATGCCCATTATTGAGGCAAGAACTGTCGAAACTACGGTTTCAATATATGATGGTGAGACCATAATCCTCGGCGGCATAATAAAGGATGAAACAGCCACTATCAACGACCAGTATCCGATACTGGGTGACATTCCTCTGATAGGAAGGGCTTTCCAGTCAAAAGCTAAAAGCAGCAGTAAAACAAATCTGCTCATATTCCTGACATGCCGCCTCGTAAATCCGGATGGTTCCCCGATAAGGGCACGCGAACTTAGAGGATTGCCGACATTCAGGCAATAGTTCAGTCTTTTTCAATATACTCGCTGTATAGATTATGTACACGGCAGAGGCATTCATTGAGCTTGACGCTGAATGAATTAAAGTCTTCTTTTATTCCCAGCACACGTTTAGCCAATGCTGAAAGTTCTTTAGGATTCACCGGAAGGGAATGGAGTTGCTGATCTTCAAGTATCTGAAGATAATGCTCTATGACTCTCAGAAAAATGTAATCCTCAGACAATTGCTTTGCCTTTTCTCTTGAAAGTATTTTGTTTTCATGTAGAAGCTCAAGGGAGTTCAAAGTGTTTCCATTAATCAGCGAAGGATATTTATGGGCGTTTATCATTTGCAGTCCCTGAACAAGAAACTCTACTTCTCTTATCCCTCCTATACCGCTTTTTATGTCCGTTGATGAAGCGTTCCTGCCGCTGGACTGTTTCCTTACCGAAATTTCTCTCAAATTTCTGATGGAAGTAAAAACTTCTTCTCTGCTTCTCTCCCGGCTGAGAATATCCCCGAGGGCGAGCATTAATTTATTTCCCGTTTCGATGTTCCCGGCCACCGGTCTCAATTTCAAAGCCGCCTGTATTTCCCAGAGGGCCGCCGTAGAAGCATAATAAGACACTATAGAGCGTAGGGACGACACAAGAGGGCCGCTTCTGCCGTAAGGACGCAAACGCAAGTCAACCCTGTATGAATATCCTTCCTCCGTATGTCTGGAAAGTTCGTCTCTCAATTTTTCCATTACCGGGTAAAATATTTCAGATGCTTTGATTTTCCCCGATATTTCAGCTTTTTTGAATTTATCCTCGTCATATATTCCCAAGAGATCTATATCGGAACTGTAATTGAGTTCGCTGCCGCCGAGCTTCCCGAATGCCAGAACACTGAAACACTGAGCGGCCTCTTCGCATTCCGGATTTTCTCTTATCATTCCCTTCCAGATTTTTTCCAGCGCGATATCTATAATGGACCCTGCCAGGTTTGCAAGGTCAAGGGTCAGGTCCCTGAATGGAAATTTGAGACACATATCGCATGTACCTATTCTCAGCATTTCCCTTTTCCTGAACCTGTTCATAGAACAGAGCCAGTCGGAATCTGAGGAAAACTCCGAGGCTATTGAACGGAGTTCATCTTTCAGATCGTCACAACTATGTTTTTTATAGAGGTTGTCAGGAGATGTAACCCATTCAAAAAAAACCGGATTCTTAATAAGCGTGTCCGCCAGGAACTGGCTCCTTGAAAATATACCGATAAGTATCCCGAGACGCCGGGGTTGCGAAAAAAGAAGATTGAAATGAGATTGTATATCTGGAAGCGATTGCGTGAAACGCTCCCAGTTATTCAGCGCCATATCAGGGTCCGGTTCATGCCTTAGAATATCACACGCAAGCACCGCCAGCTTTACAAAAAGCTCCCTCCTGCGATCTGTTCCGGCAAGTCCCTTCAAATTTGTAAAAGCCCTGTCGGCGTTCTCAAAGCCCGCGTTTTTCAATATAGGCCTGTAAATTTCTTCAGGAAGATTATCATTTATTATAATGTCCACAACATTTCCTATTTCAGGCGCGGGCAGTGAATCTCTTCCGAGATGCCGCTCAACAAATGAACGGACAAGAGCTGTGTGCGTTTCAAATTCGACCATCAATTGCTGTGCCGCGCTCAAGTCGCCTTTCTGGGTAAAACCCATTCTTCTGGCAAGATGCATGAATTCGTCTGAATCGACTCCCGGCAGACACAAATCTTTAGCGGACCCCCTGAGCATTCTCAGCGCGTTTATGAGGTTCCTGAAAAAATCATACGCCGCATTAAGTTGTTCCTGCTCTTCCGCTGTAAGTATTCCAGAATCTCTCAACGCTTCAAGCGCGCTGTGGATCCGCGGAGTCATCAGCCGTGCGTTTTTGCCCCTTGAAATAACCTGAAGAAGCTGGACTGAATATTCAATGTCAACAAGCGCGCCCTGACTGAACTTGGCATTGTACTGCCCTGGTATATCTTTTTCCCTGAACTGCACTTTTCTAAGTTTTCTGACAGCCTGCATATCAATAAGAGAAAGCGAATACACAAACTCATCACGCAGTCTTTCCACCTGTTTTCCAAGCTCCTCATCTCCTCCGATGGCCCTGAGACGCACAAGCGCCAGCCTTTCATAAGAATGCGCCGTACCGCCAGGCCCGTAATAGCGGCAGAAATTTTCCAGACTCACACCCAAGGGGCCGCTTTCACCGTAAGGCCTCAGCCTTAAATCTATTTTAAATATGCCTTCCTTTTTGGCGACTATAAATTTGGACACTTCCAGCACCATGTTTGAAAAGAACTCAGTATTGTTTATGGATTGTGCCCCGTCTGTTCTGCCGTTGTCGCTGTATATATATAATAATTCGATATCGGAAGCATACCCCAGTGCCGCGCCTCCCATTTTCCCGAGCCCGAAGATGGCATAAGAAGCTTCCATTCCCGCAACGCTGAGAGGTTTTCCGTATTTTGCGGTCATATCTTCATATACTATGTCTGAAGAAGCCCTGACGATGGCTTCAGCCAGACAGCTGAGACTTTCGGAAAGCGTTCTAAAATTACTTTCCGGATCAAGGATATGATTCAAATCTATAAGGAAAGATTCCCTGTTTTTAAAGTCATTGAGAAAGGTCTTCTTTTCTTCGTAGGAAGAAGCCTTTGAGAGCAACTCGGCAAGTCTATCCGGAATGTTTTCGGCAGGGCCTGCAATGGATTTTTCAGAGACATGCGGTTTCAATATCGGCATGAGCGCCTCATACTGCAAACGTATGAAATCTTCCCAAAGAAAATCGCTGGCCCCCAGTACCTTTGCCAGCTTATCCATTGAATGCGGGTCTGAAAGCATATTAAGCCAGTTGCCGCTGTCGGGAAGTTCCACCGTATCAGCTACTATCTGCTCAAAACGCGAAAGAGCTGAATACGGATCAGGCGCCTTATCCAGAAAGTATGTGAACTGTTTAGTCATAAGCACTGTAAGTTTAAGTTTATCCAGCGCCTTCGGGTCTTCTATGTGATTGCCGTTTTTGTCGTTTACTATTATGATGTCCTCTATTCTTCCGAGAATAGTGCGGATACGGACATACTCAATTGAAATTCCCTGCAAAGCCAGTGAACTGCTCATCGCATACAGAAAAGCCGGAGTATCCTGTGAAACGACTTTCAGTTTCGTCCCTGTCTCATTATTGTTTTCGATTTCTATCTGAACGGGATAAAGCATTGAATACCCGGAAGCGTCAATGCCCATAAGGTAGCGCGTAACCATTTCATTGACCTGCGCCCTGGCAAGTTTTATCGACGTCTCATCGGCTTTTTCCAGTAGAATTATGACAGCCTTCAATTTTTCCCTGAACTGCTCAAACCACAAATCCCCCTGAAGCCGGCTGTTTATCTTCCCCGAAAAATGGTCTATTATCTGGCGGCGTTCCCTGGCGGCTTCCTTCTGTATTTTTTTAGGGGCCATCCTTCTCCGTAACTTTTTCCCGGAAGCCTCGGGTTTTATATTCTTATATGTGAATATTTCGCCCGAAATGATGTTAAAGCCCATTGCCGCCAGAATGCCCGTGATTATGGAAAAAACCCCTGAATAGTCATAAGATACGATTGTACACTCGACGGACTGCTCTTTTCCATAGGTATGAGTAAGCAGGACTTCAACGGGGTTCTCCCGGGACAGCGCTGAGAGTGTTTCGAGGTGTCCGCATATCTGTGCTATATTGAAACGCTCGAAATACGCGTCATCAAGATAACGCAGATGCCTTTCGACCAGTTCCTTATCCAGGTTTTCGGAAAAATCCAGTATTTTTTCAAGTGAAGGTTTCATCAGATTTTAACAGACTCCTCAAATGAAGCTACAATACACTTTTAAAATGAATTTAAAAATACCGCTTTATCCCGGCGTCTGTTTTTTTGAAACAAAAAAAAGACGGGCCGCCAAGGGGAGGTAGGCGGCCCGTCAAATTGCAGTTCAGTTAAAACCGCAATTAAATATCATAATACAATGCGAATTCCCACGGATGCGGACGAAGGTCCATAGCTTCGACTTCATTTTTCATCTTGTAGTCAATCCATGTCTCGATAACATCCTTTGTGAATACATCGCCTTTAAGAAGGAACTGATGGTCTTCCTCAAGGGCCGTAAGAGCTTCACGCAATGAACCCGGCGTATGAGGTATCTTAGCCAGTTCCTGAGGCGGAAGATCATAAATATCCTTGTCAAGCGGAGCACCCGGATCAATCTTGTTATTGATGCCGTCGATCGCCGCCATGAGCATGGCTGAAAACGCCAGATACGGGTTGCAGCTCGGGTCCGGACAGCGGAATTCAATACGCTTGGCCTTTTCCGAGGATGAATACATCGGTATCCTGACCGCGGCGCTGCGGTTACGGCTTGAATAAGCAAGGTTCACCGGCGCTTCATAACCCGGAACAAGACGCTTATAGCTGTTTGTAGTCGGATTCGTGAAGGCAAGGAGAGCTGGAGCATGCTTGATAAGACCGCCAATTACGTACATCGCCATTTTGGACATACCGGCATATCCGTCTCCGGCAAACAGGTTCTTGTTGTCTTTCCATAATGAAAAATGCACGTGCATGCCGCTGCCGTTGTCCTTGAAAAGCGGCTTGGGCATGAATGTTACAGTTTTGCCATGTTTTTTGGCTGTGTTCTTGATGGCATATTTAAATTTAAGAACATTATCAGCCATCTGTACCAGCGGCGCGAAACGCATATCTATTTCAGCCTGTCCGCCTGTCGCTACTTCATGGTGCTGACATTCTATATTCAGGCCTATCTGATCCATTATCAGCATCATTTCACTTCTCAAGTCCTGCTGGCTGTCGGTGGGAGGAACAGGAAAATAACCCTCCTTGTAACGGGGCTTGTAACCGAGGTTCGGCTTTTCATCCCTGCCTGTATTCCAGCGTCCTTCAACTGAATCAACAAAATAGAAACCCTCATGTTCGTTCTGATCAAAACGCACTTCATCAAAAATAAAGAATTCAGCTTCCGGCCCGTAGTATGCTGTATCAGCTATATTCTGGCTCTTCAGATACTTTTCCGCTTTTCTGGCTATATTGCGGGGATCTCTTGTATAATCTTCGCCTGTTATAGGATCACAGATATTACAAATGAGCACAAGTGTCTTATGAATGAAGAACGGATCTATGAAAGCAGTTTCAGGAACAGGCTTCACGAGCATGTCAGACTCATTTATAGCCTGCCATCCGCGAATACTTGAACCGTCAAATCCGCGTCCGTTGACAAACATCCCCTCATCAAGCTCATTCGCCGGAATTGAATAATGCTGCCACAATCCCGGAAAATCCATGAATCGAAGGTCCACGACTTTTACGTCTTCCTTCTTGATAAGATCCAATACATCTTTTGGCGTCTTTATACTTGCCATTTTCTTTCCTGTTCCTTTCCTTATTTGGTTTACAAAACCGTTTGCGCATAGCTAGCATTTATCATGCCAAAAATGCGATATGCTTTATATCTATACTTATAACAAAGTACTTAAATAAATATACTCATTAAAAACACCCAGCACGCCCATCTAGAAATACAACAAATTTGTAACTAAAGCAGATCTTTAATTACAAATTTGTAATTAAAGATAACTTTCTCACATATTTGGATAAAACGCCGGCAAAATACAGTAAGAATTCGTCTGAACCTTCTTATTGTACCTTACCCGTAACAAGCTCAGGCTTTACGGTCGGGACAAGCTCAGGCTTAATTTCCGTTCCATTCATAACTGCCTGGATTTGCCGCATATATTCTTTAAGAGTAATACTGTCTTCATCCTTTGTTTTAAAAGGGTTTTCATGAAAAAAACTGATTGCCGATTTCGCGGCCTTCATTGAGGGCTCATTCTTTTTTCCGCCCATTTCCACAAGCGCCATGATGGCGGCGGCCCTGGCATAATCCGCGTCATAGGTTTTTTCGCCCTCCATCGGAATAATCTTTTTCAGGAACAGTTTTTTCATTTCTTCCATCATGCCGTCAGTCGGCGCGTTGATTCTGGAAACAGCCCAACAGGCATAAGCGCGCATATCGGAACTGGTAGAGGGCTTTACGTCTTTGACAATTTCGTTAAGCCTCTTATTGAAGGATTTGTCCGCGATAAGGCCCATTGCGTTTATTGCTTCCAGAACAACGGAAGCATCTTTATCCTTTGTCAATAATTCAAGAGTTTTAAATGTTGAAGCAACTCCAAGTCGGCCTATGGTGAACGCCACGGCTTTCCTGACCGCCGGATTTTTTGAGGATGATTTTGAAGCGATAGCGTCTGCGGCGCTTTTGCATTCGAGACGCCCTAAAGCCTCAACAGCCCTTCGTACCGTTTCATCTTCCGCTTTGCCGTTCAATACATTGAGAATATCAAGTGCTGAATTCTTCGCTCCCAACATGCCCAAAACCCGTATGGCCGCGTCCCTGTGGGCATCACTTTTCACAAATTCAGTCAATTTTTTTATTGTATCCTCTCCGGGATTGATTTTGACGAGTGCGTCTTCAGCGGCGGTCCGGACTGGTTCATAATTGTCATTCATCCTCGCCAGAAGAGCGGAAATTGCTTCCGGTGATTTGCTCCCGCCGAGCGTTTCGCAGGCGGCCCTTCTAACTTCCCAGTCCTTGTCTCCGGAAAGTTTTACCAGCGTTTTAAGCCTTTTGTCCGAAACAGCGCACGACGCGACCAAAGCCCTCACTATAGAGCTCTTATCTTCGGCAAGTTTCGCTATCAGTTCATTGCCGGCGTCCGGCATTTCCTTTAGGGCTTTTGCCAGCGCTATTCTGACGGGCAGCTCATCTTCTGCCGCTTTTTTCAATTTGGGAACGCTGTCGGGTTCCTTTGAAGCCAGCGCCAACACTCTTACGGCCCCTGCCCTTCTGATACTGTCCTTCGACTGAAGAAACTTCTTCAAATCCTCCTGATTGCATGATTTGGGCTTTGAAGCAAGTTCATTCCATAAAAGCTCCTGAACAAAAAGCGAATTTTCCTTTTCCAGCATAGTAAGTATCGTCGCCGCGTCTGATGTTTTTATGAAATACAAAGCCGCCGCATATCCGCGGATAAGCTGGTCCTGATGCTCCATGTATTTCTTAATACGTTCCGAATAAGTGATTTTAGCTTTGTCCCGAAGCCTGTACATACAAATGAAGAGGTCTGAAATCACATTATCATTTTTCTCGTCCCGGAGCATATTTTCCAGGATTTCCACAGCTTTTTCATTATTGGTCTTGAGTAGAGAAAGCGCGATCCTGCTTTTTATCCGCGGGTCGGGGAGTTGCCTGAAATAAGCCCCCTGCTCTTTAATTCCCGCGTCTTCGAGAAAAAACGGCGCGTCAGGTTTGCTTATATTGGAAATATTGAACGGTTCCTTATCCCACACCGGCTGCAGAAGAGGAAAAAATACCGTTGAAAATAATATTGTACTTATCTGCTTCATAAAAATCCTGCATCCGTTAAAATAAACAGCACTGCCAAGAAAGAATAAATATAACTTTATATACTGTTTTTCCAAATGAAAAAAGGCTTTTTAAATAAATCGCTTTCAGTATTCGGTTTGAAATACTGCAAATAAGCAGTAGAATTTTACTTGTGAATTATTGAGGGACTAATGGATTTTTTCATAAAAGACAAAGAAGACATAGAAAGAGGCCCAGTCAGCCAGGAGACTTTACTGAAGTGGGTTGCTGCAGGAAAAGTAAGGCCGGAAACCCTTGTCCGCAATTCGCTCCTGCATACATGGAAATCCGCGAGCGACTTTCCATTTCTTGAAGACCCCTTAAAAAATCAGCCGGAAGAAGTTGAAGACGAAGCCGGTTTCTGGGAAAGCACGGGCGAACTGCTGGGCACTATAAAAGATAAAAGAAAAAAGGCGAAAAAGCCCGAATCAACCGCTTTTGAATACAAATATCTCCCGGCGCCCGCTACAGTAAAATTAAGGGTAATGTCATTTATTTTTGATATGGCATTGCTTTCAGTTTTCGGTATAGTCTTCTATTTTTTGGGAGTAAGCGCGGTTCTCAACAGCGCCGCCCTTTCTGAAGAAACTGAAAGTCAGGAAACACAGACATCTGAACAGAATAAAACCGAAGAAACGGCAGACGCAAAACAAAGCAAGACCGAAGAACAGGAACAGACAAACTCAGAACAAACCGACTTAACATCTGAGCAGAAAGACATTCCCCCCAGAAACAATCCTGACGCGGAAGAGCCCCCGACACGGAACGACGACGAAAGCAAAGGATACAAGCAGGGTTCTCTGTGGACAGACAATACAGGGAATGCCACTTTTACCTGTCTTGATGCTTCAAAAACTTCAGCAGTTTGGGTAAACACAAACATAATAAACAGCACTTTTCATAAATACTTCACTCTTTTCATGCTGATTGCTCTTTTATACTACGGCCTGACGCTCGGGTATTTTGCGCAGACATTCGGCATGTGGTTTTGGGGCATATTCATAGTGAAAAACGATGAAGACCTCTCTGAAGTTTTCTTTTTCAGGGCATATATGTTTGCGGTACTGATGTTCATTTTCGGAATACTTTCTCCTGTCATCGTAGCGATAAATCCCAAACGCCGCGCCATCCACGACATGCTCTCCGGCGTAAGAGTACTGAAAATAGCAGGCAAGCCGAAAGCATAGCGCCAGTCTTCAACGTCAGATACCTTTTAAGAGGTCAGCAGAACCTGCTTTCATCTCAATATACCGCCGGGACCCGATATGTCCGTCAAAATAAATAAAATTCGCCTGTCCGGCCGGAGAAAGTAAACCATGCCTGAACGCGACATATGCACGATCATATGAAGCATAAGTGTTTTTTGCCCCGTTATCCATAACCCATACAGCTATAGATGGCTGAATAACTGAAGATATCTTCCTTATGACAGCCGGATCGTCATATCCGGCACCAAGCCCGGTTATTTGACTGTTAATTCCGTAGTGGGTATATGTGAAAAGGCCATCGGCATATGCTCCAAAGCCGGTTTTTTCCGCAGGGCACATGAAAAAATTTTTATCTTTCACAAGACGTTCTCCTACTTCACTATACCAGTATCTGAACGGATAGATAGAAGGCCTGCCGCTGCATATCCATCCATCATAATCCTGAATATATCCTTCTCCACCTATGTGTATTTGTTTCAACTTGTTCGCGCAGGATATCCTAAGCACTGAATCTTTGGCTTTCTTCATGGCTGGAAGGAGAATCCCAGCGAGTATCACTATTATCGATATTACAACGAGGAGCTCGACCATCGTAAAAAAATATTTGTCCTGTTTTTTCATTTTTATCCTCATTTTTGCTACTTGATCGGCTATTCCGATCACTTTAAACGGTTGGAACGAAGCGCAACCCTCCACAAGCTTGCCCATCCAGTGGAGGGATTTGCTTTGTCAAATCCGTCTTCCTGCTTTAGTTTCCTTTGATATAATAAAAGCCTATCTGATCTTTTGGTATATTTGTTTTGAAGATTTTACCGGAATTTATTATTTTGCCATTGTCTTTCAGGTTACGGATTTCAGAAATATTTTTGAATGGAAGATTTATTTCCGTCTCACCGTTCGGGTCTCTCTTGTAATTGCCTATTAAAAGAAGCATTTCATTCCCCTTCCTGACCGCTGAATATGTAAAATTTCTATTCGAGCCTGTCAAGTCAAAAAGCTTTTCCCCGTCAAGGAGCAGGTCTTCATATGGGGCCAGTTCGGCAAGTGCTTTTGAATGATAATAGAAGTCCATCGGAGTATCGAAATCACTGTACTGGAAATAGAGAATGCCGCATGCCCCGTTCATGAGTGCTTCCAATATCATCTGCTCGAGCTTATACGGAAGAAGCTCTCCGTAAGTACCGGCACTGAGCCAGGGCAGGCACTTATTACACTTGAGGATTTTATAATTTTCCACCATTTCGTCGTGTACTTTCAGCGCATTTCCTGACACGTAGAAACTGTTTGCGGATACATCGACATAATCCGGATAAAACTTGTTGAAATCCAGAATCATGTGATAATTCGGAGCGCTTGGGTGGGTGTCATAGCAGTGAATTAACGGCATTTTGCCATCTGTACCGCACTTTACGGCGTCCTTAAGGTCCCTCATTTGACGGGTACCGCAGTCTTTGAGGTATTCTCCCATAGGCTTGCCTGATTTCTTCTGTTCTTCACTGCATCTCATACATGCCTGTGCCTCTATCGCGCCATTATACCAGCATTCGATGTCCCAGAATACATAGTCGGGCTTTGCGCTTTTCACGCATTCTGCCACTCTGTCCATTTCCTTTCTATAATAATCGCCCCTGTATGACGGACAAAGATTTTTGCCTGGTTTCCCTTTCTTCAGCTGGGAATATATTTCAGAGCCTTCCTGGTGCCCTTTTGCCATCACATGAAAAGGCGCTTCATTCATCGATATTTTAAAACCTTTCATTCGGGCTTCTTCAAGGTATTTCGTCATTTCACCCTGCTTTTCTGTTTTAACCCAGTAGCGTGGAAAACACGGTACTGCGTTAAATCCCATGGTGCTGTATGCCTTCAAAAAATCAGGGTAATTCATTTGGTCTTTCTCCACCATCCATTGCAGAGAGACCATAAGCCTCTTAAACTTCGGCTTCACCTCCGGGATTTCTATAAGTCTCAGAGGCACCTGTATTTTTTCTCCTCTAGAAGCTTCGGAAGCCGCATAAATGAAAGCCGGCAATTTACAGTCTACCGACTTTCCTGCCGTGAAAAATATGGCTTCCGTTATGTTGTACTTTCCTCTCCTTTTCAGAGGCATTTTCCAACGGGTATATTTTTTCCCGTCAATTTCAAAGGCCTCTTTAGAAGCCTCAGGGAAAATCACACTTACACCTTCTGGAACTTCGATAATTAAATCAGTCTTTTTTTCCTGAGACGCGGCGTCCCTCATGTCCGTCAATTGAAGAAAAGCAGGTGTATTTATATTTGTGGATATGGCAAGTTCTTTCAGACGTGGTTCTACAAGTATTCCGGTAGTAAGGAACTTTTCTTTTTGTCCGACATAGGCATCATTAAAACCGCATGCAGTATTTATCCCTTCAATAACCGCTATTTCGTCGATGAAAACAGCGCCTGTAGAGCCTTTGATATATATTCCAAGATATCTGACATCCGCATTCACCTGCAATTTAAAGGGATACACATACGCTCTCCCGCTTTCCGCCACATAAAAAGTTTTATTGAAGTCACTCAAATCCTTCTCTCCTTCCGCCAATTTTATCATCTCGGCGGCCTCATAAAAGTCCTTTCCATCCCTGCTGACAAGAACTTTAAATTCGGAAGGGGCAGCCAAATTCATCTGGCGCTTCCCGCACAACGCCCTTACGACGACATCTTTAACTGGACTTATTTTGCCGAGGTCGATGAGACAATTCAAGCCGTTCTCAGCCCCTGCCGAATACCATCCCACCGCGGCCTTATCAAACCATATAGTGTCACCTTTGCGATTACTGAGCTTGCCATCTGTCAAATCCGTAGCGTCTGTATCGCCTTTGGATGTCAACTTGTAATCGGGGCGTTTTGAGAAAATAATTTTTTTCCCAAGGGCAAGATTATTGCCTTTAGTATACTGTTCCCACATCCTGCGGTATTTGACAATTTCAGGACTGGCTCCTTTGAAAACAGGCGGAGGAAGTGCATTTTTCACTTTTCCATCGCTACCGATTATCTCCTTTACATCAATGTTGAAGGAAGCAGAAGCATAAGAGTGTGCTCCACCAGCATATACGCTGGAAAAAAGATAACTCCCGTTACCGGATTTAAACGCATATGCGTCCTCACTGATTTTAACAGTACATGAAAAATTTCCATCGCTTTCCTTTTTGAGGATTACAGGCTTTTTGCTAAAGCGGTAGTCCGATATCTCAGGATAAACAAAGCTGTCAATTTCCAGTTCTTGTTCGAGCAGGGATCCTGAAGGATAATATTTGAAAACAACCGTACTGTCAATTCCAGCGATGTTGTCCTTGCATGATTTTTCGGAGAGGGAAATTACAAGTCCGGCTGCAGGTTTCTCCCCGGTAATGCGGATACTTTCGAAGTTTGCCCATCCGCCCGGATTTTTTCCCGGGATGCCTTCCTGAAGAATCGTTATGGATAATATTCCATGATTTATGTCTTTATTATTAACGGGAAAAGTATTCCACCCTGTGAATATCCTGTATTTTTCTCCTCCGCTGTAAAAGAATAAAGCATTTTCATCATGTTCGACCGTACCGGCTTTTATCTGTATAAATCTTGCGGCAGGAGGTAATTTTACTTTACAGGAAATACTACCCTCAGTTCCTTCACCGATTTCCCGAAGCCTTATTCCGGTATCTAGATTTTCCACAGAAAGGTTTTGCGCGGTCCAGGCATTTCCGGAGGAAACGGAAGATTGAAAATTAGAAAAATTGTATTCCCATAAGAAAGCGTCCGCAAACAATACAAAGCCCCCTGAAAAAAAGAACAAAGAAAACATTGACAACGTTAAAACAAGATTCACTGCAACTTTTCTCATCTTCTGAAATCTCCTGGTTTTAAGACATTTTTTCCTTAACTGAAAACTTCCCTGAATTTCACAGAAACTTAAGTCAGATATCATTTTATTTTCAAAGGGCCGCTACTCTTTCTTATGAAAAGGCTTGAAGCGCAACTTACCCTGACAAAAGATCTATCCGCATTCCTGATTCTATTCAGAAGCAGTTCTACGGCCAGGCGTCCCATTTCAACGGCATTATGATCTATTGAAGTCAACGTCGGATGAGTACATTCGCATCTATCCGTATTGTCGATACCTATAACGCTCAGTGCATCTGGAACTTTAATTTTTTCCAAAATCGCTGCCTGCAGAAGGAGAGCTCCATAAAAGTCATTGGAGCATATCACAGCGGTAGGAGCCTCAGATAAAGCCATCCAGGAAACAAGGATTTCAAAAATTGTCTTTTTAGTCTCTTCTACGGAAACTGTTTTTATAGCTGACATCTTTATAAAATTCCGATTTATCGGGAATCCTCTGGAACTCAACTCATTTTCGAACACGTTTTTTCTGTCTTTTAAAAGGCCATCAATCTTCTTGTCCGGCGGCAGTATTCCCAGAAAAGCTATTCTGGAATGTCCATGTCCAATCAAATGGTCCAAGGCTTTTATAATCCCTCCCTGATTGTCCGGTACCACACTATCGCAGATGTTTTCCCAAATTGAATCATTCAATACAACCAAAGGTATTTTCCGGGTCAGATCATTAAGAGTTTTTATATCAAGTTTATCCTCAAGTATTATCCCATCAACTTTGCGATGGATAATGAGCTTGGAAGTCCTTATATCTACATTGTCCACAATTACATTATACCCGGCTTCCGATGCCACTTCCTGAATTCCCTTAAAGAAACGGTTGTAAAAACTGTTGCTTATATTGAATCGGGAACCTAGAACATAACCTATATTCCATGTCTTCCCGTTATGAGCCTTCAGCAGATAATTACTATCCCGCATCATGTCCATTATTTTCTGACGTTTTTCTTTAGAGACTTTGGAAGTGGATGGATTATTCAAAACCAGCGACACTGTTGTCTGGGAAATCTTGAGTTTTCTAGCTATTTCCACTTGATTCATATTGCCCATCCTCCAACCTGTCCCAATTATACAGTATCGGAAAAGAATAGGCAATAGAATAAGCAGGTAATATTATTGGTAATATTTTTAAGATAGAAAAATACTTTCAAGCCAAGCACTTCAAAATAGCAGGCAAACCCAAGGCTTAAGCTGTCAAATTCAGCGGTGAAAACCTTTTTGATTCTGTACGACATCAATGAAGGCCAGCATATTTTCCAGCGGAACATCTCCCTCCACCGCATGGGCAGGCGCGAATATGTAATTCCCATTGCGTCCCAGTTCGATAAGACGGGAACTTTCCTTTTTAACATCTTCGACAGTCCCGTAGGGAAGCGTCCTCTGCGTTGAAAGTCCGCCGTAGAACGTGAGTTTTCCCCTGTATTTTTTCATGAGACTTTCCACGTCCATCACCTCCGGCTGGAACGGATTGAAGCACTGAAGCCCGATCCCGACTAGATCATCGAAAAGTTCGTCAACATCTCCGCACGAATGGATGGAAACGAATTTCCCGGCATCTCTTGCGACTCCGTACATTCTTTTAAGCTCCGGGTATATGAATTCGCGCCATATCGCCGGCCCCATTATAAGCCCGCGCTGCTGCCCCCAGTCATCTCCGAAATGAATTTCGTCAATATCATACTCAAGGGCTCTTTCAATGACGCTAATGTTAAAGTCGGCGATTTTACGGAAAAGGTCTTTTACAAACTGCGGATTCTCGTAAAAATCCATAAGCAGATTTTCCATCCCCCTCAAAGTCCATGCCCTTTCAAACAGAGAAAAACCTATCGCAAAAATTCTGAAACAATCCCCTCGCTTTTCAATCTCTTCAGCCGCATTCTTAAAAAATATCGGGTTTCCCGGGTCTGGCAGACTGAAACCCGCAAGACTCGCTTCGGGAAGAACGCGGTTCTTTACAACTCCTATATCCTTGTCTTCGCTTCTGTCCCATATCACGCCAAACACATCTCTGTAACAGCCATTGCCGATGCCTTCAAAAAAACACGTTCCGCCAATTCCCATTATATGGTTTTGGAGTTCATCCGACAAATCCTCTTTGCCAAAATGTTCTTTAAGTTTATTTGCGGCCTCAACAGTAAACCCCATGTTCCACGGAACATAAGGCGCTTTTTTCCCTTCAAGCACCATTCTTACTACTTCCCGCTTTGTCATTTAAATTTCTCCTTGACTTTAACTGCATTCTAATTATGGTAATTATAATTTAAAATCAAATTCAAATGAATAGTAAAAATGTTCAATAACATTCTAAAAATAAGCAATATACCAAAAACATGCCGGGAACGCTACCTGAATCTCGACTGTGAAGAAGCCGCAGCTCTAAGTTCATGCGGAATACATTTTTCCGGCGTCAGTTACCTGAGAAGAGCTTATCAGGTCGGCAATCCCAATCCTTCAGAATCCCACATGGTGATTTTTACCAAGAGTGGAGAAGGTTATCTGCATACGCGCGAAAATAAATACGCGTTGAAACGGAACAGCGTTATAACAGTACCGGCAGGATACAGTTCTATGTTCGGCGTAAAAAATGACGATTGGAAAATCCTCTGGTTCTATATGCGTTCCCTTCCCCGCTGGCAAAAACTTTCCGAACAAGGGATAAAACTCTCTGATACCGGAATGATGCCCGATATTGAAAATTCAATGGAGGCATATCTTGCGGAATCACGTTCTGAAAACGGCACTCCCAGTCGTGCCGCGTCACTTCACGCCGAACTTATCTGTATTTATCTGAACAGGGCGCTGAAGATATCAGACCAACCCTCTGAAATTCAAATCAGAAGTCTCGAAAATATATGGAAACTCGTCAGGGACAATCCTGAAAAAAAATGGACCTTGCAGGAATTCGCATCTGTTCTGAATATTTCTCCGTCCACGTTTCAGAGGCTCGTGAAAAGATATTATTCCACAAGCACATGGCAGAAAGTGATACAAATCAGAATGGAACAGGCGAAAATGAC
Source organism: Lentisphaerae bacterium GWF2_44_16 (assembly GCA_001803225.1). Taxonomy (GTDB): domain Bacteria; phylum Verrucomicrobiota; class Lentisphaeria; order Victivallales; family GWF2-45-14; genus GWF2-44-16. The sequence goes on along the minus strand of MHBF01000030.1, from coordinate 5,549 downwards.
CCTGCTCAATACAGATTATCCTTTGAAAATCATCGCGGAAAAACTCGGTTACGCCGATGAATTTGTTTTCTCAAACGCGTTCAAAAAGTTTTACGGCATATTCCCAAGACATTATAAAGAAAAAATCCGCGCTGAACTGCAAAATAAAAAACATTCAGATCAGCTGTAAGTCAAAACAAATTCTTCTGTTTCTCTAACATCATTAACAGTCAGCGTTTCTTTTTCCGGATCATAATTCCCCTTATTCCAACTGATTGCTTTCAGACCATCGGGATGAGGTATCCTTATGACAAGTTTTTCCGGGCGTCTGTTTTTATCATGGCATTCAACCCTTACAGATATCGAGGAATTCTTTTCCAATTCCGCCTTCATAAAGAAACTGATTTTGCCGAAATAGGAAGCCGCATTCTTTACTTCTATCGGACTGCCTTCCTTTACCCATGCTCTCGGTATGGCATGAAAAAGTTTCAAGGCGTTATCATCTTCAAAATAGAGAATCCAGCGCGTCTGCATCAGGAACCAGCCCTCCTCATGAGTCTTGTGCTGGCTCGCATGATGGTAGTGTTCCCAGAACGTGTATGTTTCCAAGTCGGCAAGCCCTGTAAGCTGATTGTAAAAGGTCTTGAGAAACGCCTTTACTTCGCCTCTTCTGATATGCGCATGGTCATGGCGGCAATAATACGGCTGGCTCAGACAGGCATTGTCGATAGTTACAGGAAATTGATTACTTTTCAGCATCATGGTGCAGCCCATCTCTTCGGGTGATAAAACTTCTCCGATTACCAGGTACAAAGGGCCGGTAAGTGTTGAACGGCTCGCGAACGCGGCATGACTATACCACTTGCCTCCGTCCGCAAACAAAGTTGTAGCCCCATTGTGTTCCGTCCAAGGCGGAAGAACAGGCGCCCATGAACCATCTCCGACTGGAACGACAGGCGCCTTCGCCATCGAAATATAAAAGGCGTTCCTTATATCATTCCGGTATTCCTGAACTTCTTTAAGAAGCTTTTTGGAGTATGACGGATAAACTTTTTCCAGCATTTCAGCGGCCCTCATCAGCCCGACATAAGTCAATGAATTAAGCATGAATGAATGATAGTAATCATCAGGGTCCGCGACTTTTCCATCTATCAGTCCGTAGCAATCGTTCTTTTTGCATTCCTCATTTTTGTTTCTCTCTCTCCATGCCAGAAGATAATCACAGGCTTTGATTATGTTTTCCTTTACTCGCTTTACCCATTCGATATCCCGCGTATATCTGAAATGTTCTCCCATAGTCCAGAGTACTGGCCCCGTCTCAAGCTGATATCTGGCGAAGTTCTGAATGAACCCGTCTTCCCTCTGACGTTTGAGGAAAAAGTCTATGCTTCTCTCTGCAAGCTTATGGCATCCGGCTGAATCAAAATACTGTATAATCGGTGCGCTTTCCGAACCAATCGGACTGTACCAGCCGATAGTCGCCGCGACAGGGCCGTCAGGCTCTGTGCCCAATGCCGCTATATCGCAATGCAGAAGCCCGGCCTTTATCATCTCATTTATTTTCTTCTCGGGGACATTGAATTCAGCTGCTTCCGCAAGCTTGGCTTTCCAATATGAACGGGCAGCGTTCAGATGTTTTTCAAAACTGAGTTTTTTGAGCTTCTCCGCTCTTTTAGGCGGAAGAGGACTGTGAGGTATAATCATATCAAAAACGGCTTTTTCTCCGGGCTGAACAAGCACCGCCATTTCTTCTTCATGGACGCTCTCACCATTCAGAAAACTCAACGCCATAACTCCATTATCCCATTCTTTCAGGATGGAATAACCATTCTCAGGATCAAAGCTATTTGAGTTATGCCTGCAAGCCCCCGTATAAGGCACTTTGAACCATGCATAACACGGGACTTTTCCTGTGTTGACCGCTTCAACTCTGCATAAAAAGATAACTTCTTCTTCCCGCTCATACATCTCCTTATCAAGGAGAGATTTGATTTTCTCCTTATCATCCGGGCTCAACATATTGCCGCCGCTATTCGCGTAAGAAGCAAGCCAGTCAGAACCTCTGACATTTTTTGCCGAAAGAGTATTTTTCTCCAGAGAAGCAAACGCGGTAAGCTGATAGGACATGAATTTTTCTCTCTGTTCCGCTCTTAAAATAGGCAGGCAATTTTCTTCAAGCCTTCGTTTTATATCCATGCGGCATGAAGAACCATGTCCGATTATGAAGCCTATCTCGTAAATCTGGGCCGGAGTATATTCGGCATCTCTGGAAACTTTATGTTTCATAGAGTGATACACAGGGACGATGCTGCCGAAATATCCTTTGTCTTCCTGATAACCAAAGCGGAATATCCTCATATCCCTGGCTATTCCAAGCCATGTCGGACAGTATTGTTTTTTATTCTTAGCCGCCGCGTTTTCCAAAGTTTCTTCCGGTGAATTTTCAAACTCGGCAAAGTCGGAATCAATTTTCCGCGAAACAATATCTTTTACAATTTCATCATAAGCTCTCTTATCATCAGCCGATGTCGCCACTACTTCATATTCTGATATCCATATCGGATTTTCCTTATGCAAGGCATCCCTCAGAAAAAATGAAAACGGCTTCTCATCAGTAATTACTCTTGCGATTGTGGCAAAAGCTCCGTTTGTAATTTTAGTTTCTGAAAAATCAACAGTAATGGAATCGGCGGATAAAAAAATATTTTTCCCTTTAATTTTCCCATAAAGCGCTTCAACTTTGACAGACGCCTGAGTTTTCTTCCATAAAATTCTGACGGATATTTTTGTATTCATTAGTATTTCCCCTCTTCTTGTTTTCAATCTATTTTATGATGAAAACTGTTTTTATGCTATGGACAAACGGGTATTATAAATGTATATTCAGGCAAAACTTATGAAAAAATTATCTTATATAGGACACAGCTTTGACCGGAGGCAATTCGATGGCGTGGAGCCTAAAATACTCTCTGCAGCTTCCGTTACAAAAAATACCGAAGAAAAAATATCGCAATTCCGCCATCCTTTCTGGGTCATTGACTATTCGGTCAGCGCCTGCGGTCATTTCAAAGCGGGAAGCTCAAAATCCGCCTGGATACCGCGCGAGAAAAACGAGGCCCATATTTACAGGCCAGGAACCGCATATTGGGAGAAAAGAACCAAAACCAGGAATCCGATTGAAAGCCGCTATATAACATTCAGCGGCGGAGATAACGCCGGACTGGATATTTTTGTACAAAACAGCAAAGCTTTTGCCGTTATTTCCGACCCCTGCGAAATTCTGAACAAACTTCTTTATGAAATATCAGTGGAAGCCTCCGGAGGAGACAAAAACTTCTGGAGGGCCCAAGCGATTTTCGCACGCATAATTGACATTCTCCACAAGAACACCATGAAAGCAAAAAGTGGAGAAAATTCATGGATTCTATCGTCTGCAGAAATCAAAACAGAAAATGAATTGTTTGCAGAAAAAGTAACGGCATATCTCAAGGATAATCTTTCCCGGGCTATTGAACTTCAGGATATTTCAAGGCATCTGAACGTAAGCTTATCAACGCTTTCCCATAAATATGCCTCAATTACAGGGGAAAGTCCGTTGCGCACCTTAATGTCCATGCGGATAAGTATGGCAAAGGCATTGCTTCTGCAAGGGGAATCATTGAAAGCTACAGCCATGCGGACAGGCTTCTACGACGAATTCCACTTTTCAAAAGTCTTTAAAAAAATAACTGCTTATCCGCCAAAAAAATATTTGAAGAATATGATGCCAGACTTGTAATGTTTTCTTCACTAAATAATACCTCGGATCGTCTGCCTTATCTTTAAGCCTTCTTTTTAAAATCATTATTCATTTCATGTAGTTCATAAGTATTCTCGCCTTTCACCTGTATAAAGGCATCACAATCAAAGCTTGAGTTTGAAACTTTTATCTTCACGACATTTGTCAAGGCAAAGGCTGCTGAATATCTGCTGGAGCCGGAAGCGTTTATGCTGATGTTATCAAAAAATAGGCGGCGGCAGGAGCTTTCAGCGCTGCCTATTTCCACCGCGGCACGGCCTTTCAAATCTACAGCATCCGAAACATCAATTAAAACATCGCGCATTATCAGATTTTCAATGCCTCCAAGTAATTCCAAAGGGACAGGGAAGGCATCAGTTTTATGATGATAATCGGAAATTATCAGATTATCGACATAAGTCAAAGGTTCAGCCCTGATATTTGACATACGCGCTGGAAAAGTCTGCGTGTTTCTAATGTTCCTGATAGTTATATTCCCATATTTTTTGAGATTGCCGATATGTGACGATATCAATACGGCATTCACTTTGTAACTGCCGTAAATTCCATCTATCACGATATTATCCATTCCTTCGGTCTCATCTTCGGGGCTTGAAGGGACTTTTACATTAGACAGTAATCTTACCGCCCTGTATCCGTCATCTGCCATTATTGACCTTATTTCGATATTGAAGATTTTTCCCTGCGCGAACGGATACCAGACTTTGTCGGCCTGAGACAATATCGCGTTTCCGTTTGTCGCCTTCGGTCGCCAACTGTCGCCGCCATTCAATGCGACCATATCGTCATAAGTTTTTCCTGTCACGCCGTCAATAACCCCATAGCAGCATCCCCCGCCAAAATGCAAACCGTCGATATTGGGCCTTGCAATGTCATAGGTCATGTTGATATTGGTAATTCTGAAGTTTCTCACCATATCAAATTGGGCATTGTATGTAACGGCATTTTTCATTTTTACATTTGAAAGCTCAAGTCCGTCAATGTTGACGAACAAGAGCAATACTCCATAGTATCCCATAGAGCCGTAACGCCAGTCCTGCCGTTGCTGGTTAACGCCATTTCCATCAAAAATGCCTCCTGTTATTTTAATATTTTTCTCAGATTCTCCCATAATCCAGTCGCCATGCTCAAAAACAGGAGGATATAATTCAGACATGAATTCAGGAGTTCCATTCTTGGCTGCAAAATAAGCGCTTTCCGCCCATTTGTTTTTCAGAAGCACGCAATTCGAACCACTGGCAAGCTTTATTGTAAAACCGGGATCAAAATCCAACCAGACCCCGGACCTTATTACAAGAGAATTTGAAACCAGCGCTATCCCGCTTCCTCTGAAAATAATATGATCATGTTTTTGAATGCACTCGTTTATTGCCAGAGTACAATCTGTAATTCCATCATAAAGCGCACCGAAATCCAAAGGATCTCCGACTTGGTTTTTCATCTTCTTCTTTGCCATAATTTTTTCTTAACTCCTCTGCGATTTATATTTCACTCCGGGTGTACAGGACATAAATCAGATTAATTTCAATAACCATTCAAGCCTCTCGGGAGCATACTTTAGAGGGGCATCATGATTACCATTATCTATCTCATGATAACAGAAATCTTTTTTCCCTGAGAGCTTTTCCGCAAGATATCTTGATTCATTCACAGGTATTGTCATATCGGCGTTGCCGTGGGACAAATGGACAGGCATTGTCAGTTTTTCATAATTGGCGCAGACTGAATGCCTGACAAAAGCCGCCATATCGCCATAAGAAGATTTAAGCGC
>MHBF01000029.1 GCA_001803225.1 Lentisphaerae bacterium GWF2_44_16 | reverse complement strand
CAATGAGCTTACCCCCATGGAATGCCTGAAAATAATTGCCGCCGCCAGGCTTATGATGCCCCGTAAAAACATCAGGATATGCGGAGGAAGGGAACGTAATCTCAAGGATTTCCAGTCATGCATATTTTCAGCCGGGGCAGATGCTCTTATGATTGGAAATTACCTTGTTACTTCCGGAAGGGATATTGCCGCCGATATGAAAATGATTGAAGACGCGGGACTCCATTTATGAGCGCTTTCGCAAATTATTTTGTCTCAGGTTATCCGATTTTCCCCGGATCTGTCATGATTATTATAGGAGTCATTTTTTCGTTTTTTTATAATAAAAAACCGCTTTACAAAATACTTATGAGGGTACTTTTTCTTCTAGGCCTTGTCCTTATTGTCATTTCCGCTACTTCCGTGTCAAATTTTATTTTCTCAGTTATGCTAATTTCAATTTTTTCACTGTATTTTACACTGAGCATGGAATCAAAAACCACTGCGCCCTTTATCAATCTTTGCAGGGCACTGATCTTTATGGGGGCCGCTTATATCTTTTACCAGGAATATACTATCCGTAACTTATCCGTCAATAATCTGTCAAAATTTGAAAAGCTGTTTATACTTGGCGATACTCTTACTGATAAAGGAGATGTGAATAAAGATAATCTATGGTATAATATTGTGAAAAATCGAAGCAATATGCCTGTCGTAAGTCTGTGTACTCCTGAAAATACCATATTTTCTTCTTTCGAAAGAGCTGATTTAATCTATGGAAACAAAATCATAGTTATAGTTGAGACCGGTAGAAATGAGATAATCTCCAAACTTCCCGTAAAAGTCTTTTCAGAGCAGCTCGAAGCATTGATGAAAGTGCTTGTCAAAAGTGGGAGACTGATAATAATGTTTGAAATACCTGTATCGCCGATAAACATTGTTTATTCAAAAATTCAGAGGGATTTATGTGAAAAATATCACGTTAAACTGTTGCCGAAATATATAGTTTCTTCGCTTCTCTATGACACTGAAAGCAGTCCTGACGGAATTTATCTTAATGAAAACGGACACCTGAAAATTGCCGATGTAATTTTGAAAATAATAAACGTGAAATAAAATTATGGCAGCAGCAAAAATAAGTTTATTTCTCACGGAATTAAAACGACTGGGCAATCCGGCGGATATTCCCGCAATGAGGGATTATCACAAAATTAACAGGCCCTATCTTGGAGTACGTGTTCCGCAAATCAAAAAACTGACGGATCTTTGGATAGATAAGCTTGATGAAAAAGAAATCCTGCCATTGTGCGATGATTTATGGGCAAGCAATATCCATGAAGCTCATATGGCTGTCGGAAAATTTCTGGAATACAATAAACTGGCGAATCTACCGGAAATATGGAAACGCCTGAATAAGTATAAAGAAAACTTTGACTCATGGGCAATGGCTGATTCTTTAGCTCATGTCGGATTTAAAGTCCTGCGGGATTTGCCGGAATATCTGGATATCATGGAAAGAAAATGGCTTACGCATAAAAATTTCTGGGTTCGCCGCGCCTGTCTGGTATTTACTCTTTATCAGACAAAACCGGGCATGGACCCTGAACGTTCGCTCACTTGGGCATCCGGCATGGTTGATGACCATGAGTGGTTCATTCAAAAGTCCATTGGCTGGTATCTGCGAGAGTTGTCAAAACACAATCCATCAAGAGTAAAAAAGTTTCTTTTTCAATACGCTAAACGCATGAAACCTTTTGCCGTGCGGGAAGCATCCAAATATCTGGCATAATATCAAATCAGCTTTTTTATCCGCTGTCTCTCAGATCATACATTGCCTGAAAGTAAGGATGCTCAGGATTGTATTCTGTTAATGCCCGCGGGTTTTTTACGATACCGGGAGGACGGCAGTTAGCGCCTTTTATCCCAAGGGCCTCGTCACCTGTGTCATTACGTGCCGATTGAAGTAAAGTTTCAAGTTTTTTTACGATATCAGGATGTTCGTTATAAATGTTTTTAGTTTCCGATATATCTTCTTTCAGGTTATACAATTCAATTGTTTTTTCTCCATGCTTGCGGATATGCAGTTTCCATTCATCATGACGGACGGCTTCCAAATCGTTTTTATAGTAATAAAAAAATGTATCCCTCGGAGATCTTTTATTTTTTTCTAAAAGCAGACTACTGATATCAAGGCTGTCTGTAATTCTGTCATCAGGCACGGAAACACCGGTTAAATTCGCGAAAGTCGCATAAAAATCCATTGAAGAGACTATTTCACTGCAAGTTTGTCCGGCCTCTATATGTCCCGGCCAGCGCATAATACACGGAACTCTCATACCGCCTTCCCATGTAGTTCTCTTTGTACCGCGCAGAGGCGCGTTGCTGCCTCCCTCTCCACTGGCGCGTGAACCGTTATCCGATGTGAAAACGACTAATGTGTCATCATCAATGCCAAGTTTTTTAAGTTCGCTGAATATTACTCCGGTACTCCAATCTACTTGCGCGACTCCTGCCCCGTAACGGCCGTTTTCCGATTCTTCAAGAAAACTCTGCGGAGCATAAATAGGACGGTGTACATGCATGTGCGCGAAATAAAGGAAAAAAGGACTGTTTCTGTTATTTCTGATAAAACTTACGCACTGTTCCACATAACGTTCCGTCAGAGCTGACAAATCAGGCTGTTCCTGAATAACTTCCTCGTTTAGAAGTAATGGCAGGGGAGGTGGATTGTTCGTACGACCATTCTGACGGCCCATGTCGTTACTGTAAGGAAGCCCGTAATATTCATCAAAACCATGCCGTGTCGGCAAGAATTCCGGCTGATCGCCGCAATGCCATTTTCCCACAAGTTTTGTAGCGTACCCGGTTTTTTTAAGAAGAGAGGCGATTGTTGTTTCCTTTGGATTAAGCCCCAGCCCTGAACCTGCGGTTAATACAGGGCATGGAGTATCAAAGCTTCCAAAGCCTATTCTGGGCGGATAACACCCTGTCATCATGGCGCCCCTCGACGGAGAACATACCGGTGATGCCATATAGAAATCCGTAAAACGAATTCCTTCTGAAGCCATTTTATCCAGATATGGTGTTTTATTATGTTCAGAGCCGTAACAATTCAGGTCTCCATATCCCAGATCATCACAATTAATAAGGATTATATTAGGTTTTTTCATTATAACTGTCCTCCCTTTGCGGTTTCAATATTTTCAAACATTTTCATTATCTTTTTTGCGCAGTCACTAACTTGTTTTTCATAAACTTTCTTTGTTTTTTCATCCAATTCCGCGCATAAAACAGTTATACCTGCGGCCCCGACTATTTCATTTTTCAAAAAAACAGGAGCGACTATTCTTGTAATAACGCCTCTTACATTTTCCACCTGCGCCAAAGTATGTTCCCTGCGTATATTCTCGAACGCGTTTTTAAGAGAAGGAAGATTTTCCTCACTGTTTTCAAATACCTTGTTTAAATCATTTTCCGGCAGGAAAGCCTGTATGACGCGAAAAAATGTATGGTTTGTTTTATGACCTCGACAACCCTCCCCGGCGTAGTGAAATGAATTAGGCATATCATGTTTGATTTTAAGCTCGATCCAAGTCCCGTCCCATTTAAAATATGCCGCTGACGCTTCAGATGCTTCCGATAATTCCTTTATCAGCGGCCTGATGATTTCTTCCCTGTTTTTTCCTGAAAAATATTCTCCGGCAATACTTATAAAGACATTTCCAGGCAGGTATTTTCCACTTATCGGATTTTTCGTTATCATTTTTTCTTCGATCAGGGGCTTAAGAATTCTCGAAAGCTGAGACGCTTCCAAATTCCCGCAATATTTTCTCAATTCACTGAAACTTGCGCCATCAGGCATTTCGACACATCTCTTGAGTACAGATATTACTCTTGCTATTGAATTATTTGACATTTAAGTAACTTATTTGTTATTTAATAACGTATATAGTACTATATTTTTAAGAAAAAGGCAAGTTTTTTATTTAAAAATCTGCTAAAAAAGGTAAATGTGATTGATACAGAAAAACATTGGCGTAAATACTTCAGCTGATATAAACTTTACGTATTTTGCGTCATCTGTTCCAAATTCAACAGGAGTAACCGCTCTTCTAATTCTGATATTTGATGGGGTCTGTGAGGCCGGCTTCGCGGAAGCCTTTTAAACGGAAGGAACAGCTGTCGCATTTGCCGCAGGATATGCCTTCGGGGGAGGGATTGTAACAGCTGTGCGTCAGGGAATAATCCACGCCCAGTTCATGTCCGAGCTTTATAATTTCGGACTTGTTTTTATTCTGGAGGGGGGTCTGTATTGTGAATTCCCAGCCTTCATCGGCGGCTTTTGTTCCGAGAGTGGCGCAGGTTTCAAAGGCTTTTATGAATTGCGGCCTGCAATCGGGGTAGCCGGAGTAATCTATTGAATTCACCCCGATGAAAATATCACGCGCGCCAAGGACTTCAGCCCACGCCACGGCGAACGAGAGAAAAATGGTATTACGCGCGGGGACATAAGTTGGTGGAATGCCTTTTTCAGTACCTGCCTCCGGGACGTCGATAGAATTTGAAGTAAGGGCTGAACCGCCCCATTTCCTCAAATCTATATTTATCACGACATGTTCGGCAATGCCCATTGAGGAGGCGACTTTTTTGGCGGCGTTGAGTTCGAAGCTGTGTCTCTGTCCGTAATCGAAACTCAGGGCATAAGCCTTGAAGCCTTCTTTAAGGGCAAATGCGAGACATGTTGCCGAATCAAGTCCGCCACTCAATAACACAACGGCTTTTTTATTTTCTGCCATAATAAAATCATACTCCTCGTTTTTCAGGGCCCCAGATATATTTATGAAGCTGGAGCTGGAGCCTTACCGGGGCTTTGTCTTTAATAATCCATCCGGCAAGTTCGGCGCTTTCGATTTTTCCCCATGCTGGGCCAAAGAGGATATTCGGGGTCTTTTCATTCAGCTTATACTTCTCTATAATATCCAGCGAATAGTTGTAATCAGTTCTGTCAGCGATGACGAATTTAATTTCATCGATGGGATTGAGCAAGTCGAAATTGGAAAAATCCATTTTGGAGGCTTCTCCGCTGGAGGGAGTTTTACAGTCCATTATTTTTATGACGTTTTCAGGCAGAAGCGATATCGGCAGGGAACCGTTTGTTTCGACAAGTACCGTGAAATTGTTTCTGAGAAGTTCAGCGCAGAGCAGGGGAGTTGTTTTCTGAAATAGGGGTTCACCGCCGGTTATCTCGACTAAATTGATATTTTCTTTGAGAGCGGCTTCGACAAGTAACGGGATATCCGTACTTTTTCCATGGCTGGTTTTTCTGGAATACAGGGTGTCGCAGTAATTGCAGTTGAGGTTGCATCCGGCGAGCCTTATGAAAAAGCAGAGGCATCCGGCATAAGTGGATTCACCCTGTATGCTGCTGAATGTTTCAGTTACTGTAATCCGGGGAATGAACATTTTATTTTTCATTCTTTTTTTGAGGGTGCAATATGATATAAGTCGGCAGACCGAGTACCTTGAATTTATCAAGCACTTTTTCTATTTCGGGCAGCTCGGGTTTTTCGGCCTGAAATTTTATCACGACAAAATTCTGAAGGGCTTTTATGACTGAAGGATCTTTAAAAGTCGTCGCGTCCATGTAAGTACAGTTTTTACACCAGCCGGCCCAGAAATCAATAAAAACAGGTTTATTATTTTTAACGGCTTCCGCCAGTTTTTCTTCAAGGAGGGCTATCTCGGAAGAAGGGTTAAAGCTTTTTTCATTGGAGGAAAAAGACATGAGGCCGAATGCTGTTTTAGCATAGTAAACAGCCATGACGATTATGAAAATTCCGAAGAACTGTTTAACCCTGAGCATCCATTTTCCCGGCTTGGGCATGATGGACATTCCCGCTCCGGCGATGGGCCACGGCAGGGCCATGCCTATGCCGAGCAGAAACGGCAAAAAGAGCCCGATATAGTTGTTCTGTGTGTAAAGAGATGAGGAATACAGAAGAGTGGCTATTACCACCGGAGCGACGCATGCCCCCGCCAGAAGGGCCGCTGTTATTCCGAGAAAAAAAGCGCTTATGAGTTTGCCCTTATTGGCGTCTGAT
>MHBF01000028.1 GCA_001803225.1 Lentisphaerae bacterium GWF2_44_16 | reverse complement strand
TTAATCTTTCTTCGCATTTATATATCCTCCATCTGTCGCGGCCTATGGCTTCGGCGAAGGCGGACATCGTTTTTCCCAACGTCGTAAGGACGGCGTCTTGAAGCTGTGTCCTGCCGACTTTGACGACGTGTGCCATTTCCTTTTCCTTTTTCTGAAATGCCTCCAGCAGACGGACGAGTTCTTTTTCCAGTTTTCTAAGCCCGTATATCGCGGCTATTTTCAGCGCTGTTGGATATGTGTCGTTTGTGGACTGATAGAGGTTTATGTCTTCAATCGGGTGAATTACGCTGTAATCTCCGCATTGTTTTCCGAGAAGCTGAAGCGCCCTGTTGGCGAGGACTTCATTCACGTTCATATTTGTGGAAGTCCCCGCGCCGCCCTGGAGCGCGTCAACTATGATATGGCTGTCGAGAGCGCCGTCGCGCATTTCCGAACACGCGTTGGAAATGGCCTCAAATATTTTTTCATCCCACTTGCCGAGGTCGTGAGAGGTGATGGCGCAGGCGAGTTTCACCGCACCGTAGGCGTGTATCAGGGCAGGGGATATTTTTCTACCGGAAAGCGGGAAGTTCTGCAATGCCCTTACTGTATGCGCCCCGTAAAGGACATCAGAGTCTATTTCCAAATCTCCTAAAAAGTCTTTCTCAATTCTTCTCATTGCGCCTGCTCCTGAAATGTGGGGAGTCGCCCCATTCGTCATATCCGATGCTTTCCCCGGCATCTTCAATCCTTTTCTTTATGCATTCCCTGCACAGGGAGGCGTTTTCATCCAGACACGGCTTGTTCTGGTACAACTGATACGCCGCCCTGTATTTCGTATCGGTTATGTTCGGCATTATGACATTCGCCCCGGCCATGAGGCCCATTTCGCGGCCTTTGTCGTTCAACGCCTGAAGCGCGGTTGTCGCCGCGATATTTACATCCTTCAATACTATCCTTGTAACGGCTATCATTTTCAAGCCCAGTTCCAGTGCGTATTGCTTGTTGAAGTCCGGGTAAAAAGGTTCGACTGCCAGAGGCGTATCCTTATGCGGAATATATGGGCCCATGCCTATCATGTCGATGTCCATTTTTTTGAAAAACAGTATATCTTCAGCGAGATTTTCAAGAGTTTGAAACGGCAGTCCGGTCATGACGCCCGTTCCAATCTGATAGCCTGCCTTCTTGATTAACTCAAGGCACTTGAGCCTTTTGTCAAAGCTGTGATCGGCGGGATGAAGTTTGCCGTAAAGTTCCCTGTTTGAAGTTTCTATCCTGAGCAGATATCTGTGAGCTCCCGCATTGAACCAGCGCCTGTAAGTTTCTTCCTCTTGTTCTCCCAAACATAGAGTTATTCCCAATTTTCCGGAGCTGGCTTTTTTTATATCCCTTATGATATTTTCGATGAAGTTTATAAATGCTTCATCTGTTCTTTCTCCCGACTGGAGCACGATTGAGCCGTATCTGTTTTCGTATGCCCAGATGGCGGCTTTCAGAATTTCTTCCTCCGTCATCATGTAGCGTTTATTGAGAGTATTGCTTTTTCTTATGCCGCAGTAGTAACAGTTTTTTTCGCAGATATTGCTCAGTTCGATGAGGCCTCTCAGGTAAACCTTGCTGCCTACATTTTTGAGTTTTACGGCGTAAGCTTTTTTGAAAAGGATTTCCATGCCGGCTTTCTCTTCCATTCCCAGGAGAAAAGCTATTTCCCCGATGGAGAGTTCTCCGCCGCCGTCTATTTTCTCAAATATGGTTTCAGGCATTTCCATGCGTTTAAAAGTATAAATCCCTTTTGCCGGTTTTCATTATTCCGTCTATTCTTTCAAGGAGTTTACTCTTCATGCTTCCGTCAGGAATTTTGGCGATTTCACGTTTGATAAGGGCTTCTCCGTCCTGTTTTGTTTCAGGTGTGGCGTAATCCTGAAGATATTCAGCGAGCGTAAGTAACGCGTTCGGCGTACAGAACTGCTCGATGAAACCGGGTATCGCGAATTCCATGAACTGTTTTCCTGTCCTGCCGCTGCGGTAACAGGAGGTGCAGAAACTTGGAATGTAATCGTTCTGCAGAAGCTCGCGGAGTATTTCGTCAAGCGAACGCATATCGCCTATTTCAAACTGTTCCCTGTCAGTTTTCTGCTTAGTGCCCTTGTCCGTATAACCGGCAAGCTCCACTCTTGTCCCCGCGTCTATCTGGGATACTCCGAACTCCATGAGTTCGCGCCTCACATTCGCAGGCTCTCTTGCGGTAAGTATCATCCCCGTATAGGGTACGGAGAGGCGGAGTATCGCGACAAGCCTTTTGAAATCATAATCCGAAACAAAATATTTTTTGTCAAGATTTACCCCGAGAGCGGGCCTCAGCCTCGGAAAGCTTATCGTATGCGGCCCGACCCCGAAACGTTCCTGGAGCTTTAATGAATGTGTTACCAGTCCGAGCACTTCAAATCTCCAGTTATAAAGGCCGAAAAGGGCCCCTATTCCAACGTCATCGCAACCGCCTTCAAAAGCTCTGAAAAGCCCGTCAAGACGGTAGAGGTAATCTGTTTTAGGCCCTGTGCCCTGATGCATTTTTTTATAGGTTTCGTGATGGTATGTTTCCTGAAATATCTGATATGTTCCTATTCCGGCGGCTTTTATTATTTTGTAGGATTCAATGTCCGTCGGGGCCGCGTTTATGTTCACTCTGCGTATTTCGCCGCGACCTTTTTTAACGGAATAAACAGTTCTGACTGTTTCCGCCATGAATTCAGCGTTATACTTTGGCGATTCTCCGAAAACGAGGATGAGCCTTTTGTGTCCCTTATCTTCAAGCGCTTCAATTTGCTTTATGACATCTTCTTTGCCCAGTGTTGTGCGGACGGTCTCCGCGTTGCTTTTGCGGAACGCGCAGTAAGCGCAGTTGTTGACGCACAAATTCCCTATGTAAAGAGGCGCGAATATGACTATCCGGTTTCCATAAACGTCTTTTTTCAGTTTTTTTGCCGCCGCGAATATTTCCTCAACCAGTTCCGGTTTTTCGGCGGCAAGCAGAACTGCCGTTTCTTCCGGGGCCAGGGGCTTCTTCTCCATGCTTTTCGCGATGAGTTCCCGTACGCGCACGGGGTCTTCAGACGTAGTTTTCAGTATTCCCGTTATCTTGCCGTCATCTATAAAATCAACACATCCGCCGGAATATTTTTTGTCCATTATATGTCTTCTTAATAGTAAAGTTATTTTATTCACAAATCAGGATATGTATTATAAATCCACCTCAATGAAAAATCAACATGTATCAAAAGTTTTTAGCTTTATTTTTGTATTGTGAAAAGTTTAGCAAATGAGTTTTTCTTTCATCTTTACACTGGAATAGAAGAGCATTCCATGATAATCTTAATTTCTGTTGAAAAGAGGTTGTAGCAGTGAACGAAATACTTGAAAAACTTCCCATGCCCTCGGAAAAGAGGATAGCCATGCATTTGTCGCCGCAGGCTGAACACGCTGTTCGCAAACGGCATCCGTGGGTTTTCAGGAAGGGTGTTGCTTCCCAGAGCGCTGAAGGCTCCCCTGGAGACCTTGCCGTGCTTTTTGACAGGAAAAGGGAATTTCTCGGCATAGGGCTTTACGACCCTGATGAACTGATACGGGTGAGAGTGCTTCAGTTCGGAAAACAGATGCCCGTTGACGCCGCTTTCTTCGAAGGCAGGCTCAGAAAAGCCGCTGAACAACGCCTCAGCCTCCTCCGCCGCGATACCAACGCCTACAGGGTTGTGAACGGCGAAAACGACCTTCTCCCCGGCCTGATTATCGACCGTTATGCTGAAACAGCTGTTATCAAAATCTATACCCCTGCGTGGATACCGCATTTAAAGGATATAGTTAACGGCCTGGATAAGGTCATGTCGCCGGAAAATATCGTCCTGCGTCTCAGCAACAGCATTCAATCGCGCCCTGAATACGCGCATGGTCTGACAAACGGCATCTCGTTGAAGGGTTCCTGCGAAACTGTAGTGTTCAAGGAGAACGGCATACTGTTTGAAGCCGACCCGGTGAACGGACAGAAAACGGGTTTTTTCCTTGACCAGCGCGACAACCGTTCGAGGGCGGAGGCATTAGCCGAAGGAAAAACTGTTCTGAACGTTTTTTCTTACACGGGCGGTTTTTCAATTTACGCGGCGAGGGGAGGGGCGCTTTCAGTCGCCAGCCTTGACATAAGCAAACCGGCAATAGAGGCGGCAAAAAGAAATTTCGAACTGAACAGGGAAAACAATAAGATAGCCTCCGCCGAAAAAGAATTCATAGCCGAAGACGCTTTTGAAGCGCTCTCCGGAATGTATAAAGCCGGCAGGGCTTTTGACATGGTAATAATAGATCCGCCTTCTTTCGCCAAGAAACAGGCCGACGTGAAGAATGCCCTTTCCGCTTATGCAAGACTTGTCAAGATGGGCCTGAATGTATTAAACCCCGGCGGCACTTTCATAATGGCCTCATGTTCGAGCCGCATAAGTCCCGAAATGTTTTTCACCACAGTGGGCAGGGCCGCTTCCGAAACAGGCCGCCGCCTGAATGAAATTGAAAAGACAGCCCACGCTCTCGATCATCCCGTCAAATTTGAAGAAGGCCGCTACCTGAAATGCCTCTTCTCAACGGCTCTGTAGTTTTGGGTTTACTTTGTTTATTTTTCTTTAGTCGTCAGCCATACGGATTGCCATATGCCACCATTGCCGCTTTTATCTTCGACCCGGACGACGACTTTCTGTTTTTCAAGATTCCAGTCAATCATTGGATCTATTCTTATATAAAATGGAGTCCTCCAGTCTTCCTCATGTTGATATATGCGTTCTCCGGCAAGTTTCCCATTGATGTACAGCTGGCAGGATTCATCTACCGCGCCGAAATAGAGAAATATCTCTTTGCCCTGCCATTCTCTGTCGATTTTCAGGGAAGTCGCATACCAGGCGATGCCGTCATAATTTTTGAGCTTCTCAATGAGTTCCGGCGAGGTATGCCTTCTCAAGTTTTCCCAATTGGTATTGGTTTGCGCTCTGTCCCATTTATTTATATCTTTGGGATAGCTTTCCTGCCATTTTTCCGTCTGTCCGATATTCTGGGGATCTATCCTGAAAGACCAGAGAAAGGGCGTCGGCGCGATATTGTCGAATTCCTGCATTTTACTGAATGCCTGAACTCCTGTCGTGTCGCCGCATTTTCTTTCAATTGCCGCCAGTCTGGGCCAGGAAATATTTAACTTGTCTTTGTTCTCTATCCTGAATGCGAGCAGTTTTTTCGCAGCGTCAAATTTTTCCTGTCCCGTCTTGACAGTCGCCTCATAGGTTAGCCTTGAATGCCTATTGCCCAGAATAAGTTCTTCAAGACGATTGTGTTCTGCCGGGGATAGTTTTTTTGCGTCCCCTTTCCGCAGGATAGCGTCAGTTCTGTCAAAATCATCGAGAGAATAGTATTTTGACATTTGGGGCATGAGACCTTTCTGGAAATTACCGTATAATTCAGCAATTCTGGCCTTGTCTGGCAGTATTCGACGCTCAAAATTATTACGCCAATATCTGAAAAATTCCTTTACATCATCCTTTGCCGGGCCGTATATGGAGCAGTATTCCTCTTCCCAATATTCAAAAGATTTCGACGGATCGCTGATAGCTCTCGCCAGAACATACTCTGAAATGCCGGTAATTGACCAGAAATTATACAGGGAATCATAATCAGTTCCTATGATATCGTTTTTGGCGCCGATCTGAAAAGCGTCGAAGAGGCGTTTTTCAAAACCGACTGGAAGCCCTGTGTTGCACTGTTGATCATTAGGACGTAAAAACATTTCATTAGCTCCGGCGTTCCTCCATGATTTATACATATTATCCGTCTCTTGAAAATCAGAAAGCATTGACGGAACAAAACCTATAATCACGTCCTTGCTTACACGCTGTCTCACCGGAGGCTGGACATAACCGGCATACGCATACATTGTGGCTTTCACTTCAGGATTGAACTTTTTAGCTTCGGCAAGGATTGAATTTGTAAAGAAAACGTAACGGTCGGTAAAACTTTTATGCTCCACATCTCCGCCGGTATCGGAATCAAGTTTCATGCATTCGGGGCAGGTGCAATAACCATCACCGTCATTTTCACAGGTATTAATTGTGTCTTTATTCGTTTTGGGATTTGTCCACCATTCTTTAACAATGGCCTTATGCAAATCGGGATTGCTTACGCACATTTTAATGAAATATGGACGTTCCGGATTTATTGGCCCCCTTTTTCCTTTTTCATTCAATGCAAAGTATTCAGGGTGCGTTTTCCCATATTTATCCCACCAGGTAACGAAGGCATGTCCATACCTGATATTAATGGAACGGCCCATACGCATTCTTTTAAGCCATATCTGAATATCGTTACCCCGCTTCGCGTATTCTGTTTCCGTCCATCTGAGTTTTTCAGGAACATCCTGCATTGTTTCATTGTATATCGGCCTGATGCAGCGCCGGACAAGTTTAGGGGCCCATGAATAGTTTTTTTCCGGAAGGTTGAAATTTTTCTGAACGGTGAAAACAATTCTATCATCACCGGGCTCCGGCCATTTAATTCCGAACTGATCCTCAAGGAAACAGTAAACGGCAAAGAGTGTTCCGGCACGGTTAGACCTTGCCAGTACGGAGCCTAAGGGGGCTTGTATATTTTCCAGCATGGCGTCATCGCCGTAAATATAAACTGACGACGGGGTTATCCTGTAACGGGCTTCCTCCGGGTTTAATGGCGTTTTATCGTTTTCGGATATTATACCGACATAAAATTTAAATGGCGCATTTGTTTTTTTACTGCTGATGGGAATTTTGTGTTTACTGATCAATTCCAGATGTTTCTGTAATTCTTCAGCAGAGAATTGCACTATGGGATTGGCGTTTTCGGGGATGATGATTTCAGATTTTTCCGGAGGAATGAGCGCCCCCTGTGAGATATTTACAACTAGAGACAGAAAAAATAGAATTGAAATACCGGAAAAGATTTTTTTTCTGTGGAAAATAAACCCTTGATTTTTGACGGAAGCAGAATTCGTGCTTTTCACTGTAGCAACTCCTTTTTTTGTTATATTGCAGTTTTAAATTGAGTTTATTTTTTTATTGATATTTTCCCAGCCATGGTTCGAAGTATGGGTAATTGTCAGTATACTGGTGGTCCACGTATGAAGTCAAATCTCCGTAAACATAAGGAGTTTTTACCGGATTGACATGGAAATCGGAAAAGAGGCAGTTCCATGCGCCGGAATGTCTTCTTTCGGGACGCGTTGATTCAAATCTCGGCCTGATGGATTGAGGGCTTGCCGAAACATAATTTCGCGATCCGTCCCCCAGCATGGCGACCAGAGATACGTTTTGTATCTGCACAAATTTCGTAGGATAGAATTGTCCGCCGCTTATCCGGTTCATAATTTCGTTCAGGCCGTAATGAGTGCCTCTGGAGGCACTCAGCAGTTTTTCACCTGCCGGTATTGCCGGGCATCGATAGAGGCCTTTAGGATTGTCTGTTGATTTGGCGATATTTGAATCAGTATATACTCCGTAAACGGAAGAAGGTACTGAAACATATCCCGATATTACCAGGTTCTTGACCCAGAGGGGAGGCGTATCGACAATAACCCAGTCGTTGTAATCGGTGGCATAAGATCCTATCGCTACGCCGAACTGTTTCAGATTGTTGGCGCAGGATATCTGATATACTTTTGAGCGGGCCTGTTTCAGGGCCGGAAGGAGAATTCCGGCAAGAATTGTGATTATTGCTATAACAATCAGCAATTCTACTATCGTGAAAATACAATTTTTCAGCGCAATTTTGCAAATGCCTGGAGTTTTTCCTGAAACCGTCGAGATGGATATTTTCATTATTATCCTCCTCCCTTTATTTTAAATGATTCTGGCGCATGAAGCGCGTTCAATAAATATGGGCCCGAAAATGCCTATCGGAGACTTTTCGCCTTTTGTTATCATCGCGTCAAGCCTTTTTCCGGCAAGCTCGACCATTTCCTTTAAAGGCTGCCTGAAGGTAGTTACCGGCGGATTTAAATGTTCAAGATAATACGGATCGTCGAATGCTATCAGCGATATGTCTCGCGGGATATTCAGCTTCAGCTTTTTTACTGTATCAAAAACTGATGAGATTTTCACATGCCCGTGTACCAGCAATGCGCTCGGGCGTTTTTTATCCGATAACATTTCGCAGAGCTGTTTTTCAAAGTCGAAGTTCATTTCACAGCTGAAAATATTTGTAGCAGACAACCAAAGCGGATTTACTGTAAGACTGACTTCATACATTCCCTGCAGATAGCCTTTTAAGCGCCCCAGCGCGGATGGAGACGGATAATCACAGGTAATGTAGCCAATCTTTCTATGTCCGAGTTTATAAAGATATTTTATAGCTTTTACGCCGGGAGATATATAATCACAGTGCAGTGAGTGCGATGCCAGTTCGGGAAACGGCGCTCCTATGGTGACAAACGGGAATTTTTTTTCGGCAAGTCTGAGCATATTGGGGATATACTGTTTTAAGGGAAGTATTATAAACATTCCGTCCAGATGATATTCCTCTATTCCCCTCTGATAATCCTCTCCGCTCAGAATCAGTGAAACCAACTCGCAATTTTTTCCCTGCCAGTATTCGTGGAAAAATGTCACTACGCTGGTGCTGTACCAGTCTGTTGTTATCGGCACGTGACAGGCAATGCCGATCCTTAACGGGCGGGTCTTTTTGCTGTTGGATACCCTGTTTTCAGATGCTATGAAAGTGCCGGAACCGGTTTTTCTCGCTATCAGTCCTATTCTTTCCAGTTCCTTCAGGCTTTTGCTGACGGTTACGGTCGTAAGGCCAAGTTTCCGTGAAAGCTGCCGGTCGCTTGGAAATTTTGTGCCGTCTGCCATCTTATGGCTTTTTATCCATTTTTCGAGATAGTTTGCCAACTGCAGGAATTTAGGCGTTCCGACTTTTGTCCGCGGTGTAAATTGTATTTCATCGAAAATCATCGGCGTTCCTCAAAAACTTTATACTGATATATAAATAACTATGCATAGTATATACTTTCTTTCTCATTATGTCAATAGTATTATGTCAATTAATTCCAGTTTTATTATTAAAAATATCTGTTTTAATGTAAAATTAATAGTGATATATATAAAAAAATATCACTTAATACGCAGAGGGCTGTGATGCGCTTTCCGGGAGGTATTCCAATGAACGGGAAGCGGAGGCGGTCGCGCCACTGCCTGTGATTACCCGGAAGAAGTCAGGGAAATTTCGAAAGCCAGATAATGAAATCCGGCGATGGCCAGCATTTCGAACAGTCCTACAGTGTGCAGGCGGGCGTGGATAGCGAGGGAAGCATGCTGGTGCTCGGGCAGTATGCGGCCAGTCACGCGAATGACAAACTTGAGTTGGGCCCTGCTGTAAAATGTGTGGGCACGGATATTCGGAAACGGGTAAATAACAGACAATACGGCAGCAGACAGAAAAAATAAACCGGAAAAATCATGTTGCTGACAGGAAATTCAAATTATGAAAAATGGCAAAATGCCCGGTCCGACGGACTGCCGGTTTCGCTGGTAACGACAGAAAGGTTAAAACATTATGGAAACAATGCATGCGCATGAGATTGGAGGTTTTGTTTATCATGTACTTAAAGGCCGGCAGGGCTTTTGACATGGTAATAATAGATCCGCCTTCTTTCGCCAAGAAACAGGCCGACGTGAAGAATGCCCTTTCCGCCTATGCAAGACTTGTCAAGATGGGCCTGAATGTATTAAACCCCGGCGGCACTTTCATAATGGCCTCATGTTCGAGCCGCATAAGTCCCGAAATGTTTTTTTCCACAGTGGGCAGGGCCGCTTCAGAAGCGGGCCGCCGCCTGAATGAAATTGAAAAGACAGCCCACGCTCTCGATCATCCCGTCAAATTTGAAGAAGGCCGCTACCTGAAATGCCTCTTCAGCGTTCTCCAGTAAATTACTTAACCCCTAACTCCGCATTTTAGCGGAGTTATGGTTTACATCAAATATTCTGAAAGAACAAGTCCAATTTTCTTATTGCGGAATAGTGTCAGACTGTCAGTTAAGCCCTAACTCCGCTGGATTTACGTAATATGCAGGCCAAATTTTCCAAGCGTCTTGGCGACTTTCTTAGTTATTTCACAGGTAAGCCAATCGCCGTTGATCCTAGCTTTTCTGATATCCGACAAC
>MHBF01000027.1 GCA_001803225.1 Lentisphaerae bacterium GWF2_44_16 | reverse complement strand
TCACCGAGACAAACCTCGAAACAGTTTTTGGATTGCAGTTTGTTTCAACGGAATTTGCCTTGAATAATCTACGCATTGATACATTGGCATACGACATGGAAACCGGTTCCTTCGTGATTATTGAGTACAAGCGAGATCGAAGCTTTAGTGTGATCGACCAAGGTTTCGCTTATCTATCATTGATGTTAAATAACAAGGCGGATTTCATCTTGGAATACAGCGAAAGGATCGGCAAGCATCTGCATCGCGACGATATCGACTGGTCGCAGAGTCGCGTATTGTTTATTGCCCAAAGCTTCACCGCGCATCAATTGCAAGCGATTAATTTTAAAGATTTGCCGATTGAACTTTGGGAAGCGAAGAAATACAGTGACGACTTGATTTCATTCAATCAAATTAAAGCCTTACAGTCCGCGGAATCCATCAAAACCGTCTCGCGAGACGAAGTGGTTTCAACTGTAAGCAAGGAAGTAGAAACGATATCCGCCGAAGAAGTCTTCGGGCGTGCCAAGGACGACATCAACGATCTGTCACAGGAATTACGTCGACGAATTTTTGAGACGGATAATCGTTTTCAAGAGAAGGCTACGAAACGATATGTCGCCTACAAAATAGGCTTGAGAAATGTGATTTCTATCGAACCGACTGCTGGACGACTCAATATTACTTTTACACGTACGCGTCCAGAAGATCTCAATGATCCAGAGGGCAAGGCAAAAATTCGTAATAAATCTTTTGAGCACTACAATCAATATCTCACAGATGTAAATGTTACTGAGTCAGGTGACGTTGACTATGTGATTTCACTGTTGAAACAAGTACTCGTGCGCTTCCAAAAAGAGGAGATTATTTAGAAGATTTAGATTGTTTTTTCATTCGTATGGGTGATTTTTTGACGAATTACCCTTCAGCTACCTAAAAGTGGCTTAATTTGGTATGATTTTATGGTTATATAGCGTAAAAATGATGTTTATTTTGTGAATCTGACCCCATATCAAGCCAAATTTTTTGCCTATTCGCTGACAAAGCGATGTGCATCCGATAGTTTAGAAAAGCTTTCTTCTACACTGTCGAATGCCCAGGTTGACTTGAACCCTCATCAGGTTGAAGCTGCACTTTTTGCTTTTCGATCTCCGTTATCAAAAGGAGCTATTCTTGCGGACGAAGTGGGACTCGGAAAAACTATCGAGGCTGGATTGGTGCTTTCTCAGAAATGGGCGGAGCGCAAAAGAAAAATACTCCTCATTGTGCCGTCGAGCCTTCGGAAGCAGTGGAATTCGGAATTGCAAGAAAAGTTCTTCCTCCCGTCGGTCATTCTAGAGGCGAAGTCGTTTAATGAAACAATCAAAGGGGGCAATCTTAATCCGTTTGACCAGGATGATGTTAGCATTATTTGCTCCTATCATTTTGCACGATCAAAATCAGCCTACATAAAACAAACGAAATGGGACTTGTGTGTCATTGACGAAGCGCACCGATTGAGGAACGTGTATAAAACAAGCAACAAGATCGCTAGAGAGATTAAAGAATCTCTTGCTGAGGTACCGAAGATACTGCTCACTGCCACCCCACTTCAGAATTCGTTACTTGAGCTTTATGGTCTCGTGAGTATTATTGATGATCATGTTTTTGGCGATGTTAAAAGTTTTAAGTCCAACTATGCTCGCGTCTCTCGCGATCAAGATATTTTTGAAAGTGAACTAGGACTCGTTGAACCTAAACAAGAGATGTTTTTGGAGTTGAAGGATCGATTAAAGAGCGTTTGCATCAGAACGCTTCGCCGGCAGGTACTTGAATATATCAACTATACCGAGCGAAAGCCACTCACACAGTCCTATATACCGACAGATCAAGAGGTTGATCTTTATGATGGGATGTCCGAATATCTTCAACGTGAAAGGCTCTATGCATTGCCAGCAGCTCAACGAAAGTTGATGACTCTGATTCTCCGTAAGCTATTAGCTTCATCATCATTTGCGATCGCCAGCACGTTGAACGGCTTGGTTTACAAGCTTGAGATGCTCATTGAGGAAACAAAGACAAACACAGACAATCAAGATGGCGATGTCACAACAATTGTTCAAGACTTTGAAGCATTCGAGGCGATTTCCGATGAATGGGTTGATAGTGAGGAGGACGAAAGTGAAAATGCTATTAACGCAAAAAGGATTCTCACCGCCGAGGATATTCCTAGAATGCAAGCGGAAATGACTGACCTTGCAAGGTTTCGAGATTTGGCAAAGAAGATATTTACCAATTCTAAGGGTGAAGCTCTCATCACCGCTCTTGATAAGGGGTTCGAAATGACAGCCGAATTGGGTGCTAAAAAGAAGGCGATTATTTTTACAGAATCGACCATTACTCAAAAATACTTGGCGGAGAACCTGCTCGCGAGTGGTGGCTATGAAGGTAAGATTGTGCTCTTTAACGGATCAAATAACGATCCGAAGTCAAAGCAGATTTATTCGGACTGGCTCAATAGGTACAAAGATACAGATAAGATTACTGGATCAAAAACGGCTGATACCCGTGCCGCGCTTATCGAGTACTTTAAAGACGAAGCAGAGATCATGATTTCAACAGAAGCTGGTGCCGAAGGTATCAACCTTCAGTTCTGTTCTCTCGTCATCAACTACGATCTTCCTTGGAATCCGCAAAGAATCGAACAGCGCATCGGGCGCTGTCATCGATATGGGCAGAAGCATGATGTGGTGGTGATCAACTTCGTGAACTTAAAGAATGCCGCGGATCAACGCGTCTACGAGCTTCTCGATCAAAAGTTCAACCTGTTCAAGGGTGTATTCGGCGCAAGCGACGAAGTATTGGGAACGATTGAATCAGGCGTCGACTTTGAAAAACGAATTGCTGGAATTTATCAAACTTGTCGAACGACCGAGGAAATCAATACCGCGTTTGATGATCTTCAGAAAGAAATGGACGAGAGTATCCAGAGCAACCTTTCCGATACTCGACGCACTTTGCTCGAAAATTTCGATGATGACGTTCATAAAAAGTTGAAAATCAACCAACGGGAAAGTCAGGCATATCTGGACACCTATGAACGGTGGCTTTGGGACGTGACGAAATATTACCTTGGTGATAATGCCGAATTCTCCGAACACGAGTATTCTTTCTCCTTGAAGAATAATCCCTTTCCAAGTGCAGTGATTGACCCGGGTCCGTACAAGATAGGCAAGAACGTTGAGGATGCTCATATCTATCGTCCAGGGCATTCCTTGGCGCAACAGATCCTTACGCAGGTGCGCGGCTTGGAGCTTGAAGATGTGGAGATTGTCTTCGACTATACGAATAACCCAACCATTATTTCAGTGATCCAGCCATTCGTTGGAAAAAGTGGTGTTCTCAAGGTTTCAAATCATACGGTAGAGGCTTTTGAAACTGAAGATATTCTCGTACTTTCCGCTATTGATGACGCCGGAGAAATAATTGATCAAGAAATCGCTGAGAAGTTTTTTGCGCTTTCGGCACGAGTCGTCGCATCGGCGGTTATCCATCCAGCAGATCGTGACAAGCTCAATGAGCTTGATAATCAAGCGATGTCATCGGTTGCAGCTAAAATTACAGATAGAAACGGTGCGTTTTTTGATGACGAAGTAGACAAGCTTGATAAGTGGGCTGACGACGTAAAGAAAGCGTTGGATCTTGATCTTCGTAAACTTGAAATCGACATCAAGACGGCAAAAACCAATGCCAAAAAGATGATTGATCTTGCCGACAAGCTCAAGGCTCAAAAAGAAGTTAAAGCAATGGAGGCCGAACGTAACGAAAAGAGAAAACAACAGTTTGAAGCCCATGATCAGGTTGAACAACGTAAAGAGAGCTTAATTGATAGGGTTGAAGCTCAACTGAAACAGAAAGCGTCCAGTGAGCAACTTTTTACTATTCGGTGGAAGGTCGTTTAATTATGCGAAATTTCTTCCACGCTTATAATATCTCCCCTCATCAAGTCCAAACTTCTTGGTATTTGATTCCGGATAGTTGGCTATCAACGATCACACTTTTTGCGGTTGCCATTGCTTTGGCAACGCCGTGGATTGTGAATTGGTTGAATAACAGACCAAAGAACAGCAAGATAAGAGTTTTGAATGTTAGTATCGTTGATCAGGCAAATGAAGCATACGACGATGACCAAATGAATCATCATGTTGGAAGATTGGTCATTAAAAATGAGGGTAAGTTTATTGCTAAATCCATTGAGGCTTCTTTAGAAAAGATTGTATTTGATGAACAGGAAAGGAAGGATTTCTTTCCTGTTCCGCTTATTTGGACTCATAGCCAGCCAAACAAAGGAACAGCAAGGGACATTTACCCAAACCAGACCGTATATTTGGATGTTCTGTTCTATTTCTCTGAATCCCGCAGTGGTGACGCATTGGCACAATTTGCCATTGGCGCAGGAAAAGACGTAGAAAATCTATCCTACGTGTGCGTGGGTAAATCGAATATTCTGATTAAGCTGTATCAAGAAAGCGGTCAAGTAGATGAGGTAAGTCTACAAATTGACTGGGACGGGAACAGCGCTCCTAAAATGATCCTCCTATGAATAATCCAAAACAAAAACTTGAACTAACCTGGATCGGCAAGGACGAGGAATTACACCTCGAGCCACGTATTCTGATTGAAGATTCCGCCAAATCCTATGGTGATGCAAAATCAGAAAATATGCTCATCCATGGTGATAACCTTCTTGCGCTCAGAGCACTTGAACAAGATTTTGCTGGAAAGATTAAGTGTATTTACATCGACCCGCCGTACAACACCGGTAGTGCATTTGAGCATTATGACGATAATCTTGAACACTCAATTTGGTTAAGCTTGATGCGACCAAGATTACAAATTCTAAAAAATTTGCTGGATACAAAACAAGGTACTATTTGGATTTCTATTGATGATAACGAGTGCCATTATCTCAAGGTGTTATGTGATGAAATTTTTGGGCGCAGTAATTTTGTAGCAACTGTAATTTGGGAAAAGAAACATACTAGAAGTAATGACGCTCGTTGGCTTTCTGATAATCACGATTTTGTTCTTTGCTACGCAAACAATAAGATTGAATGGGAAAGGAATTTGTTGCCAAGAACAGACGAGGATTCTAGTAATTATACGAATATCGATAATGATCCAAGGGGCATTTGGGCATCGGGGCCATGTCATGCAAAAACACCAAACCCAAAAGATATTTATCCAGTAACCACTCCATCGGGACGTGTTTTGATGCCACCACCCGGAACAAGTTGGAGATTCTCCAAAGATCGATTTGCACAGCTCATAGAGGATAATCGAATTTATTTTGGAGAATCTGGCAATAATGTTCCGCGTTATAAGCGATTTTTATCTGAGGTTCAGCAGGGTTTAGTACCAATAACTCTCTGGTTCCGTGAGGAAGTTGGTGACAATCAAGAGGCCAAACAGGAGATTAAAAAATTATTTTCAGATGATCCGTTTTCCACGCCGAAACCTGAACGGTTATTGAAAAGAATTCTTGAGATCGCTTCAGTTCCGGGCGAATGGGTTCTTGATTCCTTTCTTGGCTCTGGAACAACATCTGCAGTTGCTCATAAAATGGGTCGAAAACATATCGGCATTGAATTTGGAAATCATGCCAATACCCACTGCTTGCCGCGATTGAAAAAGGTTATTGACGGTAACGATGGCTTGGCTTTGTCGCGATCTCTTGACTGGAAAGGTGGAGGCGGTTTCAAATTTTACAATCTTGCCTCGAGTCTGCTCAAAAAAGACCGCTACGATCGCTGGATTATTGATGAGCAGTACAATGCTAATATGCTTGCGGCGGCGATGTGTAAGCATGAGGGATTTAGATTTTTACCAAGTGAAGATGTCTATTGGAAACATGGAGGATCTACGGAGACGGACTTCATTTTTGTGACAACGGTTTTTATGACCGTTGAACAACTGGATACGATTCACGGCGAGATGCTGAACGGAGAAAGTCTGCTAATTTGCACAAAGTCTTTTGCTCCCGAATGCGAAAAGAAATATTCCAACATCACTTTGAAAAAAATTCCACAGATGATTTTAGGTCGATGTGAGTTCGCAAAAGAAAATTACGACCTTAACATCATCAAGGCAACGGAAGAAATCACAGATGACCAAGATATCGCTGAAGAATAAATATGAATCACGTTGCTCAAACAATAAAGAACCGTCTTTCGTTGCGCCAACCGCAAGCCGACAGCCTTGCTATCTTATCCGAGATTGCTGATATTTTAGAACTGAAAAAAGATGAGGACATTGTAGCTGGACTGAAGGCTATTCAAGAAAAGTATCCAACGTGCAGTAACTTTGAGCGCGACTTTCCGTCTGTGACATTTTCTCTTGCGACTGGTGTTGGAAAAACGCGGCTCATGGGCGCGTTCGTTACCTATCTTTACTTGGTCAAAGGCATAAAGAACTTTTTTGTGTTGGCTCCAGGTACAACGATTTATAACAAACTCGTTGATGATTTTTCGAACTTACGAAGCCCGAAATATGTTTTTCGTGGAATTGCTGAGTTCGTACAAACTCCCCCAAAGATTATTACGAGCGATAACTACACCGAGGCACGGATGAGTTCTCTGTTTGGTGAATCCATCAAGATCAATGTATTTAATATTCAACAAATCAATTCGGAAGTTCGTGGAGGGCACGAAGCAAAGATCAAACGTCTTTCGGAATATCTCGGTGAATCATATTTCACCTATCTTTCGGAACTTCCTGATCTCGTATTGCTGATGGACGAATCCCACCACTATCGAGCGGATGCAGGACTTAAGGCGATCAACGAGTTAAAGCCAGTTCTTGGTTTGGAACTGACCGCTACCCCAATCGATACGCGGGGCAACAAGTTTAAAAACGTTGTTTATGAGTATTCTCTCGCACACGGACTCCGCGACGGTTTTCTTAAGGATCCCGCAGTTGCAACTCGTAAAAAGTTTGATCCAGATCAATATAGAAATAATCCAAACGAACTTGATCTCATCAAACTTGAGGATGCGGTTAGAATCCATGAAGATACGAAGGTTGCGCTGGATATCTATTCCCGAGATACCGGACAGCGAAAAGTAAAACCCTTTATTTTGGTTGTAGCAAAAGATACAGATCACGCTCAAGAGATCCACTCCATGATTGAGTCTGACTGTTTTTTTGCTGGTCGTTACCTTGGCAAGGTCATGGAGATCCACTCGAATCAACGCGGTAGTGAAAAAGAAGAAAATATCCAACGTCTCCTTGATCTTGAGAGTCCTGATAATAAAATCGAAATCGTCATCCACGTAAACATGCTCAAGGAAGGTTGGGACGTAACGAACCTCTACACTATCGTTCCGTTACGAGCTTCCAACTCACTCATTCTTACCGAGCAAACCATCGGTCGCGGTCTTCGTCTTCCATACGGGAAACGCACGGGAGTCAAGAAAATCGATACGTTAACGATCATCGCTCACGATCGTTTCCAGGCAATCATCGATGCGGCAAATGACCCCAATTCAATTATTCGCCTCGAAAATATCATCGAGATAGATCCATTAGCTTTGCCACCGGATCAAACGGTCATTTCTTCAAAATCTTTGATGGAAGTAAATTTTGATAATGAGAAAAAGACTGTAGACGCGATGACAGAATCACCACAAAAAGTAGCCGCTGGTTTTGAGCTTGAGGCAAAGATGGCTTTAACAGGGATCATGGAGTCCATGGGCGATGCGGTAAAAAATATTGGCGACATCAAAAATGAAACCATCCAAACTCTCGTTATTGAACGTCTTGTCGCGCATCTTGAAGAGGCTCCACAACAAAATATTTTCAAGGAACAAATTATTGCCGCGGCAAAGCAGAGTTATGAAAAAGTTGCTGATGATGTGATTGAAAAAATCATCCCGATCCCGCGCATTCATATCCAACAAGGCACACCTGTTGAAGCCGGATTCCATGATTTTAACCTCGATGTTCAAACCCTGAATTACCAACCTGTTTCTGAAGAGATTGTTCGTCGTACATTGCGGACAAACGAAAGCGAAAGCATCCATCAAGCCAACGAAGGTGGCATCTTGCGAGATACACCTGAGAATATCATCATCAACGAACTCATCAATTTCCCAGAGATTGATTATGATCGCGACGCTGACTTATTGCACAAACTCGCAATGCAGGTTATTTCTGCGTTAGGGATGGATAAAACCACGGACGACTTGAGGAATATCGTCATCTATCATAAGTCAGATATTGCACACTACATTCAAGCTCAGCTTCGACAACATTTTTATCTCAAAACAGCAGGCTTTGAGGTGACGAAGGTATTCCCATTCTCAAAAATTGAACCGCATAACTTCTCAATGTATCTTCAGGATAAGATCTACCACCACACCGAAACCATTACCCCGACGCAATCAATTCCGTCGAAGGTTTTTGGTGGATTTACGAAGGCTTGCCATGCACTTTATAAGTTTGATTCGAAAGCAGAAAAAGATTTTGCAACGATTATCGATAGGGACAAAGAAGTCTTGCGGTGGCTGCGTCCTGCACAATCTCAATTCTCAATCTATTGGAACCACAACTCACAGCGATACATTCCGGACTTTGTTGTAGAAACTGGGGATTCCATTTATGTGGTGGAGGTTAAAGCTGAAAATCAGGTTGAAAGCATCGACGTACAAGAGAAGGCGGAAGCTGGTCAAAAGTTTTGTGCCACGGCTTCGAAATTCAATGCAGAGAATCGCGGAAAGAAATGGGCGTACGTTCTTATTGCACATACTGACGTAACATTTGATAAAACATTCGCAGACTTATTATAGTGTTGTACTGCCGCCTATGCTCTCGAAATCCAACTTCATGCAATTCTTGCGATGCTCCTGCGAGCTATGGCTTGTGAAGCAACGCCCTGATTTGGTTCCGCCAACGGATCCCGCACTTCAGCGAATTTTCGATGAGGGAAATGTTGTCGATCGTTGGGCACAAAAATTGTTTCTGCGAGCAGTGAACGTCGATGGTTTCGGTATGCCTGCGGCAGTGAATACAAAAAAGGCGATTGCGAGCGGTGCAACTGCCTTGCTTCAGCCGACGTTCATGACGAGCACAATTTCTTGTCGCTCGGATATTCTCGTGAAAAACAATGATGGCACATGGGACATCTACGAAGTGAAGAGTTCCACCGACGTGAAGGAAGATCACATTATCGACGTTGCATTCCAACGCATCTGCATCGAAGAAGCTGGTATTCGTGTTTCCCGCACATTCCTCGTTCACATCAATAATCAGTACGTCCGACACGGCGAGATCGACCCACAGCAACTTTTCACGAAGGTCGATATCACGCACGAAGTCGCAAACGCCATGCCGATGGCAAAGAAAGAAATTCCCCGAGCACTTACTGTACTGGATTGGAACAAGGTTCCTGGGATGCTTCATGTTGTCTCATGTAGTAATCCAGCCGAATGCGAATTTCTTGCATGTTATTTTTCCGAGCTGAAAGATGATCACATTTACTCTATTGCTACCTCACTTTCCAAAGAAAAACTCACCGCGTTTCTTGAACGAGGATTTTTGAAGCCAGAGCAAGTACCTGATGACAACATGGCGGAACTTGGGGACATAAAACTTCCGGGAACAAAAGCAGAGCCGACTCTTTTGGTTGATAAAGAAACGATCAAATCCGAACTTGATAGTCTCCAGTATCCGCTCTATTTCTTGGACTACGAAACATTTTTTCCCGCCGTGCCAATTTTTGATGGCTACCGACCGTACCAGCAAATGGTTTTTCAATACTCCGTCCATGTTGTACGCGAACTCGATGCAGAACCTGAGCATTACGAATATCTTACCGAGAAAATGATCGATCCTGCTCAAGAAATT
This sequence comes from Lentisphaerae bacterium GWF2_44_16, assembly GCA_001803225.1. Taxonomy (GTDB): domain Bacteria; phylum Verrucomicrobiota; class Lentisphaeria; order Victivallales; family GWF2-45-14; genus GWF2-44-16. The sequence continues at coordinate 26,279 of MHBF01000027.1, read as the reverse complement.
GCCACATCGCTCAAGAACCACATTGGAGATACAGGAAGCGTTATCGTTTGGAACGCTCGCTTTGAGGCATCACGCAATGCGGAGATCGGTGAGCATCTACCCGAGTTTGCGGACTTCATGGCGAGTATTAATGACCGCATGTACGATTTGATGATGATCGTGAAAAAGGGTTATTACGTTGATTCACGATTCGGTGGCAGCGCATCTATCAAGAAGGTGCTTCCGGTCATGTGCCCCGAGCTTTCCTATAACGATCTTGCAATTCATGAGGGCTGTACAGCATCGGCAAGCTGGGCAACGCTCACTGATCCGACGATCCCGTCAGAAACAAGAGAACAACTCAAAAAAGACATGCTCGCGTATTGCGGACTCGATACTTACGCTATGATCGCGATCTATCGAAAGTTTCTTGCTGTTATCGAAAAGACATAGTGGATATGAAAATTGAGAAGATTGCCATAGAAAATTATAGGAGTATCAAGAAGTTCGATCTCGTTCCGAATAAAGGTTTGAATGTTTTTATCGGAGAAAACAGCGTTGGAAAAACAAACATTTTCAACGCGATTAATTGGTTACTTGGTCCATCATACCCATCGTTTAATTCAATGACTGATCTCGATCATTGGCAGGGCGACCCTGAGAATAGAGTTCGCATTAGACTGGATTATGACGACAACGAATATTTGGAATTGGCAGAATCATGGCAGGACTCCTATAGAAATCAAAAATCTGGTTTAAATTTATCAGGAGGATACATTAAGGGCGAAGATCGTGAAAAGTATTCTTCAGCATATTTGGGAGTAGACCGTGAAATCCAAGACTATCTCCCATCTAACAAATGGTCTTTGTTGGGAAGAATTCTACAGCAGATGAACGAAGCTTTTTTGAAAGAAACGATGGAGGTGAATGGCGTTTTAAAATCTAAAAAAGATGTACTAAAAGAACGCCTTGAGGGGATACGGGACGATATTCTGTTTTCTGTTGGCAGGACATCGCCCTCAAGCAGGGATGGACACATGGACAAGTTTTTAAAAGTCTTGCAAACAGAAAGTGCGCGTCAGTTAAATAAAAGTCCCGATGAATTCTCAATCGATCTTTCCATGTATGATCCATGGAATTTTTATCGAACTCTTCAACTTTTGGTAAAAGAGGTGGAAATGGACATGCAGTTTCAAGCATCAACTCTTGGAATGGGCGTTCAGGCATCGATCACGATTGCGGTATTAAAAGCATACGCATCATTGCATCTGCCGAATAAGACACCGATATTTCTAGATGAACCTGAACTATTCTTACACCCACAAGCACAAAGAAACTTTTACAACATGCTTCGAGAAATGACGGAGGATGAAGTCGATCCACTGTCTGGAGAGGTGGTTAATGAAGGATTGCAGATATTTTATACAACGCATTCACCCAACTTCCTTCGAACAGATCATTTCGACGAAATACATCTTATACGAAAGGACAAGGATGAGGGGACGTACTGCAAAACTGCAACCGTTAAGGATTTTGTGGATGATCTAGGTATACGAATAGGCATCACTTCCGATGAGGAAAGTGTTTTACTTCATTTTAAAAATGCCTATGAAAATACTGGCGACTCACAAAAGGCAAACGAAGCGTTTTTTGCGAAGAAGATCATTTTAGTGGAAGGTCAGTCAGAGATACTTGCCTTGCCGTACTTTTTCGATTTAGTCGGTTTTGATCATATTCGTGAAGGCATTTCCATTGTTCGTTGTGGCAATAAAGGCGAGATAGATCGTTTCTTTAGGCTATACAATGAGTTTGGAATCCCTTGCTATGTCATCTTTGATGGTGACAAACAGCATGTGGGCACAAAAGACGAAACTAAAACAAAAGATAAGAATAAGGCAATACTCGGCATTTTCGGGGCTTCAGCAAATTGGCCGGATGGAACTGTTCACGATCGTTATCTTGGATTTGAAAAAGAATTTGAGAATCATCTTGGATTTGTAACCGCCAAGAAAGGAATCCAGCTGTTTATAGAAATTAAAGAAAATATAACGAAAAAGGTGCAGGTTCCTGCTTGGGTAAATGACCTTGTGACCCAGATATCTGGTCTTTCCACTCCGCTTCCCTCGATATTAAAAGATGGAATGAGTAGCGTCACCCCAGACGATGAAATTATGCTTGAGGATATACCATTTTGATATCGAGTCCTCAGTGCAATCGGTAGTTAGTCAAACTTCTTTGGAAGTGAAATCCCGCCTTGTACTTTCGGCATCGTTCCGACCATGAAGTGATTCAGGGTTGTTTTTATTGCGCGATGATCGCCAAGGAGAACAACGATGTTTTTCTGTTCAAGTAACTTTGCATCAATAATCATTTGCACGCGCTGGTTTGTGGCAAGGAAAAACGGATTCGTTCCGTCAACCGTCCCAAGCTCACGCATCTCTTCTTCGTTCGGCACGGCACACCACTGCAACTTTGTTTTAGAAAAAGTCGCGGCAAAGTTTAACCGACGATTTGCCGACGTGATCATTGCAAGAAACCCGCCGTTACAACGGAAGAGCGTAACCCTGACAACTGCCTCGATTGGCACATCGAGTACTCTTGCGATTTCGTCATATTCTCCCTCTGCCATAACGGGTAAATCGATCACCTCGAGGTCTATTTTGAGTTCCAATTCGTTATTCATACAGGACAAGTAATGCCATATGGGTTGGGGTTGTCTAGTCCTAAAAAGCTTTGAAAAGCCCAATAAACACAAGAGTAAGGAGGGGTGAGGAGGAGTTGGTAACCAGACCGCAGACCGCTCTTCACTTTAAGGGCATCCTAAGCTATACTCTCAACGTCTAGGTTCAAACAAAAGATCCCAATTCAGCCATTTTTTGGCTATCAGGTCGTAGTGCGTCGTAACGGGCACTCCTGATAAAACAAGCAGTACGACCTTAGGGTCTATTGTTTGGGCCTAGACACCTCAGGGGTGTCCTTTTTGTTTTTAACCACAAAATTGTTATGGCCATCATCATTTCATCCAACGGCGGAAAAGCCGTAAAAGTCGAGAAATCTTCTTTTGAGAAAGAGGATTATCTGCAACAATACATCTACGAAAACCCAGAGAGTATTCCTTTGTATGAAATCAAGGAAGACATCCGTCTGCTCATTCTGGCACGTGAATTTCCTACCAACAGTGGTCCCATCGATGCTATTGGGATTGATAAGTATGGGGAGCTCTATATTGTTGAAACGAAGCTCTACACAAACACAGAAAAGAGAAGGGTCATTGCCCAATCACTTGATTACGGAGCGGCACTCTGGAAACACTCGAACGATTTCAATGAATTTCTGAAGATCTTAGATCAGCACACACAGAAAGCGTTCAAACTCCGAACAATGGAAAAGATTAGTGAGTTTTTCGAACTTGAAACGGAAGACGTTGACGCACTCATCGAGAAAGTTCGTGACAATCTCAACAACGGCGTCTTTCATTTCGTCGTCCTTATGGACAAGCTCGACGACAGGCTCAAGGATCTCATTTTGTACGTGAATCAAAATAGCCAATTTGATGTCTATGCGGTTGAGTTTGAATACTACAAACATGATGCGTATGAGATCATTATTCCGAAAATATTTGGTACGGAAGTAAAAAAGGATATTGCGGTATCCTCATCAACTGATACCCGAAGAAAATGGACGGAGGAACTGCTGCTTCAGGATGCAAAACAAAGACTCTCTCCTGATGAATTCAAAGGGTTTGAACAGATCTATGCCTTTTCAAAACAACACGCCAGTGAAATTCGTCTTGGAACAGGCATGTATGGATCGTTCAGCCCTGTTTTTGGAACGATCTGCGAGCGGTCGTTGTTCACCCTTTCAACAGATAAACGGCTTTCATTCAATTTTGAATGGACAGCGAAGGTGAATGAACAACTTGCCCAGATGTTCAAAGAAAAGTTGGAAACGATCGGCTTTTCATTTTCAGAAAATTTTAAAGAATTGCGACCTAGTGTTATGGCTGAGGAATGGTTGCCGCGTACGAAAGAAATTCTGGATATCTTGGATCAGTTGCTGGATCAAAAGAAGGATTAGACAAAATGTTTTAGCTGTCGCTGTAAATCGTAGGTGTTTGCATGCTGGCACACACCCAAATAGGAACTCACGTTTTCTGCGTTGATGTTTTCTATGACTCGTTTCTTTGTTCCTGTTCGTAATATCACTGCGTGTTCCAAGACGCGATAGCCGAGAAAATCGACTCCCTGCTTTACCGTTCGAACGCAGACTTTGTACGGATGCAGTTGTATGCGCAAGCGTTCTTGTAAAAAGAGATCGACATTATCTGCTAGTCTCATGCCTTCGGCTATTGAAGGAACCAACAAAACAAAATCATCGCAGTAGCGAAGGTAATGGGCGGTGCGAAGTGTCTGTTTCACGTACCAATCAAGCTCATGCAAATACACATTAGCAAAAAGCTGGCTTGTGAGATTGCCAAGCGGGATTCCTGTTCCGTGCGACGTCGAATAGCTTTGGATAATGCCTTTGATGAGAGCCATAGTTTTTATGCAATCAATGGATTGGGAAAGTTGATGCAACAAAACCTCGTGACTTACGGAAGCAAAGAATTTTCTGACATCGCATTTAAGTGCGTAAACTGTCTTTGTGTTATTTTTTCCTTCTCTCCTCAGAAATGTCTGCAAACGACGAACAGCCACATGTGTTCCTTTTCCGACGCGACAAGAATAACTGTCATGAATAAACCGTTTTTCAAAAAGAGGTTCGATAATGTTCACAATTGCCTGATGAACAACTCGATCCTTTACGCAGGCTTTATGAATCAACCTTTGTTTGGGGTCGTAAATTGTGAATGGTTCGTATGGACTGTGAACATACGTTCCGGACACAAGTTCTTCCTGCAAAGAAAATAGATGATCTTCCAAATATCGCTCATACAACATCACATCCTGTCTTTTCCTTTTGCCCTTGCAAAAACGCTCCCAGGCAAAAAAGAGATTTTCAATCGAAACAATCTGTTCAAATAAATCACTTTTTATTTTCGTATGACCAACACCAAAAACAAAATTGAACAAGGAAAGCTGCTCGGTGGTGGTCCTGGGGATTTGCCGATCGTGCATACGCTCTATCATACCTATTGTCAGTGGAGTGAGATGCTCATGAAATTTCCAAAGGTACAACGCTACACACTCGGGGAAACCATCTCACGAAATCTTCTTATGGCTCTGGAACTGCTTCTTGCTGCGGCTTCCATGTCAAATCACGCAGAGAAATTGACACGACTCTTTGCTGTCAGTGGGAAAATCGATTTGCTTAAGCTTCTCATTCGTCTTTCAAAAGACAGCAAGTGCTTACCTAATGAAAAATATCTCAAACTTGAATCCCTTCTGATCGACGCGGGAAAAATGCTTGGGGGATGGATCAAAAATCTGGAACAACATAAAGGAGCGCTTTAAACGCTCCTTTTGTTTTGACAAGGACTCCCTGAGGAGAGGCACCGAATAGCCCGAGTTGTCGTTGCTCCGCCAGTTGGCATTCAGGTTCGTGGTGCCATCGTTCAGGTTGCGGTTCATGCAAGGCACGTTCTGCCACGGCTCCTCGTCGTTCTCGGGGACGCCTCATTTACATCTCATCCTTCCAGGTCACCAAACACAGACGCATCCATGTTTTGAATTTTATGCGGAACCCAATCCTTCTGCAGGTTGGCTTGTCAGCCGTAGCCATGCGAAGGCTGATTCCAAGATGAAATGCGGAGTACTTATCAATCCACACCGTACTCTCCTGTTTTGAAAAAACAGGACTCTGACGGTATATCGGGATTGCAAGAGATTTCGGCGACCGGTATCCGTAGATACAGATTCATGAGCCTAATTTCCAAATGGATTATAGCAAATTTTAGAAAAAAAGAGCCGCACCCGGAGATACGACCCTTTGTTGAGTCGAAAAACCGAATGCGGCGAGGCGCTTCGCGCCGGAGGGCCAAGGGACAAGTCCCAAGACCCACCGAGCGCCAAGCGTTCAAGTGCCGAGTGCTACTCCCTGAGGAGAGGCACCGAATAGCCCGAGTCGTCGCTGCTCCGCCAGTTGGCATCCAGGTCCGTGGCGCCATCGCGCAGGTCGCGGTACACGCAAGGCACGTGCTGCCACGGCTCCTCGTCGTTCTCGGGGACGTTGAGCTCATAGCCGGCGCAGTACCACGCCGACCACTTGTCGTAGTCGATGGCCTCGACACGCTTGGGGAACAGCCATCCCAGCACGAGACCTTCGTCCGCGAGGGACTTGGAGCCGCGCACCAACGTGATGTCCGTCCGCTTGCGGTTGGCCGAGAGGTCGTCGATCACGATCCACTCGACGACCGTGTGGTGGCTCTGGTTGCCGTTGAGGAGCCGCAGGCGCTCCACATCCTCTCCGTTGTACGGGGTCTTGGCGGAGAGCAGGAGATCCCAACGCCAGAACTTGGCGTGGACGCGCTTGACGGCAGCCGCGTGGCGCTCGAAGGTGAGTGCCACACCGTCATCTCCCTCGCCGAAGCGGATGCGGAGCGAGCGGTAGGCATCCTTGCCCTTGGGCCACGCGGGGGCGGTCTGCGCGAGACGTTCGAACACGTCCTCGCTGATGCCCCAGTTGCCCGCGACGTTCTGAACGCGGAGGGCAGCGATCTGCTCCTCCACGGTCTGCTCGAACGGGTTGGCGTCGAGCTTCGCGTTGAGCGACTCGACCCACCACGCCATCAGATCGTCGTCGCTGAGGAGCTTCAGAACCGCCGGGAGCGAACCCCCGAAGCGGAAGAAGCGAGCGACCAGTTCGGCTGCCTGATTCAGATAGAGATTCATCGGAACACCTCACAGCCATCTCTGACGAGCCCACAAGAATGCACCGTGCACCTCATGAACCTTGCCTTTGTATGTGGAGAATGGCGTTCTAAAGCCTGATTCAAGCTTCAAAACGCCATTCTTCACTCGCTTAAGGAAGGTGAAAATATACCATAAATTAGGCTATTTGTCAACCAAAGGTCCACGTATTCTACATTCGTCTCCCTCTGATCGCATCAAATCGTGGTCCATTAAATGTTCCTGCAGAACCGCCTTTTGGATTGTTCTCGATGACTTTTAACACAAGCATGGCAAAGGCATCTGCGAGATCATCGTGTTTTTCTTTGCCAAAACCAATCAGCTGTTCGATGAGTTCTCCACATCCTTTTTCTGGAAACAAAATACGTCCCTCTTTTAAAAGAGAGGTGGTAAATCGCAACCGAGTGGTTTTGTCGTTTCTTCCTACAGATACACCTTCGACGTCATATTTATAGCTTTCAAATAATTGGACAATCACTTTTTGGTATCCTACTTCCTCAATATACATTTTTACTCTCGAATGCTTTTGTTTTTGCGCCACCACCAGTAATTTTATGTACTCTACTTGTACGGGGAAGGTGATCCGTTCATTGATTGGATTTGGTTGGATATAGATTTTCATGTTTTTGCCGTGTCCATACACATGTCCAACAACCATGGCCGTACAGTCAGCAGATTCTTTTTCACTTACTGCTAAGTCGATACCAATGGCAATACTACGTAAATTTTCTTGAGGCGGTTGGCGGTAAAACTGTATCCAATCAGGATGTACGACTTGCTCAAGTGTTGAAATGATCTTGAGCAAATATTCACGAGACCACGCAATATCGTTCATGGTTCTCTCTTGTTCTGCTTGAATGCTTTCTTGCGTCGGATACTTCCCAGGCCACAATGGATTGTTTTTTTCATCGACAATGGGATACTCGCGGTAAACACCATTCATCTTTTTCATCTCGCCATCCTCAATTTTCCTTTGCAGACGTTTGAGAACCGAATCCTCATGCAGAAGATTGCCAACAACAATAACTCTGGTTCGTTTGCTTCCTGCTGGCACGACCTCGCTTGTGAGCCAGTTAAATGTCTTTTCACGACCTTCCCGTGTTTTCACAGAATTCGTATCTTCAATATCATCAAGAATAATAAGGTCTGGACGATACTCACCGTGCCGTATTCCACGAATACTCTGCTCAACCGAACTGATCATGATTTTTACGTTGAGTTTTTTGATGATGAGCGCGGTGGCATTACCCAGACTATTTCGTTCTTCTGTAAAGGGTCCAAGATCTTTTTTCAAAAGATCATTGTGCAATAGTTCATTCTTTATGTTCATCAAGTATTGTCGTGATTTTTGTTCTGTTTGACCACAGATCACAATGAACTTACGTTGTTGCACACCAAGAATAGACCACAGGATATAGGCGGTCGTGATAATGGTCGATTTTGCGGATCCTCGAAAAGCGACAATGACAGCGAGTTTGATGGTTTCGTCCTCAAGGATACGAAAAATTTCTTCATGAAATGGAGCTGTCTCATATTCCATATACCGATGAAAATAAATCGGGAAGAAAAATTCCAATCTGTTGTACACAGCTCCTTTTCGTACAGCTTTATCGGAAAGAATTTTTTCGAATAAGTTCCCCGTCTTAATTGTCTTTGTTTTTTTCTTTTCCATAATGGCGAAGTGATGAAAGTTTAAGCGCTTCTCGTATCAATTTTTTCTGTTCCTTGGTTAAGGGTTCATCTTTTGTTGTGACTGTACCGGAAAGCTCAAGTTTGTTGCTGTAGCGAGGATTGTGCGTTGAGAGATACAAACGAATGGCGGAAATTTCTTTGTCGCCGATGAGTGAGAACAGCTGAGTTTCGGCAATGTCAGACATGAACGCTCTGCCTTCTTCAAGTGCTTCATCAACTTTTTTTTCAAACTTCTTGCTTGCCTTGATCCATCGGTACACCGTCGCTCTGGAAATTCCGACTTTTTGGCACGAAGTTTCAATCGTTGGCGTGCGTTTGAGTTGCCCAAGAAACGCTTCCTTGAGTTTGCTTTGTCGAATTTTAATCGTGTCTTTCCTGCTCATATTTTTTCGGCTGCAAGGCCTGTTAGTTTTTCAAACCGATCAATAATGGTCTGGCAATATTCCGGATCCAGTTCAACGCCAATACAGATCCGTTTGGTTTGTTCGCACGCAAGCAAAGTTGTTCCGGATCCGAGAAATCCGTCAAAAACAACGTCCCCAATACGAGTGCTGTTTAAAATAAGTCTTCGGATAATATCAAGTGGCTTGGTAGATGGGTGCATTGGGCTCTTATTCGGCTTAGGGCACACCAGAACGCTCTTGTCTTTTGGCTTGAGAAATTCATGGACTCCGTACCATCCGTACACAATCAATTCGTGCTGGGGCGCATAATCCATCCGTCCGATCACCGCGTGCGTTTTCACCCAAATGAGGAGTTGTCCAAATTTGAGACCCGCCTCAATCATGCCTTCGCGCAGAGCAAAGACCATTTTGTCGGAGTTGAAGATATAGAAGCTGTTTTTTCGTTTAAGATGTGGCCTTACCGCTTCAATCCAATCAAGAGTAAAGTGTTGATACTCCTTGTCCGTTTGAAGATGGTCATTGATGATGGCTTTATTTTTTGCGAGCGTCTGAAACCCCTCTTTACTTTCTGCCGCGGCTACTCCGTAAGGAGGGTCAATGATCACTGCTGTGATTTTGTGCTTTCCGATAAGCCCAGCGACCATTTCTTTATTGCGGGAATCCTCACACAACAATAGGTGGTTTCCGAGAGTAAACGCATCGCCCTGCTTAATTGAGTTTGATGATTTTTTCATAGGAGATTTTTTTAAAACGATTTATAATGACCTGGCAAAATACAGGTTCCATCTCGCATAGATAGGCTGTACGCTTGAGCTGCTCGCATGCGGAAAGAATGCTTCCTGACCCGGCGGTTAAATCAAGGACGATATCGCCCGGGCGCGTGCAACGTCGTAAGGCTTTCTCGTGGAGCGATGGATTTTTTTGCGTCGGATGTTCGTTTTCGGATCCCGGCAGACGCTTCACTAGCCAGATATTGAGAAGATCGAGGATATCCTCTGTGAGTCGATTTCCCGTCGTGACTTCCTTATTTTGTATCTCGTTTAGATTCGTGATATTGTCATTGAGCCACGGTTTTCCTATCGTTCCGTAAACGCAAAATTCTGTTACTTTATTGAAGGCAATGTTTGGAGTGGGGGATTGATTATTTTTTATCCAAATACATAAACGTTTGGAATCGATCCCGAGTTCTCTATAAGCCTTTTGGAACAACCAGACGTAACGCTCATCGCACCAAAACATGATATGCGCATCTGGTTTTGTGACTGATAGGCTATTTTGCATGACTGTTTTGACGAATGTTTCGTAATCTTCATCCGACTTGCTGTCGTTTGTAGTGCCGCCATAGGCACATTTATTGCCCACGCCTTTGTCATAGGAAAGACCAATATTGAACGGCAAATCAGTGTTTACAAGGTCGGCTTTCACACCATCCATGAGTCGTTGTACATTCTCCGGCTTTGTTGCGTCTCCGCAAAACAGACGGTGTCTACCGAGTGCGAAATAATCTCCAGGGGCAATATCGGTCTCTTGCGCTTTCTCAATTTCATCTTCTTCGTCAAATGCATCATCAACAATCTCCAGGTTGTTATCGAAGATATTGGCAAGGTCTAATGAATCAAATCCTGCATTGAGGAGTTCACTCAAATCAAAATCCGCAGCGAGTTTCTCAAAATCCCAAGTTGCACCACTGCGATTTGACGTCAGAAGATAATCTCGAAACTCCGCATCGCTGAGCGGTCTATTTGGAACACGTACCTCGATTTCTTCATTTCCTCTCCCAAGAAGAGAGAGTGCAAGCACACGTTGATTTCCTGCGACAAGAGTTCCGTCTGTGTTAATGCAAGGCAACTCGGCGACGTTGAATTTTTTGAGGCTCCGTTTTAATCCCTCAAGTTGGACATCTGATAGCTTACGAGGATTTTTCTCGTATCTGATCAGGTCTTTTACCTTTCGTCGTTCCGTGCGCCATATGAGCTTTTTTGCCATACGTATTTTCGTTAATGAATAAGAGATATACTTGATATCTGGTAGCAGTTTAGTTGAAAAACACATATCCTTCCTCTGTAACTTTTTGGTTTTTACATAACAAAAAAGCCTTTAAATAAAAGCTTTTTTAAATACTTTTCCACTACGTCTAATCACTGATTACTCTGTCGTCGATGAATTCGAGTCTGATATTTGGATTGAAGGAGTAACCACTTCTCTTTTTGTCGATCGTGCCATTAATGAATTCATCTGTTTTCGCGAGTTTAAACATTCCAATGATCTTGCCATTCATTTTATGAATGGTTTGTCTTAATGATTCTGTTGTTTTATATGTCCCAAGAATATCAATGGCGTCTTTTAAAGTAACATCTTTACGCTCGTAAAATAGTTTAATAATTTTTTGTTGGTTAGAAGTAAACTTAATGGGATCTTTTGAAGAATCTTTTCTCGTAAGAAATGCGTTGCCATCTTTTTGTATATGAAGAACAAAGTCCAAAAATTTTTCGAGTCGCACTTGATCATACGGCCTGAGATAGAGACGCTCGCTTAGTTTCTTATCTTCACCTTTTTTAAAATAGATCGTTTCTTTAAGTTCAAGCTTTCGATATCCCCCTTTAAAAACAGTTTCGGTTAGTTCAATTTTTGAATTTCTATCAGAGATGGTATTCAGTCTAGAAACAACATAATGCTTATTTTCTTCTTCGTGTTCTTTGTTCTTGAATGGAAAGAGAAATTCTGGTTTTTTAACTTTCTTGTTCATAATTTAAATCTTCCCCAGGCCTAATTTTTAGCCGCTTGTGGCAGGGTAGTTTATTGTATCTCTTTTTAGCATTTTTGTTGTAATTGAGACAGAAACCAGAAAGCTGTTTTTGTGTCTCATTTGTAACATTCACAAATCTAAAACCCGACCCACATGCCTCAAAATCGTCCTTGCCCAAATTCTTCAAAAGGCCTTATAATACCCCTAGTTTGGTGGTACTGAACCCACAGACACCGCCAGGACAACTTCTTATCGGAGCGACCCGTAGGCCTCAAGCCACACGGGGCGACCCATAGGGATCTGTCCCCATTACAAAACCGCCAGAGATGGCGGTTTTGTTGTACCCGACAAAGTGTACAAACCATCTAGGAATTGAATCGCTGTATAGCGTCCATTGTTCTGCCTTGATAAGATCTGTTCATAAAAACTTTATGGAACCAAAACAAGATACATTGGACGATATTATTAACAGCGAGCATGACATGGTTCGAAGTGCACCCGATCGTTTTGGTGAACATTTTCAATTTGCATTTGAAGCACACGCCCTGTTAAACGATTTTATTCTTTCCGTCGACGCTTCGCGTTTTGTGTTCACAATCTTTCTCTCCCAGATGAGGAAACATTCTTTATTGGCGTTACTGTCGACACTTAGGCTACATCGAACTCAGGCACTCATGGACGTCAGACAAGTTCTTGAAGCTGGCGTAAATGCTGCGTACGCAATTTTGCAACCAGATATTTCTCATTTCGCTGAGTTTGATGAACATCGTTTCATAGAAACACCTAAAAAGTTAAGCCATAAGCGTTATCAATGGCTTACAGCCAATCATCCCAAAGCATCAAGGTCAATTCAGGGGATGAAAGACATTATTAATGACTCCATTTCCCACTCCAATCTTGTTAGTGGAATGTTAAATTTTGTGCCAGATCTAAAAAATGATGCATTCGGAACCCCATTTTTTGATATTGAAGACGAGTATCATATAAAAAATGACCTATGGATGGTCGGCGATGTTCTCATAGGTTTCATGGATCTTTTTTACGGAGTTAGTAGAACAACCCCGGAAGCTATGAAATTTTCTTCTGATTTTATAGAACGCATCCGTGCTTTGCGTATCAAGGACGATCAGCTCAAGCAGGAAGTGATGACGAGCGAAAGATTTATAAAAACTATGGAATCAAAAACTCAATCAACAAAAAAATGAAGTGACTTAACTTGTCATCCATATCTTCTTATTTCCGTAAATCAGTTTACTTCTCAAATTTCCAAGTAACTCCCGTTTCTCCGACATGCTCCCTTCCCGCAGAAGATACTTCATGTACGCACGCACATCCATCTCCTCAGTCGTTCCCTCAGGTACAGACGTTCCACCTCGGAACAACCGCTCGAACCGACTAAATCGTTTTATCTCTTCTTCAAGCTTCACCTTCAATCCCATTTCATTGATGTCGATCTGATCAATGATTTTCAGAAGTTCCACAATCAACTCATCCTCTCGAATATAGACATTTTTGCAATCACGATCTCGCGCCCTGGTACATCCGTAGTAGACGTATCGTGTGTGACCACCATCCTTCCGTTGTTTGTATTTCTCCTCCGCCGACACGCCTGATCCACACAGTCCACACGTAAACAGTTTAGTGAAGGCGAACTCTTTGTTCTCCCGCACAATTTGGTCGCGTTTTAGTTGGACGTGTGCTTGGTCGAATAACTCCTTTGTGATGATCGGTTTATGCTTACCCTCGTACCAGTTACCACTGTTGCGTGGGAATTCGAACCGTCCGTAGTAGAAAGGATTATCGAAGATGCGGTAGATACCGCTTAGTGTCAACGTTTTATTGCCACGCGTCTTAAAGTTCAGATCGTGTTTCAACCAGTTGTAAAGTTTGCGACCGCTGAATTTTTCGTACGCCACTTTTTCAAACATCTGTTTCACGATAGGAGCGCGAACAGGATCACGTAATTTCTGACATTTTTTGTCCATCCGTTTTTGATCCGAATACCCAATAGGTGCCATACCCGGCCAGTGACCCATTTCTACTCGCGTACGAAGCCCACGCTTTACATTTTCACCTCGGTGATCGTTTTCGAGCTTAGCTGTTGAGCCAAGAATCATGAGTAAGTATTTCTCATTCGGATTGTTTCCGAATGTTTGTCCGTGCGTGCGAATCTCCGCGAGCAATCCTTGATCGATCAAGTCAACGATCGCGCCAAGATCACCTGCATTACGACTCAAGCGATCAGGCGCCCATGTCAGAATCCCATTAAATTTTTTATCGCGGATATCGTTCAGTAGTTCATTGAAGGTTGGTCGTTGACCTGTAGATTTTGCTGAATGGCTTTCTCGTTTGATCTCCACCACATTCAGCCCATCCCGCACCGCGATCTGAAGCATTTCCTTCGCCTGCGAATCAATAGAAAGAACTTGCCGCTCAGCCGACTCACTACTCTTGCGAGCGTAAAGACAGTACTTGATACCCTCAGGAGCCACTGGCTTCTCCTGTTCGTGTTTTGTGCGTGTCAGCCCCATCTGGGTCGCCACGCCTCCTTGTGTGTTTTTCATACAACACATCAATGACGCAACCCCCGCGGGGCGTCCAGTGCGCCATAATACGATATCATTGTTAAACTCATAATTTTGCGCTAGAATTTCGTCATAAAGTTGTCTATGACAAGAGTGACCAAACTTGAATTTTGGGCGGATAGCTTCCACGAAGGATTCTGGGCGTGTGAAGAACTGGGGAAACATTTTTTGATTGAGAGTATCTCATACGAGAAAGGATTTATCCCCGTATTTAGATTCAAACTCAACGACGAGCTGGAGCTAGAAGTAAAAGTTTTCGGCTCCTATAAAAATTGGGATCCGTTACCGAAGCAAATAGCCGAATTGATTGATTGGGGGAAACCGGATTTGATCACTTTTGATCCAGAAAAAGATTCTATTCTTTTAGCAGTAGAAGAAACTGCGGCTGTTCCAACCGGAAATCAGGCTCTACAGCGATGCGAGAGAATGTACGGCAGTTTGAGGAAACAAATTCCGTTCTGGTATTTGCTTGGAGAGTTTGGAACTCATGTCGATGGTGGTACGAGAAGAGATTCGATCTAGCCTACAATTCTTGGAATAAAACTCAGCTGCGCTTACCAGGCCCCCTGCGTCGTACTTCATTACTCTGACTCAGCCCATCCTGAAGATTACGCATTCGGTGAAGGTCTCGCAGCACTCTTTTTAGCTGTTGCCACAATGATCAAGGTCCATATAGGCATTTTGCCCAAAGAAGCCATGTATCCAGTATTGGAAAGCCAATATAGACATATGATTGGTTTCGTCGAAAGCCAGTGGAAAAATGTCGTGGACTATCTCCCTGATAGTGTTCTCCTGTCAGATGACAGTGTTCCAGATTTGGTTGCAAAATTTGTTTCTGAATCTGACAAGCATGCGGAACTCCCGGACTTGTTCCATTGGGGACAGACAATCGAACTTCCCAAGAAAATTCTTGCTGAGATGCATCCTGGCGGTTTTTTGAAAAAAGACCCATTTGTTACTGAGTTGGAAAAAATGGTGAAAAATAAGGTGGCCTATAATCTGTCGTCTAATGCTGGATCCAAACCACAGTCGGTGGCTGATGTAAAACAATGGATTTCTGAACAAAAAAGAATTCTAGAACGAACTACTGGTGGAAAATATCCGTTCAAAATGACAATAAAGGATTTTCCAAGGAGTCGTACCGGATTACTGCATCTGACGACAGCTAAAAATGTTCTATATCTTGCTGATTCGGCGATGAACGTGTCGCGCGCTCTTGCGGCTGCGTTTCCGAGACTAGAAAAGTTTGATCTCAACAAAACGATTCCTGCTTTAGTTTACATTTCTAACAGTCTAAAACCCGGAAGAATTTTTGGGGATCCATTCACCGGGCAACTATCTGCGTTTGCAAATATTTTTGGAAAGGATATCCGTGGTGTCGATACTAGGATGAAAGTCGCGTATTACCCGCATCAGGTGCATGCTCAGTTACTTGATGAGACTGGTGCTTTTAGAACCAATAAAGGAATTACCCTCATGCGTGAATTATTAGATTTCGCAGTTTTCCATGGCGGAGTAGTTGTTGAAATGAAAACTGGAAAAATAGTATGACGCCAAAATATAAAATCAGCGAAGAAATTGCTCGGTGGTCAGTTGAGACCTACTTTCGACAGCATACAGAACTAAAGTGGTGGGTTGCGTTCACAAATCCTACTGCTGGACCATGGAAAAAGATTGTCGCAAAAGATACAGCTGGTCTCAACGTAGAAATTCATCGTTTCCAACGTGAAGAAGAACGGCCAGATCTGGTCTTGGTTAATGATGACCTCCGGATAATCGTAATCGTCGAGGCAAAGGACTATTTGGAGAAGCTTGTTACCAAGAGTCAGATGGAGAAATCTGTCAGGGTTATCGAAGATATGAGCAAAGTCTTTTTGGCTATCTCACACATAAATTGGGGAGAACGTGCCAAATATAGAATCATCCCGAGTTTTCTGTGGATGTGCAAAGACGCAGCCAGAGCTCTTGATGAGGACAGTACCGCAAAGAAATGCTACGAAAGTTTCAGTTCGATAAAACAGTCTCTTCTGAATATCGTGGTCACTGCGGACGAATCTGAAAATCTAGCACCACTCTTTATCTTCGACGGCAAACTCCTAGTGGATCCAAATCAAATATAATCCAGTCTCTTAAAAGGACATCGTTTGTTGTGCTTCCATACGTTTCAAGTAACAGAATTCTTTTTCAAAGTGAACGATTTCTTGCAGAATAATTTTAACTTCCGACAGTGGGACACCTCCAATTTCATCAGTTGCAAGTAATATTTTCTCGTAAATTTCCTTAAGAGGTTTCTTTCCAGCCGATAGTTCCATCTGAGCCGTTTTAATTATTGCATTCTTCAAACCATTTCTAATGTTCTTCACGGAGGACATGTCTCGGAGTTGAAAATGATCAATATCCAGTGTTGCGATTGGCTTGATTGCATCTTCAATCCGACCAATCAATTCAACATCGAAACCCTCATTCAAAATCATCAGAATTGCTATTCTCTGAATCAGATTAACCGGTGCTCGTCCAGACCTTTCTTGAAGGGCATTCCTCAAACGTTCCGTAATAGCGATTAAATCTTTGCGACCATCTTCTGGTTTGAGTGTTTTTGAAAATACACAATAGTAGTCTCCAATGTAACTTGTATTCGCGGCCATCTGCGCCTTTGCAGAAACAACCGCCGGTATTTGATACTTCGCTTCATTGCACCGGAAGGAATATTTAGAAAAAGCACCGAGAACTATTTTCCAGGCGCGAGGGTCGAGGTTATTAAATGTCATGATAACTTTACCCTCATCTTTTAGTTTTCTAAAAAACAAACCGATCACTTTCTCGATATCTGTTTGATACTTATCCCAGGAACTCTTAAAGGTTTTTCTGTCTGAAACGACGATTTCATCAGTATATTCAATGTCCCTATTTAGAAAAGAATTCCAAATGGAAGAAAATTCAACATAAGGGACATTGTCCCCATATGGTGGATCAAAAAATATTCCATTCAAAGTTTCATCTTCTATGTTACCGAGACCGTTTGTTGCCGACTGGTTTGTAACAATGCTAATTGCGTCACTGTTTTTGTATTCCTCAGAGAGTCGTCCAATACCCTTAATGAATTTGCCGAATCTTGCCTCGAGATGAATGAGGGGGTTCGTTTCGAGATGAACAGGGGCAATCCAAAATCCAGGGACAGTCCATGCAGGGCCTCCAGTTTTTAAATTATTTCTTGACGGAATTAGTCTTGAACATTGCGCTGTTGCGGAGGTGAGAAGTAGTAAAATTGCATTCTTTACTTTTGTATCCTCAATCTTATGGGCTTGTTGAAATAGATCACAGAGCACTGTAAAAGCACGTGGAGTAAATAAATCCGACGTCTTCATGTCCGGAAATGCAAGAATTCTACGATTGGTAACCAGAGGAATGTTGAAAGCTTCAATTGAGCCATTCGTTTTTGAGACATTTTCCTGGATTGCTAATTCTTCCTCATCCAGAATTTCATTATTTTGCTTGTCGTAAATCTTAACAATTTTAGTTCCAACGCAACTTTCTTGATTGAAGGAGAGTTTTAAGTTACACCGAGGGCAATATGAACGATTGCCTACTTTTTTTGTATCACCACTTGAATACTCAACGTTACATGTACCGCAACGAGTAATCATTTGATGAACTACATATCTAACCGTTCCTCCGGTTGAAAGCTGATAGAGGATTTCGTACTTTGATTTTGCAAGCTCTAAAATTTTTCGAGCGGCTCGTTCAAAGTCCGCTTTACTTGGTGGGTCAGTTGTGACCGAAGATATTAGAAAAGCAATCGGGTTGATATCGTAACCTCGTGAATTAATCCCCAGTTTTTTTGCCTCAGCAAGAAACACTCCGCTACCACAAAAGGGATCCACGAGAAGGTCGCCGGGTTTGAAATACGATTTTAAATAGTGACGAATGACATTGTGCGGTTTCCTGGCCCAATATTTGTGCAACAAATACTCTGGAGGATGAGTCTCCGCAACAACAGAACTTGTCTCTATTGTTTTTTCAGAACGACTATTAGATCGCATAAATTTATTCCCACTTCTTTACCCTTACGTCGCTGACTTGCTGCCCATGAAGCCTCAGTAAACTTGGGGATTCGTACGACTGCTCTTTCTATTTTATACGTGGATTGCAATCGAGCTAAGAGCATTCTCGTGACCGGAATATACTTCCCCCGAATTACAGTGTCACCAATCATCAATGCTAAATGTCCATTTTTCTGCAATAGGTTCGAGAGATTTTCTAATCCGGCTCTCATGTCTTCAACGTACTCCTCAACCTTTTCTGGCTTGCCCACCTTGAAGGATTCCCTGATTTCATTTTTTCGTATATTCGCGTGGTCGATGTTCATCCATGCTAATTCGAGTGAATTGACCCCACTGTATTTATAGGAGTTGAAATACGGCGGATGACAAATCACCAAGGGAGTCTTTTCTCTCTCTGTATTTGTACCAAGAATCGACCTCTGTAAAACATTGACTTCTCCTTTTGGTAGCAAGGTAACTGAGTCTAAAATTTCACCAGCCTTTTTGAAGAAAAAGGGGGATGCGTCTTTTTCAGCTGTTTCAACATCCAAAAATAATCTTCCTTGTTGTGTCGTTGCTCTTGAAACTCTACGAACAACTCCCAAGAAGGCGACGTTTAAAAAATCCCTGACGGACGATCGTGTCTTTACTTGCTTAATAGCCAATCGTATAAGCTCGAGTGAATCCATAGTCTCTTCCAGAAACCAATGACTTGAGTTTCTTAATCCAATCAGTTCCGGCTTTTGATTTTTTTTCGGAAACTCCACGAACTTACGAACCTGCTTAATAGCATTTTCAGCCTCTTTGCGATTAATTGGGGTTATCTTTACCCGAGATACAAGTGTTGCAAGTGGACTTACATCAAAACACTTTGCTCTACGCCCCAACAGAAGTGCTTCCAAACCGGTTGTACCACTTCCGCACATTGGATCAATGAC
Source organism: Lentisphaerae bacterium GWF2_44_16 (assembly GCA_001803225.1). Lineage (GTDB taxonomy): Bacteria > Verrucomicrobiota > Lentisphaeria > Victivallales > GWF2-45-14 > GWF2-44-16. The sequence goes on along the minus strand of MHBF01000027.1, from coordinate 7,047 downwards.
CAAATCGCCTGTTTGAGTAAAAGTTTCGATTAAATATCTAGCGATAGGAGGCGGAAATTTTCCAAAGTAACGAAAGATTCCATGGGATGAATACGAGAGAGCTTTATTCGAAGCTTCAGAAGTCCACACCTCTACATCTGGACCAAAGTATTTTATCCCACTTTCCTGTATTAAGAGCTTATACTTCTTCTCAATATCATCGGTAAGTGGGCCAACAGATAGTGTGGGAAAATCTTTTAAAATTTGTTTTTCTGTATGTGACATATTTTGCAATGTAATTGTATCACCTTTGCAATGTAGATATGTGGATAAATTACAAATATTGCTTAGTTTGTTAGTGAAAGATACCGATCCTGAAAGATATCCAAGTAATATCGAAAAAAATATCACCAATCTCAATCCTAAAATGCTCGATGATTTCTCCCTATACTCTGATGGAGATCAAAAATACCTCTGCTTAAAGAGCAGCGACCATGCAAACGATCGGCTCAATGCCAATCGTTTGCTTTGTTGGTTTCTAGTCCGAGATCTCTCAAAATGAGACAACTTAAAACACCGCCAAAAGTGTCTCATTTGTCTCATTTCAGTCCGACCCGTCCGCCTCAAAATCGCCAAAGTTGGAATCTCTCGAAAGTCCTTTGAACGTCCCTACAACTTTGGTACCTAACCCCTCCGTCCCGCCAGGACAACTTCTTATCGGAGCGACCCGTAGACCTATGGCTATAGGGCGACCGATGGGGCCTTGTCCTTTGAACAAAAGCGACTCAGAAATGAGTCGCTTTTGTGATACCTCAAGCTATCCTTCGATCATGCTAAATCCTGCCTTCTGATAAAACTTCTTTCGCTTCTTGAACTGACGATCCAGAAAAGGTGTGTTTGCGTCATGGTAATCGTAAACGGTCTTTTGCGCTCCGCGAATACGGCCAATGTACTGGGTGAGCTTCCCTTCAAATGCGAGAGGGAAAGCAAGGATGACGGTTTGAATGTCCGGAACATCCATTCCTTCGCCCACCAACTGTCCTGTGGCCAGAATAACTTGATAATGCCCAGAGGTGATCTGTGCAAATTTGTTTTTCCGCGAAACAGCAGAGTCATCGCCGGTTACGAGAATTGTTTCACAACTTCCCTTGAGATACATGTTCAGTGTTTCAAGATGTTCCTTTCGTTCGCTAAGAACAAGGATCTTTTGGCCAACAGCCACAGCTTTTTTGATGTCATCGAGCACTAACTGATTCCGAGCCTGATCAAAAGAAATGATGCGGGCGAGAATTTGATAATTGTCCGTAGTGAACGAAAACGGCACAGCGAGCTCTGTTTCGCGAACAATCACATTTCTGTCAGGTTCGATTTTTTGTCGTTTTGATACCTTTGCTGATTCCTGGGTTTGTTCTCGTAATTCTGTGATGATATCGCCGATAAATAAGTAAATCAGTTTCTCGTCTTTGTGCTTTCGTTCTGGAGTAGCCGTGAGTCCATAACAGTACTTTGCATCGATAGCTGAAATCACCTCGCGGAAGGTCTTTGCGGGGATGTGGTGGCATTCGTCGACAATGACCAAACCAAACTTTCCACGGAGATCAGATGGATCCTTCCGTCGAGCGAGGCTCTGCATCATTGCGACTGTCACCTTGTCACCAATCGACTTCTTCACCCCATCGATCCTCCCGATATGCGTTTTTGCAATTCCGAGAAAGGTCTGCGTCCTTTCAATCCACTGATCCATGATCTGTTTGCGATGTGTAAGAATGAGTGCGGGCTGAGCATGGCGAGCAATGAGCTCGAGTCCTATAATAGTCTTTCCGCTGCCTGGCGGCGCGATGATAACTCCCTGGTCAACCGATAATGCAAGATCAACCGCGTCGGTTTGTTCAGATCGTAATGCAATTGTCGACACGAAGATGACGTCAGACATCACAGCACGTTCATCACGAATCAGAAACGGCACACCTCGCGAACGTAGATGATCGGTCAGTTTTGTTAGGAAACCTCGTGGGAGAACGACGTATTCTCCGTCCTCCTCAATCAGTCGAAAAAATTTTTCTGTCTGATACACACTCTTTCCCAGCCGCTTTTTTAACCAGTAGTCCAAGTTCGGAAAATTCAACTCTTCACGGATGAAATTTATGGTGGCTTTATCGAGTATATTCTTCTGAATACGGATGCCAGTGCTAAGTGTCAGAACGAGACGCTTTGCATTCGTCGGTGATTCATCTGCTGATTGCTCAGTGAGACTGGTAAAGACTGCATCGAGTTTACGAGTCGAGATTCGTTTGATCTTTGCAAGGAAATCCCATTGGTTTGGAAAAGGCGTTAAATTTTCAGGATCAAGAAAAACGGTATTGTCCTGTGCAACGGATGTTTCTTGTAGAGGCAGAGCAATGAGATTCCCAAAACCCTTTCCGCTCTGCGTATCTTGGTTCGGAAACAAACGGTCAAACGAAACTTCTTTGTCGAAAGCAGACAGACCAAGTGCGCGACGGATGCATTCGAGCAGGATGATTCGACTTCGAGCTGCCGGATACGGCTCTTCAAAGAAGATCCAAACATGCGCACCATTTCCTGATCGGGATCGCTCAAGATACGCTGATAAATCCAAATCGGTACAAACATCGATTAGTTGCTTCGCCTCAACAAACGCATTCGCACCATCAAAATCAGCCGCGATGAAATACGATGTATTATCTTCAAGAAGGGGGTAAATGCCAACGACGTGCTGGCCAATAAGCTGCTTACGGATGACATCTGGGGTCAGTGGAATCGCCGTCTTCTTTTCGAAGGTTGTCATCGTGCCACCCCGACGTTTATGCGCAAGAAATTCATTCCAATCAAAATCATACGCCGGCGAGTAACCAGATTTACCTTCCTTTTCCCATCGCCTCGCGTACACATCTGTTCGACCGCGAAACAGTGAGAGGTATAAGTGTAACTGGTCTTCAGTGACTGAGATCATATCCCTTAGGCCTTGCGATACCTCGTTGTTCGACCTTGGCCAATACGCTCAATCTTTTTTAGTCGTAACAACACATCGATTGCTTGCGAGACGGTGGGGCGCGCCACACCAGTTTTCTTTGCGATATCACCCGCAGTCGCCTCGTCGATGGTTTCAAGATATCTCCACACAGCAAGTTGTTTTGGTGAGAGAATTTTTTCGATGTTCTCATGTGATAACAAGTCGATCGCTTGCCCTGCCTGTTCGAGACAAACAGTTAAGAAGAACTCAAGCCACGCTTCGATATCCGGCTTTGTTGCGTTGAGAGTTTTCTGGCTTCGTCGAAGGGCGAGATAGTAGTCGGTCTTGTTGTCCTCAACGAGTTTTTCGTGGGAGACGTATGGCACATAAGCGTATCCGGCCTTGAGCAGAAGAAGGTTTGTGAAGATGCGCGAAAGACGACCGTTGCCGTCCTGGAATGGGTGGATAGCGAGAAACTCAACCAAGAAGTTTCCAACGATAAGCAGTGGATGGTAATCGCTCTCATCCAACGCCCATGCCGTCCATTCGACGAGTTCCTGCATCTGTTTAGGTGTGAGGTAGGCGGGGGTCGTTTTGAACACAACCCCGAGTGACTTACCCGACTCGTCGAACATCTCAACGTTGTTTTCCGTCTTTTTGTATTCGCCTCGATGCCGTTCATCTTTATCGACGTATTTGAGAAGTTCCTTATGTGAGTGCTTGATCATGCTCTCGTTGAACGGAATCTGTTTCCAGACATCGAAAACCGTAGAAAGCAATTCAAAGTATCCCTGCACTTCTTGTTTATCCCGATCCTTGAATTTCTGCACAGAAATTCCTCGCATCAGTTTTTCCACATCTTCATCCGACAACTCGGCACCTTCAATACGGGTAGATGCTCCGGAGGATGTGACCAAAACAGAACGCTTGAGGCGTCCAAGCGCTTGGGGATTGAGCTTTGCTCCACCAATCCACTGATCTTTTAGAAGATCAATGTTATTGATCAACGACCAGACTTTTTGTGAAACGTGAGCTATTCGTTTTTCTCGGTTGTCCATAAATCTCATAATTTAACTATATGAGATTATATATGATTCACTTTCCTCTGGCAACCACAAATCAATAACATTCAAATCCCTTTGCCAAAATTAGCAAAAAGGCATACGGAACGACCCATACGGTTCGAGTCGCTTTCGTTCCGCCAGGATTATTTCGTATTGGAATGTTCCTGCGTCTAGGAGGTCAGAACGACCGATGCGGCATAATCGAAAACAGATACCCAAAATCCTTTTTATTTGTATTCCACATATTGGGAAACAAAAAAAATTTTTAAAAAAATAGCCGCACCCGGAGATACGACCCTTATAAGTCGAAACCGGATGCAGCAAGTTCGCTTCTCAGACGAAGAGTTAAGGTACGTTCGCGAACGACGTACCAAATTCCTGCGAGCGCCGAGCGTTCAAGTTCCTAGCGCCAATGGAACTCCCGGACGACGGCCATGGAAAGCACGTGGAACCGGCTGCCGATGTGGTAACCGCCGAGCTCCGCCTCGCCACCGCTGTGCCGCCAGATGTCGGGCGAGTACGACCGCACGCCGCAGTGTGGCACGCTCAGCAGCAGGGCGGCAAGGATGGTCTCGGGCACGTTGACCTCATCCATCTGCTCGACCCACTTCGGGCTCTGTGAGGCGTTGAAGAGTCCCGCAAAGTCCGCGAGCTTCCCGCCCTGAGTTTTCTGGACTTCGCTCAGTACGTTGCCGCGCTGAGGATCCCAGTTGGCACCGAAGTCCACAGCCTGCACCTGAATGGTGTTTGGCCGGAATTTGCGGGCGCCCGGAATGAGCTCCACGCGCTCATCATCGACTCCGCTGGCGTAGGCTTCAGCCCACTCAGCGTAGTGACCTTCGAAGGTCTCCATGAAGCGATCGCGGCCGTAGAGCAGTGTGGCCGGGATGCTCTCGCGGTAGACCACGATGACGAGGTCCAGCAGTGGGTTGTTTGGGCTCTCGACCTCGAAGCCTGCGATGGTGCCGTTCTCGCGGACGAGCGCAACCGCAGCATCCACATCATCCGGATTGATACCCGGCCAGGATTTGACCATCGCGACTTTGTCCGCGAGTGGGGTGAACCGGCCATGGATGAGGCGGAAGGCATCGTCCTCGCGCATCTTGGCGAGCATCGCTTTCACGACCTTCGGCTGGGTGCTGAGCTTTTTGGCGTCTTCCGCCGTGAGTCCGGCCGCATTCAACATGCGGAAGAGCTCAATCTCGGTTCCCTTGTCCATCTTGTAAAGGCTGGCCATCAGCTTACCCTTTCTTTTGTTTTGGCTTACCTTATCCCTTTTCTTTTAGATCTTAAGGGATGTGGCTTACCAGTTATTTTAAGAACTGGATAGTAAATATCAAAAAAAATTATTTTTGTCAATCTAGGTTGACAACGATTTGAAGTAGAAGTTTTACGACTTTCTTGATTTGGAGAGATAAGGAATAGTTTCATTTTGTACTTGCGATGACATGTTTCTTTATACTATTGATAGGTAATTTTTCAATCGGAATAGAAAGATGGAATTTCCAATTCTTGTCCCCCTTCATTTTTTCTGTGCCAGGAATGTTTATTCGCTCTTGGGTGAGTAACCAATCTTGAATAGGGATGATTACTATTCGGGCGGGGGAACGTAATACTGCATCGCGCAAGCGTTCTGCCAATATTTTTTCGCTTATCGAGTATTTAATCTTTATTTTTTTACAAAGAGCTTTTCTTTGAACTGTCGTAAGTAATTTAAGATAACCGATCAGTGTCTGGGTATCATGGGTTGTCGTATAGGCACACGTGTTTACACGATAGGATTTTATGTTTGCATACTCCTTTTGAAATGATCTTCGTTGTTCGTTGTAGGCAAAGCGGATTATTTTTATACCTGGAACCTTCTGTTTCCTTAAGGTTTTTCTTAGTTCTTGGATTAGTTCTTTGAAGCGATCACTGGCATCTTCTGCAAATAATTCCAAACCAATTTTTTTGGCGTATTTAATGATACGAGACACGGCATAATAGCCAGGTCCATTTTTGATACGATCCTTTGTCGGATCGATAAGATTCATTGCGCCATAATAGTAAAAGCCTGTCGCATGGTCCAATCGCAACAGATTATAGAGCTGATTTAAATAATGGAGACGCATTTTCCAGAGTTTGATGATTCCTGGCCATTGCGAACGTTGTGACCAATTATACAAAGGATGCCCCCACATTTGTCGACCAAAATGGGCTTTAGGACTATCTGGTATTCCAGAAACCGTTCGCATATGTCCACTGGTACTTATAGTGAATAGTCTCTGGTTCACCCAGACAAGCGGGCTTTGGAGAGGAAGATAGTAGGGCATATCACCAATGATCGAAATGTCCAGTTCTCCAGCTTTCTTTTTCATTTCAAAGTAGCTTTTATGTAGACGAAATTGTTCGATCACATGATCGTTGTACGTCTCGGATAGTTTTTCATGCCATTGCTTCATGGCTTTGAGGTCTCGTCGTCTGATCTGCGGTGGCCATGAAGTCCAGTCATCCGTGCCAAAGTGATCGCGCAGAGCACAAAAAAAAGCATAGTCATCCAACCATGCTTTATTTTTTTTGATAAAGGTTTTTTTCTCTGTTTCTAAAACATCATACTCACGTTCGTCCATGGACAAAAATTTTGGATCCAGACCCACTCCATACCCACGATAGGGAGAGGGGACATGCTGTTTTTTTGATCCTGGAACCAGATGCGTTTGACTCAGCGGCAGTATCTGCCATCCGGATTGACCCGTCGCTTTTAACCAATCAAGAAAAACTAGACCATCGGTAAACGTTCCATTTTCTTTGCACAAGAGTGCTTTGCTTTTTAACGAGAAGATCGGTAAGGCGGTTGCAATCATTTTTTTCATACGTTCGAGCTTATTCAGATCGTAATGGTTACAGTAACATCCAATGTGTGAGACAACAAACCGTTAGATGGTCAGGGAGTTTTCCCTATGCTAAGGTATTGATATGAGGAATATACGCCGAATTTCTGTTGGTGACCAACAAAGAAACACAGCTTAATAAAGAGACGAAATGGATATTTGC
>MHBF01000026.1:65403-66004 GCA_001803225.1 Lentisphaerae bacterium GWF2_44_16 | reverse complement strand
AGGTGTCGCCACTGGACTGAGTTGGTAAATTAAATATATGAGGCCTAAATCCAGCTCCGGTGTCTTCCCAACTTATATCGGGGCCGTCTACAAATCGTCTCTTGTTGTTGAGAGTATTCTGCTTTGTTACAAATTCTTGTATTGTTATTGACATTATATTACCAGCTCCATGTTCCGCCGTTTTTAGTCGGATCCCATAGGAGTTGAGTTGTTCCTAAAATAGTAGGTGCTAGTATGCATTTCCGTGTTACTATATTATAAGTTGTTCCTGCTATTGTCTTGCCGTCTTCCTGAACATGTTGACCTATTGATTTCCAGTATCCAGAACCGGTTGTAGCAGGAGATGTACTTGCGCTTCCAAACGAACCACTAACGCCACAAAAAGATTCAAAGTTATTAACGCTTGACGTAGTTAAAAATGTTACAGTATAAGTTGTACACGGAATACAGGAACGGAGTATTTGGCTTACGGCATCGTTTGTTATACTTGATATATTAAATGGATTCAAAGTTAATGATGGTAGACCGCTTGAAACAGAAGTGGCACTATTGAAAATATAGTCTCCTAGTTTGCACGCTGTAGCCTCTGTCATTTTAGATA
>MHBF01000026.1:0-65362 GCA_001803225.1 Lentisphaerae bacterium GWF2_44_16 | reverse complement strand
ATTTCCTTTTCATTCAATCCTCTTTGCTTCAGTCTTTCCATCTGCTGTTTTGCGTCTGCCCATACTGAGACGGTGCAGTCAAAACGCTTTTCTATCCCTGTCTCAAAAAGCAGCGGGACATCGAAAATGACATATTCGCTGTCAGACGCGGCAATTTTTTCATCGGCCCTCCGCATAATCAGAGGATGCAGCAACCGGTTGAGCCATTCCAGCTCATTTCTGTCGCTGAAAACAATTACCGCGATTTTTTTTCTGGCAATTGTCCCGTTATGAAGGATATCTTCTCCCCATCTCGAAGTCAGGTCCGCGATTAAAAGTGAGTTTCCCTCTTCGTAAATCTCATGGCAAATCCTGTCGGCATCCAGCGTCAGCCAGCCCAGTCCTTCAAAACAGCCGAGGGCCGTACTTTTTCCACATCCTATCCCGCCGGTGAGACCTGCAAACATCAGAAACCGCTTCGCTTTCCTTTTTCAGGAACATAATTCAGGAATATTATATTTGATGCCGATTGCAAAAGAAATAAAGTCATAATAAGTTTTGAACAGATTATTTTAACATGATAAAAAGTTTACATTTTAAAGGTAAATACTTGAAGTCAGTCTTTATGTTTTGATTGGTGATGACACAACAGATCTCAAACAATGACAGCAATGTTCGAACTCCTGATAAGTTATTCATTGCAAATTTAAATACAAGCAAATAAAATAAAAAAAAGTGATAAAAATTTAAAAATGAGATTTTTATATGAAATTTGAGCACAAAATAATAAAATCAGAAATCATTGAAACCGGCAAATGGCTTTGCCTGAGAAGAATTTTTTATTCAGACGCGAAAGGAATTTCCAGAACATGGGAATCAGTGGAAAGACTGAAATGCTCCGGCGCGGTAGTCCTGATAGCGTTTCTCCGTCCCTCGAACCGTATCCTGCTCATACGCCAGTACAGGCCGCCTGTCGCCTCTTATGTAATTGAATTTCCAGCCGGGCTCATTGACGAGGGGGAAACGGCGGAAGCGGCGGCGGAACGGGAACTTTTTGAGGAGACTGGCTATCGTGGAAAGATGATCAGGTTTTATCCGCCGTCCTTCAATTCGGGCCTTTCGGGGGAAACCGTTCAAATCGCTTTTGTAGAAATCGATGAAAATTCCGAGCTGAATCATTCTGTTGCCCAGTCTCTGGATGAGTCTGAAGACATAGAACTAATACCCGTGGAAATGAGCAAACTGGCTGATTTCCTTGAGAAAGCCGTTGAAAACGGTGATAAAATCGACTCGAAACTCCACGCTTTTTCCATTTCAAGAGAGTGCTGAAGAAAATAAAATTAGGAATGATTAGTGTAAATGGAGAAAATGAAAAACAGAAAAAGATTGTATATTCTGATTACCTTTATATCAGTTTTGTTTTTTGTCTCTTATCTTTCTACGACATTTATCGGTATAGGCGAAATCAGGAATTTGAATGATGCTCAGAAAAGAGAAATGCTTGAACGGATTAAACAGGAATATGAGAAACATCCGGAGAGATATGAGCAGAAGGAATTACAGAGAAAACTAGCTGAAAAATGTTTACATGGAAAAGTTAAGAAAGATGGGTTCGTGTATTATGTCTATTTGCCTTTTTTAATTGTTGCCCATCACGAAAGCGATATCTGTGAGTTCAAAGACTATTATTTCTGGTATTTTTTCGGCTATACTCATATCAGCCGGGATTGGATAAGGGTAACATAAGTTTTATTGCCAGTGAAAATATTTTACGGCTTAAGGATAAGGGATTTTGTGAAAAATACAATTAAAACATATTCTCCGTTTATTGCAGGAATTTTATTAGGTGCGGCCATCTGGTGGCTATCTCCGTCTCTCGCTGGAAAAATTGAACCGTGGGATGCTCCTTTGGATACGTATCGTCTTTGCCTTTTTATTGCAGGTTTTCTTGCGGCGCTTCCCAATCCTCAAAAGTTTTGGCTATCCACAATCGGTATATACTTCGGACAGTTTCTGTATGCATTTCTTTTTCTTCCACTCGATCCTTTGTGTGTTGTAGGGATGCTTTTTGGGTTAGTCTTCATTGTGAATGCGTTATTTGGCGGAGTCTTGGTTTATATCTTCTGGAAAATAATCAGCAATTGGATGAAAAAAGATGAAAATGAACCTCGTCGGTAATAAAAGTTGACTAAAATCCATTTTACGATAGAAATAATACAATAAAATCACCTGAAAATACGTTATATTGACATGAAAAGCATATATAAAATATCCATTCTTTTTGTGGCGATTTGTATTCTCTTCGGGTGCAGGCAGTTCTGTGTTAACTTTCTCGGTTATCCGCCGGAAGAGCAGTTTACCTCATTCAAAATCAATAACAAAGTTGATGAAATCGTCATAAAGGAATTTCGGAAAAGAGACATTCCGCCTTCACCGACTTGTACGGATGAGGTTTTCATCAGGAGAGTTTACCTTGACACCGGAGGAATTCTGCCATCGCCTCAGGATGTGAGGAATTTTCTTGCCGACAAGTCGCCGGAAAAAAGAAAGAAGCTGGTGGATAAACTTTTGTCCAGTATGGACTTCGCGGACTATCAGGCTTTGAAGTGGAGCGACATACTCCGGATAAAAGCCGAATTTCCCAGTAATCTCTGGCCGCAGGCCGCTCAGGTTTATCACAGATGGCTGCGTGAAAGCATTTTCAGAAATAAGCCTTACAACAAATTCGTGTATGAGCTTCTCACTTCAAACGGAAGCAATTTTCAGGTTCCCCCTGTTAATTTCTACAGGGCCTTTCAGGAGAGGAAACCGGATGAAATAGCGGAAAACATCGCTCTGGTTTTCATGGGAATACGCCTGGACAGGGCGCCGTGGACGGAAAAGCAGCTTTCCGGCATGGCGGCTTTCTTCACCAAAATCGGCTACAAAAATACTTTTGAGTGGAAGGAGGAAATAGTTTATTTCAATCCTGAGGCGAAAGCTGACCCGAAACTCAATCTCCCTCTCAAGCCCGTACCTTTGAACGGTAAGCCTCTTGATATTCCGCAGGACAAGGACCCGCGGATTGTTTTCGCGGATTGGCTTATTGCCCCCGCCAATCCATGGTTTGCCAAGTGCGCGGTAAACAGGGTATGGTACTGGCTTCTCGACAGGGGCATTGTGAATCCGTCCGACGATATGAGGCCGGACAATCCGCCGTGGTCTCCCGAACTCCTGGCCTTTCTTGAAAAAGAACTTGTTTCGCATAACTATGACCTTAAACATATTTACAGACTGATACTTAATTCAAATACTTACCAGCTTTCTTCCATGAGCAATGAATGGAATGTTTCCGATGAAAACGGTTTTTCCCGTTACAGGATAAGGCGCGTGGATGCTGAAACTCTTATCGACATTATCTGTCAGATTACTGCCGTGCCTGAAAAATATACAAGCGGAATACCCGAACCATATACATTTCTGCCCAGTTCAATACGCGCCGTCAAAATCCCGGACGGGAGCATAAGCTCGTCTTTTCTGGATATGTTTGGGCGTTCTCCCCGCAACACTTCATTTGAGGCGGAGAAAACTCTTTCTCCATCCTTGCTTCAGGCCCTGCATATTTTCAATTCAGGACATATACAGCGTAAACTGGACCAGGGCCCTGTTATAAAAGGCATTATTTCCGATAAAAAGGGGGATGATTATAAAATAGAGGCGCTTTATCTGCTGATACTTTCCCGTTATCCGACAGCGGGAGAACGGAAAATTGCGGAGGACTATATAAAAGCGCCGAACACTAAGCCGTATGATGCCATGAACGACTTGGCATGGGCTTTGCTTAATACGAAAGAGTTTATTCTTAAACATTAGAGTTTGAAATTATGAAAAATGAAGAGAAAAACAGTATCCCGGGATTTGCTCTCACTCGCAGGGAAGCGTTAAAGCTGGGCCTTTGGGGAATGGCGGGATTTTTCGTGTCGGATTTTCTCTCTTTCAGTATTTTTGCTGATGCGCTGAAACCTGTGTTCAGCGGCGGCAAGGCTAAATCCGTAATCCAGATATGGCTTGCGGGCGGCCCTTCTCATCTTGATACCTTCGACCCGAAACCCGGTGCCGGATACAACTACTGCGGCCCTTACAATAAACCCATCGAAACAAATGTTGACGGCATTCAAATATGCCAGATGCTGCCATTGCTGGCGAAACAGGCTGACAAGTATTCCATAATACGCGGCATGACCCACGGAAACAACGGACATGAAACCGCCGCGTACATGATGCAGACAGGACGTAAAACCGGAGGCAATCTCGTATATCCCGGTATCGGCGCGCTGGTTTCTTATTTCAAAGGCTATGACGGCGGTTATAAGGGAATGCTTCCGCCGTACATTACCGTAACAAGTCCTCTCGGACGTTTTTCAGAAGCCGGGTTCATTGGAAGCAGGTATAAATCATTTTCGACGGGAAGCGATCCGAACAGGCCGCTTTTCGCGGTGGAAGGCATTATATCCGAAAAAATAAAAAATGACCGGCTTGCTTCCCGAAAGGCCTTATTAGGCAAAATAGACACTTTTGGTTCCCTGATGGCTTCCGATCCCGCCGTCGCGGAGCTTGATAATTTTCAGGAACAGGCTTATTCAGTCATTACGGGCGATGTTGGCAAAGCCTTTCAGTTTACTGAAGAGAAAAATGAACTTCGCGACGAATACGGACGTAATAAATTTGGTCAATCCTGTTTGCTTGCCAGAAGGCTTGTCGAACGAGGCGTGCCGTTTGTTACTATTAACGACGGCGGATGGGACCACCATAAACAGATTTTCCCTGAACTGAATAAACGGCTTCCTGTTCTGGACAAGGGCGTGGCGACGCTCCTGCGGGAACTTGCCGAACGGGGCTTGCTTGACAGCACTGTAGTTTATGTATGCGGAGAATTCGGGCGCACTCCTAAAATCCTCTGGGAAGCTCCCTGGAACGGGGGCAGGGGACATTATGGCAAAGCTTTTTCAGTCCTGATAGCAGGCGGCGGCTTCAAAGGCGGAAGACTTCTCGGGAAGACTGACGAACGCGGCGAAACCGTCACGGAACGCCCGGTATATCCGTGGGATTTGAACACCGGCATACTCGGTCTTCTTGGTGTTTCCCCTGACGCGAAATTACCGCATCCGCAGGGAAAGGATGTTTTCGCCTCCGCATTGGCTTCCGGCGAAATACCGGAAAAGGAACGCGGCGGCATATTGAATGAAATCATGTGAAAAAGGAGAATGACGATGAACATGAAATATTTTTATCTGCTGATATTCTCTTTTCTTTTTGTGGATGTTTCAGCCGAGAAACCGCCTTATATCGGATATGTTTATCCGGCGGGCGGGGAACGCGGCGCGTCCTTTGAAGTTACAGTCGGAGGACAGTACCTCAAGGAAGTAAAATCGGCGCTTGTCAGCGGTGACGGCGTGAGCGCGGTCATTCTTCCCGAAGTCGCGGATGAAAAAGATCCGAAAAAGAAAAAAAAGGTCAAGCCCAGAAGCGCTATTTCGGAAGATGTAAAGCTCAAAATAACTGTTGACAAAAACGCCATCCCCGGCAACCGCGAAATACACCTTGTAACTGAAGCAGGTCTTTCAAATAAACTTGTTTTTCAGATAGGCGAAATCCCTGAATATATCGAAAAGGAACCGAATGAAAAACATGAACAGGCTGTGCCTGTAAAAAAACTTCCGGCTGTTCTGAACGGACAGATAATGCCTGGTGATGAAGACAGATTTAAATTTTCTGCGAAAAAAGGCCAGAGCATTGTCGCGGAAGCGTCCGCCCGGGCCCTCATCCCTTACATTGCGGATGCTGTTCCCGGATGGTTCCATGTAAATCTCATACTTTATGATTCAAAGGGAAATGAGCTGGCTTATTCGGATAAATTCAAATTTGAGCAGGACCCTGTTCTCTTTTATGATGTAAAGGAAGACGGGGAATACATTCTCGAAACAAGGGACTCCATATATCGCGGGCGCGATGATTTCGTTTATCGCGTCAGGATCGGAGAGCTTCCTTATATAACACATATATACCCGCTGGGAAGTTCCGCGAAGAACGCCCAGATAAATATATATGGCAAAAACCTGCCGTCCAAAATACTGAAACTGGACCTGGATAAAACAAACGCCCCGTATATCAGGGAATTTTTCGTTAAAAATAAAGGGCGTTCCTCGAACAGCGTTTCCTTCGCGCTTGACAATTGTCCGGAAATAGAGAAGAAAGGCAAACCCGGCGAGATAATGAAAATATCCCTTCCCGTCATTGTCAACGGACGTATTGAAAAAAGCGCTGTCGCCGAAAGTTTTTCCTTTAACGGCAAAAAGGGACAGACTGTTTCAGTTGAAGTTATGGCACGGCGCTTGGGGTCAATGCTTGACGGCAAAATCTCGCTTTATAACAGCAAAGGGGAAAAGCTTAAAGACGGCGACGACCTGAAAGATGTAGGTGAAGGTTTCTTGACGCATCATGCTGATCCCGCTTTTACCCATAGCCTCCCGGCCGATGGGGTATATACCGTAAAATTAGCAGATGTCCAGAGCGGGGCGGGGGAGAACTATGCCTATCGCCTCCGCATAAGCCGGCCTGTGCCTGATTTTTCATTGCTCATGTTTCCGTCCAGTCTGACGCTGCCGCAGGGCGGTTCCGCCGTTTTTACAGTGCAGGCCCTCCGAAAGGACGGCTTCAGAGGCGAAATAAAAATAACGGCGAAGGACGGCAAGTCGGGCCTTGTTCTCGGAGGCGCCCTGATACCGGAAGGCGCTTCACGCGCACGCATGACCATTTCCTCTCCTGCCGGCCTTTCTGAAGGAGTATCGGTGCTTCACCTTGAAGGTACTGCAATGATAAATTCAAAACCGGTATGCCGTCGCGTTATATCAGCTGAAGACCGCACTCAGGCGTTCAGTTATCATCATATGCTCAGGGCTGACGCGGAAACAGTTCTTGTAAGTCCGCCTTACGCTATTTCCGTAATACCTGAATTTCCAGATAAGGGATTTGCCGAATTGCTTCCCGGAAAAGAGATTTCCATCCCCGTCAAAGTGCATCGTTCTCCGGGAATTGACTGTCCCGTCCAGATAAGGCTTGATGCCCCGCCCAAAGGAATTTATCTTCAGAAAGCCTCCATTCCGGCTGGAGCGGACAGCGCTGTTCTCCTCCTGAAAGCTGACCCAAAGGTTCAGCCTTCTCTTAAAGATAATCTGATTTTTATAGCGAGTGCCCAGATTGAAACGCCTCCGCCTGAGCTTCCATCTGAAAAAATCACCGAAGCAACTAGAATAGTGGAAAATAAGGAAAAACCTGTTATCCCTGACAATAAAAACCCGGTTAAGGACGTTAAAAGTGCAGAGCCGGTTAAACCGGCCGGCAAGAAGGAAAGAGTTACATTTACTCTGCCTGCTCTGCCGCTGAAAATCCTTAACCCGGGAAAGAACAAAAAATGATGAAAACCCAGATAGTAAAAATAACGGGAAAAACCGATATCACCACACTTTATTCACCTGCGTTTTCTGAACATTGCCTGACAGTGAATGGAAGCAATTCCGCCGAAATGGACTCCCTCATCCGCGCTTCCGCTTCGTCGCTGAAAGCCGATGTAATGGGGCGTTTCGTTTTTGCCGGAACAGAACACTATAAGAAATTCATTGAAAGCGTTAAAGCTCCCGATGGAAATATTTCATGGCTTCAGGGGGATGCCTGTAAAGACGGGAAGATAACGTCGATGCAGGCATTTGCCGTAAACGGAGGGGATTTGAAAATTCTGAATGTAAAGAGCCGTAAGACCGGTTTTTTATATGAAGATGCCGACGCCCGTTATTGCCGTCTCTGCGGGATGATGCCGCAAAATCCAGGAGCTCCGAAGCCGGAACAGGCCGCGGAACTTTTCGAAAGCATTTCCGACGCTCTCAACGCCTGCGGTTTCAAATTTACCGATACGGTACGCACGTGGTTTTATATAGACAAAGTATTGACATGGTACAAGGAATTCAATGCGGTAAGGACCGCGTTTTTTGAGAAGATGGATATATTTTCAAGGATGGTCCCGGCCAGTACTGGAATAGGTGCTTCCAATCAGAATGGCGCGGCGCTCCTTTGTGATTTGCTTGCCGTACAGCCCAAGACGGACAAGGCGCGGATTTACTCCGTTCCCTCTCCTATGCAGGGTTCCGCGTTGAATTACAAGAGCTCTTTCAGCAGGGCTGTCGAGATGTCTTTTCCTGCGTATTCAAGGCTTTTCATATCAGGTACAGCCAGCATTGATTCCGACGGAAATACCGCTTACCTGGGGGATTGCGCCAGGCAAATAGATTTGACGATGCGTGTCGTCGAGGCAATACTTCATTCACGTAAGATGGACTGGCATGACCTTGTCAGAGGGATTGCCTATTTTAAGGATTTTAATGACAAGCATCTTTTTGATGAATATTGCGAAAAGCACGAAATACCGCGCTTTCCACTTGCTTTGGCCCACGCCGATATCTGCCGCGGCGACCTGCTGTTTGAACTTGAAGCCGATGCCGTGAAAGTATTCTAATCAGAGATTGGAATAGTCTTCCGTGGCCCCCGGATTTTTGGATATGGCAACGCGTCCTGTGCGGGCCACTTCGATTATGCCGAAATCCTTCATCAGGGATAGAAAATTTTCTATTTTATCTGCTTCGCCCTGTATTTCTATGCCGAGTTCGTCCTGATGAACGCAGATGATTTTTCCGCCGAATATTTCAGCTGTCTGAATTATTTCCGACTTGTTTTCTCTGGCCGCCCGTACTTTTATCAGCGCGAGTTCTCTCTCGATAAATTCGCTTCCTGTGAGGTCTGTCACTTTCAGAACATCAATGAGCTTGTTGAGCTGTTTGTCAATCTGCTCAAGGACATCGTCGTCCCCGCTCGTGACGATGGTCATTTTGGATATTGACGGGTCCTGTGTTTCATTTACGGTCAGGGAGTTGATGTTGTAGCCGCGTCCGCTGAAGAGTCCGGCGACACGGGCCAGGACTCCGAATTTATTTTCAACAAGAACCGAAATTGTATGATGTTTCATCTTTACGCCTCAATAAACTAAAGTTAAAATTCCTGTAATATATAAAAGTAATTTGCATCCTTAATTCTTATTTTCAATTTAATTGCACAGAAAAAAGGTGACGGAAGCACTTTTACAGTCTTCCCTCAACTTCGTTTGCGAAGAGATCTACTTTTTTCTGAGCCAAGTGGAGCTGAGCGGCAATACGGAAAAAATAAAGTTTTTTCACGCTTGCTTACTTTTCAAGTAAGTCAGTTAAGCATGACCTGTCCGCCTGTGACGGGGATTGCCTGTCCCGTTTCGTACTTCTGTTCAACCGCATAGATGATGGCTTTTGCCACATCTGCGGGAGTGCATCCGCGATTCATCGGTATTTTGCTCTCATAGAATTTCTTAACGTCTTCAATGCTCTTCGCTCCCGGCACTTTGCCGCTCCTGAGGTATTGGACGAAAAGCCCTTTTTCCTGGTCGCTCCAGAGGGGGCCGTCGAAAAAGTTTCCGGGGCATACGCTGTTGACTTTTATTTTATCCTCTATGAGCTCCATCGCGAAACTCTGGGTGAGGCCGATGGTGCCGAATTTGCTTCCGGCATAGGCGGCGTTTTTGTTGCTTCCTTGGAGGCCGCTCTTTGAATTTATCTGTACTATGTCCGTCCAGATATTGCCCTCCGCGTTCTGCTCTGACATAAGAAGCGCCGCGTATTTCACGCAGAGAAAGTACCCGGAATAATTTATGTCAGTGACAAAGTCCCAGTCTTTTTTTGTCAGTGATTTGACAGAACCCGCGCGAAGCACTCCGGCGTTGGCTATGAATATATCGAGCCCGCCGCA
Organism: Lentisphaerae bacterium GWF2_44_16; assembly: GCA_001803225.1. GTDB lineage: Bacteria > Verrucomicrobiota > Lentisphaeria > Victivallales > GWF2-45-14 > GWF2-44-16. The sequence continues at coordinate 55,522 of MHBF01000026.1, read as the reverse complement.
TTTTGAAATAAGTTTTTTTGTCATCGCCGCTACCGATTCCTCGTCTGAAATATTTACTTCAACAGCGAAAGCCTTGTTTTTGCCGAAATCTGAACAGAGCATATTGGCGGCTTTTTCAGCGCCGGAATAATTCACGTCGGCGATGGCAATAGTTGCCCCTTCCTTTGCGAGTTCTTCCGCTATGCCGTAACCGAAACCCTGCGCGCCTCCCGTTATCAGCGCTATTTTCCCATTTAAGCGTCCGCCCGACGCGCCTGCGACTTTTTTGCGGTAAGATTCAACTTCCCAATTCTCTATGAATTTTCTGTTTTCTTCTGAGAGATAAAGAGGTCCGCCGAACGCTTCCGTAAGCTGTTGGACAAGTGCCGCGTCCTTTGCGAGTTCGGCTGTGGTCAATGCGTCCTTCAGCGTTTTCCCCGTACAGAAGACGGCTTTTCCCGGAACGGAAGCCACCAGAGGCTTGTATCCATTTTTTTGAGCGAAGCCGGAAACTTCATCCTTTGTTATATTATCGCTTATGAGCGCAAAAGATTTGGCGTAAACTATATGGTCGGGCGACAACGGTCCTTCCGCAAGCTTGAGCGGTCCCATGCTGTTGACTGCGCAATAGGAAGCTCCGTCACCAAGCCAGGCCCTGAGCTTCGGACTTGTTTTTGTTACTGTTTCAGGGCAGGGGGTATCTTCCGGAAGCGTGGTGGAAACATTCTTCCTCTTATAGTATTCGTCAAGTTCCGTCATTATATCAGAATAAATTTCCTTTATCGCGCCTTCATTGTTGCCGCCGACGAAAATTCCATGGTTCTGAAGAATTATAATGTGCGGTTCACGGGAATTTAGTTTTTTGTACGCGGCTATTTCACTGTGTACTTTCATTGCCAGCATGAAGCCGGGGTCTGTGTAATCAATCCATAAAGCGTCAGGAAAAAGTTCCGCGCACTTGCTCTTGCCGTTTTGAGAACAAGTCATGCCGTTTACCATTGCAGGGTGCAGATGCACTACATAGGTGGATGAGATGATTTCATGCAGAGGGGCTTCTACCGACGGTCTTCCTGTCGAATCATGAGAAACCGCGTCGGACATTATTTTCTTTACTACAGCTTCCCTCTCTTCGGAATTGCATTCAAATTTGAAATCAAAAATTTTTCTTATTTTATCTCTGTTCATCTTTACGAAATCGGTCTCTTTTATTTCAGCCAGACTTATGCCGCTCGGCTTTATGTAGAGATTCTTTTTGTCTTTATATGAAGTGTTTCCTCCGCCTGCCAGCACATAGCGGGAATCTTTTCCGAAAAAATGCGAAAGTGAAGTGATGGTTTTCAATGACATTATCTGCTCCTGCCGTTATATGTTTTTCAAGTATTATAATAATATCTTAATCTGTCGATTTCTAATTAAATTCTATTCTTTGACGCAGAAATGAGCGGTATTACAAGACTGGACTTCAGTTTCAGCCGCAATGAAATGAGCGGCATTACAAAAAGAGACTCCGTCTCCCCTGTGAAATGTCCATGAAAAGCAGTAGAAAATCTATTTACAAAAAGAGGCTTATAGTATAGATTATACAGATAGTGTTTTATCATGGCATCCACGAACGAGTTTATAATATGGAGAGAAATATGAGCAAAGTCGTAAAGAGCAAGGCCAAATCCGTATCATCCACAGGCATGGGAAAAAATCGTGCGGTACTGGGCGTTTTCGCTACAAGCGACCCGAGGATTGACAACGATTCACGTGTACGCTGCCGCAATATAATCAAAATGGTAGCTGATAGAATTGCCTCACGTGTTCCGGAGATTGAAGTTGTGTATTCAGAGACGCTTGTTGACGGTGAAACGCAGGCGGATGCCGTTGCCTCGACTTTCCTTGACGGCGGAGTAAACATGCTGGTTTGTGTGCCTGATACATGGGCATTTCCGCAGTTGAGCGCGGTTTCAGTGATACAGCAGTTTCCGTCCGATACGCCGATAAATATCACATGCGGCAACAGCGGCCCGAAACCGGGAGTTGTATTCGCTCATGCCCTCAATGGCGCTCTTGCGCAATACGGCAGGCTTGCTCATCTGAATGTAGGTACATGGCCTGACACAGGCGCGAATCCGCAGATGACGGACGCCACCGAAAACGCCCTTGTTGAATGGGCATACGCCGCATATACCGCTGTTTCTCTGAAGGGAAAAAGAGTCCTTGTATTCGGGCATGATTCAATGGGCATGGAAACAGCCCTCGCTCATGTAATTCCAACTAGAAACGCTTACGGAATTGAGATAACCCGTCTGGACATGAAACTCCTTGCCGATATGCTCAATAAAAAATCTTATGACAAGGCTGAATTGAAAGAACTTCGCGCGTGGCTTGATAAACATCTTGGAAAGAGGCTTGTCCTTCCGGGTGCCGCGGACAGTGAACGCTTCAATATGAGCCTCGCGATGTATCTCATAGTAAAACAGATGATAAAGGAACTTAACGCGGTCGGCGGTGGTTTCATGAGCCAGCTCGAATGGGGTTCCGACAGACGCGGGATACCGCTTCCCGTCGCGGACGCTATGGAGTCGCTGTTCAACAGCAGTTTCGACCATACCGGAAAAAAAGAAGTTGTTCCATTCGGAACGGAAGCTGACGTTCAGGGCATTCTCACCATGCTCTTTTATACGAAACTCAGCGGCGGCAATCCTCCGCTGTTTATGGATTTCCGTAAAGTCTGGGAGCCGGGCGAAATCAGGAAACTCGCTTCGGGAATCGGCGTGAAATTTTCAGCAAAGGATAAATGGGCGTCAAAAGGCTTTGTAGATGGCGATAATTCAGGAAGCGCTTCTTTTGACTGGGCGGCTAGACCGGGTGCTTCCGAAAAGGAAATAATGTCAGGCATCTCAATGCCTCTTGCCGACAGCGGTTATTTCCCTGGCATGGGGAACAGCGTTACATTTACCAGCCCGGCAGGGATTGAAGGCATTGCCGGACGTCTTGCGTACAGTTCGCTTTCCGAGAGGTTCACAATGTTCTGGGATGAGGCCGAAACAATATCCCTCCCTGCCAAACTCTGCCAGAAAGTCAGAAGCCTTACCACTCTCGACTGGCCGCATACTTATGTATGCCCGAAATACGCTTCAATGTACGAGTACAAGCATTATGCCCCGGCAAATCATTTCCATATGACATGGGGACTGAGCCCGGCAAGGCTCGAATTCTGGATGGACCTTACGAATACCCTTTCAGGAAATTCCTGGTCCGCACGCCCGGAGTTCATAGAAGGCGTTGACCGTCCGACTCCTCTCCTCTACCTTGAGAACGGCGGAGAAAAAACCGCTAAACTCATGAAGTGACGGAGTCACTTTTTATTTCCCCTGCTCACTTCGTTGCGGGGGGAGCTTAATCATTTAACTCTCCGATAAACTCAAAACTGGAAAACTTTCAAGAAGTTTTCCAGTTTTTTTTCACCCCAAAGGAATTTTTCGGCTGGTTAATTTTGGGCTAATTTATCGCATTAAAATTTTTACCTGACATTACTTGAAAAGAGTAATGAATTTTAGCGTATTACCGCTATTGTTTTTTGGGTAAATCAGGAAAAGCTTTTGCGGAAAAAGCAATCTGATTACTTCGGAACTCCGAGTTCCTCAAGAAGAATTTTCGCAAGTTCGGGATGTTCAAGAAATATATTGAATGGACATATACTGAAAGACTGTGTTCCCGTTTTTCTGATAGTTTTCAACTCTTCTCTGAACCGTTCAGGCGGTTTGCTTATTCCGGGTCTCATATATATCCCTACGAAAGGTATTCCCGACTGGCGCTTGAAATAACGGTTTGCGTCGTTAACGATGATTTTAGTGTAACGGTCCACCTTGTCCAGGCCCCAGAATGGCTCGAAATACCATGCCGCCGTCTGCATGCAGTAATCCACATCAAGGCGGTTTCCATAGACAGGTTCGGGGATAAATGTAGGATATATATGTATTGCCGTTTTGCATCCGGGCTTTATTTTTCTAACGTATGCGGCGAGTTCGTTTACAAACGCTGTCAGGGTGTCGAGTGAAAATTTTTCAAGGGCCTTTTCCCTCGAAATGTCCTTATTGTCTTTATGGAGTTTCTCATAGTATTCATTGAACATTTTTTCCGAGACAGGACAGTTACAGCATTTATAATTTCTGTAGCCGAAATAATCAAAGCCTATACCTGCAAGCCTGGGGTATTTTTGCAGTATTTCCTCAAGCTGTTTCTTACAGAGAGCAAGGACTTCTGGCCTGTGAAAACAGAGGAGTTCATTCAGAAGCACATCGCCTTCTTTATTGAATGGTTCCCCTCCTGACTGATATCTATTGCGGCCTGGGCTTTTGTCGCTTTTTATGATTTCCAGCCTTTTGTTTTCGGCATCGCTCATAACTTGGGAGAGCTCTTTATTTTCCTTGTTGCTTATTATTGTGTACCATGCGTAAATTTCTATATTCTCCTTTTCAGCTAAATCGCAGATTTCCTCTATTTTCTCAGGTTTTTTGAGATTGAAGATAAGCCCGTTGAAGCCGAGTTTTTTGGCGAGCTTTATCTGCTCTGCCGTGTCTTTCCAGTAAGAAGCCCATCCTCCGCGCCATGCCTTGGCGTTTTCCGTGAACGCTATTGAGTGAAAAAATAAAAAAAGCGCAGAGATAAGAACGTATTTTTGCATGAAAAGCTCCTTAGTGAATTACTTTTTCAGTCGTTCAAATATTTCATCCAGCCATTTGCCTTCTCCGATATGCCTGGCAAATTCGTGCTGCGTTGCTATTCTGCAGGGATTGTCGGAATGGTCGGCGTGACTGTCGGAGCCGCCTGAGGAAAAGAGCTTATGCCGCACGCAGTAGTCTCTGTAAAACGGCGTAAGTTCCTGCGGTATCAGATCGTGGGCGCATTCGATTCCTTCAAAGCCGAGTTCTTCTCTCAAGGCGTCCATACGCTTTATGTCGTTTTTATTGAAATAGTTTGTGGGATGAGCTATCATGACGAGCGCTCCGTGGTGTTTTAGAACAGGGAGTATCCTTTCTGCATCCGGGTATGGAGTACGGGGAAATTTCTCAAAAAGTTTTCCATATTCTTCCGGGCTTTTAATGTATCCTGAATTTATGAAATGAGTTCTCTGGATTCCGTTCTGGACATGTGTTATGCCATGCTTTTCTATCGTTTTAGCAGGGCGGTATTTTTTCAGAAGTTCCAGCCTGTCTTTTTCCGTATAATCAAATCCGAGGGATTGCATGCCGATTGAAATAGCCTTGCCGCAATCTCTCTGCCATTGGCGGTATTCTTCAAAAATCTCCTCAATTTCAGTCGGTATTTCAAGAGGCATTCCCAGGCAGAGCATGTCCAGAGAGCCAATTGAACATCTGACTGTCATTTCGACAGCCGGTATAAATCTGACGTCAGGGTATTTCCGGGATGTCGCGATAATGTCCGGCAGGGAATCCATGGTGAAGTGTTCACTTATAGCTATGGCGCGTAATTTTAATTCCGAAGCTTTTCTGAAATAATACTCCACAGGCGCGCATGCGTCATAACTCCAGTAACTGTGAAGATGCAAGTCGTAGGCAGCGTGATTTTCTATCATAAACAAGCCATTACCTTTCTCTTTTTTCAGAGAGAATATAGTAATGGTGTATTAGATAATCAAATCTTTTATAAACTGAATTCCCGGCAGGCTTCCACATAGGCCATTATATTTTTCCAGGGGACTTCAGGTTCCACCAGATGTGTAGGGGCGCAGAGCAGTCCGCCTTTTTCTCCCGCTATTTTCAGGTTACGGTGTACGCATTTTTTGACATCTTCCGGACTGCCGAAAGGCATCGTTGTCTGTGTTCCGACAGTACCCCAGAATGAAACCCTGTCCCCAAACTTTTCATGTATTTCGGCAAAGTCCATGCATTCCGGCTGTACCGGGTTGAGAACGTCAATCCCCGCCTCTATGAAATCATCAATAAGAGGCGTGACATATCCGCAACTGTGATAGCTGACTATGACATCCGGGTTGATATCTTTTACTGCCTTTATAACTCCGGCAAAACGGGGCTTTATCCATTTTCTGTAAAGCTCCGCCGACATCATCAGGCTCTGCTGCATTCCCACATCGTCCCCGAAGTGTATCATGTCCGCTCCCGCTTTGGCAAAGGCTTTCGCGTTCACGCATACGTTTTCAGTTATTCTGTCGAGATGATAACTCGCCATCGGGTCATCTGTCATCATGTCAATCATCAACTGTTCCATGCTTCGGATATACCAGGATGATTCCCAGATGGAACCTCCTCCTCCTAAAGCCAAAAGGCCTTGAGAATGCAGTTTTTTTACTTCTCCTGCTATCGCGCCGGTATCGGCGGAGGCGTAATCGGGATAGGGGTATGCCTGCATTTGTTCAAGGGAGGTGAATTTAGCCATCGGGTGAAGCATCCTGGTCATATGCATTGCCGCTTCTCCTCCAGGCTGGTGCGCCACGCCGTAAATCGTGATTTTTGTTCCTTCGAGATACGGCTCGTCGTAATATTCGGACCACCTGTCTTTTATGTATTCGGCCATCTGGTTCTTCAAATCAGGCTGCGGCAGGCCTCTCCAGGGGAATTCAAAGTATTCCGCATAATCCTCAGCGCCTGTCATCTCTCTGAATTTCTCCACTTGTGAAGGGCAGAGGCTGAACTGTACAGGGACTCTTTCAAAACCTTTGCGATGGAATATGCTCGTTATGTTTTCCCTTGGTGTCATAGCGATTATCTCCTTATTATTTGATAAAATGAGCATGATAATTTGGAAATCATGTTCTCTGCTGATATAATATACTTTTAGCCAACAGGAAGCAATGGCTTAAATGGGCAAAATGATGGACAAAATGATTATTCATAAAAGCCGGTATTTTGAGCCGGAAAAAGAAGATATTGACTGGGGGCTGTATTGCAAAGGTACCGGCACTTGCAGAGCGAAGGCAAAGGGAACCATGAATGCGGGGCGTGTTCTTAATGACTTTGCGATGGTATATCTTTTCGGAGGTGAGGGGCGCTATTACTCCAGCCCCGAAAATTCAATAAAGGTATCCTCCGGCGATATTATCATGCTCTTTCCGGGCATTTGGCACAGTTACGGTCCCGAAAAGAATGGCGAATGGGATGAATATTGGGCAATATTCAATGGCGATTACATGCGAATGCTCACTGACAGAACTTTTTTTTCTCCTGAGCTTCCCCTGCTTCACACCGGTCTTGACAAGACGCTGATGAATTTATTTGTAAATCTTCTGGAAATTTCAGCGGGACAAGTTCCCGGTTTTCAGAAGGAGCTTGCGGCAGAGCTCATGAAAATATTCGCGAGGATACAGTTTCTCCTGCTTTCAAAAAAAAGAAAGAAAAATTTTTCACGCATGGAGAAAGTCATAATGCAGATAGAGAACAACTATTCGGAAAATATTAATCTTCTGAAAATGGCGGCTGAATTGAATATGAGTTATCCTCATTTCAGGCGGATGTTCAGGGAAGCTACAGGTTATGCCCCGCATCAATATCAGCTGACGGTGAAAATAAACAAGGCTAAAGAATTTCTCGCCGGGGGCAAATATACTGTAAAACAGACTGCCGACATGCTCGGATTTGATGACCAATATTATTTTTCAAGGGTTTTCAGAAAGAAAACAGGCGTAGCCCCATCCCAATGGTACGGTCTGTGAATGTTATTCGGCTCCGGGTGTAAGGCTTTTCGGAATTTGTTTGTCCGGTGTTGTATAATCATGTACAATTGACATCTCTTCCAAAAGGTTCGGCATAAGTTTTTTGTATATATCTTTGTTTTTGCGGCACAGGAAAGGCCGGTTCATGGCACGTAAACCCAATGTGGCAGCAATCCAAGTGTTGGTCCATCCGGATTCCACGCACCATGGCCCCCACGCATTGTCTGCCGAACTTCCTATAAAATCCCAAAGTTCATAGTCAAAAGCGCGCATCCAGGCACCGTCAAGATATTTTTGTTTTTCAGATTTAATCTGTACCCGGCAGAGAAAATCTGCCATTTTGTCTGCTGCTGATTTATAAAAACTATCTCCAGTAGCCAGAGATGCTTCATGCAGGCCGATAAATGCGTAATTGACGGTATAGAGCAGGTCAGCGACGGGATCGCCATTTTCCTGAATCAGAGCGGCTTCGGTAGTGCCGTATTCTTCATTTGTACGCGGAGCCGGATATTTTCCGGATTTCGGCTGTCCCATTATTTCGCGAATTGCGCCGCAGTCCTGCATATTATCCAGCAGGGGCCCGGTTGCTTTTTTCAACCATTGACGGTGTTCCTGGGTATCTTCTATTTCCACGAGAAAAGCCAAGGGCAGGAGCAAGCGGGCATATTCCTGAGTAATGCCATTCATCCACGTGAAATCAGGAAAAATATCCATTGTCATCCTGATTGCGCATTTGGTTTTTTCCAGAAAATCCTTATGTCCGGTCAAAACATACCCCTGCAGGAAAGCTGCCCACATATAGCCCTGAAAATGTGGGCGGCATTGCACATAATCGGTTTTCTGATAATATTTCCAGGTTTTTCCATTTTGGAATGCTTCTGGATTTGAGAGGCTGGGGAAGCGAAAGCCCTGCGGGCCGGTTGTGCGCAGCAGTGATATGAGGTTGCGAAGCACCTTATCAGCACAGGCATAGTTTTCCGTCAATTCCGAAGCCAGGATGCATGCCAGCGGAGCACGTCCTTCGCTGTAATATACCGATCGGAACTCATAAAAGCGCAATCCGCCGTAAGTCGGGCTTGTGGGATCATTGTCAGCGAGTTCCGGTCCGTTGAACAAGTTATCCATGATTTTTGCAGACATTTTACGTGCGGCATAGTTTTTATTTAATGCCCAGTCCAAAGCAGGGATCATTGTGGATTCTCCTGAACAGTCGCCGCGGGTTTTCGGTCTGGGTGACTGTCTGCCATTGGGGGCAATTGCAGAAATATATCCTTCAAAAACGCCGATTTTTCCGGCATGTTCAAAGAAGATGCTGTCATTAAACCATTCAACATTACGCCTGAATGCTTCCTGTTCCGCATATTCAGGCAATTCATCTTCAGTACCAAAAGACGGCCTTACTGTCATTTCCCAATCTACAGTATTTATCCCGTCTTTCCCCTCCAGCCATGCGTTCAAACGGCCTATGAGAATTTTCCAATCGGCTTTCGGCGCAAAACGACCCTCGATAAAAGTGCTTAACAGAGTTGTTGAAATCAAAATATCGGGATTGTCGGGGTGTTCAAAGAGAAGCGGATGATTTTTTTGCGGCAAACCAAAAACCGTATGTCTGTATCCTGCAACTCTTGCCAAAGTTAAATGTGCTTTTACATGAGTTTTAACTGGTCGAAACCAGCACATGTGCTGGTTCAAAATGCGTCCCTCCGGCAAGGCATCACCGAAGAAATCTGAAGAGACTACTGTACGTTCCGCATTTGCCTCCTGAGGTTCTTCCAGTTCGATACCAGATACATATTCAGGACATTCCAATATAACGCGCTGTTTGTCTTTTATTGACCTTATGAATTCAAGAGAGGCCCGTTCCATTTTTATGGTTTTCAAAAGAGATTCTTTCTTTAGATTCATTGTTTTTTTCTCTCATGGTTTAATTTTATTTTTGTAAGTTTGAAAGTATTTTTCCACAAAGCAATATCTGCATAATCAGCGCTCTCGGCGTATGAAAGTTGCATTTTATTTCAAGCCCTTTTTGTGCCGGTATCGGGTGCTTGCAGGAACGGTCAAACCAGTTAGTCCACTCAAGGTGTTTATTCGGAAAAACCCGGAATACAAATTCATCCATTTTTTTGTGCCAGTCAAGCCAGAACTCATTGCCGGTTAGAAAATATGCGTAAAGGAGCGCAACCATTGCTTCATTATGCGACCAGGACGGTTTTTTGTCGGGACATACTGAATAATCAATTTCCAGTCCGCGCATTTTTGCATAAAGCAGGATACCGCCATACTCCCGGTCCCATCCGCGTTCAAGATTTTGCCGCAGAATGCGCAGGATTATATCCATCAGCGAGAAATCCTTTTCGTTGCTGGAAATATCCATGAGAAACCACATGGCCTCAATCCCGTGTCCAAAATTATATATGTCCAGGTATTCACTGTTTTTTGCGGCTTTGACCGGATCAAATATGCAGAACTCCAGAAGCGCGTCTTTTTGTCCGTTATAAAAAAGAATAAGAAGTTCCTCCGCCAACTTGAGTCCATGTTCTTTTATCCTGCGGTCATCAAGATAAACTCCGGTTTTGTAGTAGAGGTGCGCGAATACCATATGTACACTATGCGCGCGAAGTCCTTCGGGAGTATCAAACGGATATGTCTGAATCTTGCCGGGATCATTCAGCATCCTTGCGGTGTTTTCATAAATGCGCAGCATGTAATCCTTTGCCTTTTCATCTCCAGTCGCGCGATAATATTCCCCTATTCCATAAAGTATAAAGGCATCGGTATGAATGCTCACGTTCCCTTTTTTTACCTTACCTGCATTATCTGTCATGTAAACGCAGTTTCCGTGTTTATCAAAGCCATGCTTACATATATAATTGAAAAGATTGGCTGCGATATTCAGCCAGCGTTCTTCTTTTTCAATGTAATTATACACTGCGGAAAATGTCCACAAAGCGCGCCCCTGGCACCAGTAATAACGATCTTTACCGAGAACAACACCATCTTCTGTGATGGAATTGTTTATGGCCCCGTTTTTGTCTATCGCGTAAGTTGTCCAGAATGGAAGTATTTTTTCAGTCAATTCACGGAGGTAGCGTTTTTGCATATCCTCAAAAAAATCTTTTGTTTTCATGTGATGTCTGCTTATTTTCCTTTTTGTGTTTAAATAGTCCCGACATTTTTACCTTCATCGTTGTCAAAAGTAAGGCGTTGTCCAGCCCATTGAACTGTCGCGGGCGCTGATACTGGACAGCCGCAGCTTCTCCCGATATGAAGCACGGGATCTACCAGCAATGGCGTTTCATTAAATCCGATATCGTTATTCTCGATTTTATCCAGAAGTATTTTAACACAGGCCTCAGCGAGCCTTGATGCCGGAAAAACCATTGTCGAGAGGGGAACGGGCGTGATTTCCGCGAGGGCCGCGCCGTCAAAGCCTATGATTGCCGCATTTTCCGGGATACTGTATCCCTGTGCAATCATATAATGCATTACCCGTGCTGCCAGCAGATCATTTGTCACCACCCACGCGCGGACATTGATATCCTTCAGTAGATGTTCGAATTCCTCATTTAAGCGCGGATTGCCGGTTACCTCAAGACGGTAGGCCTGTTTTTTCCCGACCGCCTCAAGATAGCCTTCCCACTGTTGGGGTACCACTGAAAGCTGCGGACAGATAAAACCGATTTTTCTCTGTTTGTGTTCCCTGAAATGTTTGACTGCAGTTGCCGTGGCGCTTTTTAGATCGGCGCGCACTTCGTATTGGCCGGGATGCGGCGACATGCTGACTATAGGAATTTTATTCCTCAGTTTACGGATATCATTCAGCGCGTATGCCACGATAATGCCGTCAGCCCCGAAAGATTCAAAACGGCTGATTGCTTCCATTTCCTGTTCTGTGTCTGTTGGCAGAATAATTGAACAGCTGTATTTTTTCTCATTCAGGATAAACGAAATTTTGCTGACCAGATCACTGTAGATATTGGAGATGAAGGGACTTGTAATGAGCCCTATTGTTCTGGTGTTTTTCTTCGCCAGTCCCAGTGCGGCCGGATTGGGGCGATAACGCAAGTCATGTGCTATTGCCAGTATTTTTTCGCGTTTCTCAAGTGAAACTTTATTGTAATGTCCGTTCATTACGGCTGATACCGCCGAACGAGATACACCGGCCAGCTTCGCAATGTCTTTTGATGTTATGCTCAATTTGCCGCTCCTTTTTTAATTTGCCCGTCAATCCAGACTTGCAGTGGTTTAAAGTTTTCATCTAAAACAACGATATCGGCGCGATATCCCTTTTCCAGCTTTCCGATGCTCTGGATATTCAGCGAATGGGCCTGGTTCCATGCGCTGGTTTTAATGAGCTCGGAAAGTGGCAGTGACGTGAGTTTGTGCACTCTGTGCAACGCCTGATGCATTTGCAATGTGCTTCCAGCCACTGTGCCATTCTCAAGCTGTGCCTTTCCTTTTATAACTTTTACGGGCAAGCCTCCCAGATCATAATTGCCGTCCGGCATGGAGGATGCCCGCATGGCGTCAGTGATAAGCATTATACGGTCTGCCGTTTTGAGAGTGAAAATCAATTCAATCATTTCATCGCACAAATGAATACCGTCCGCAATAATTTCAACATAAATGTCAGGTGAGCGCAACCCTCCGCCGACCATCCCAAAACGAAGATGATGCAACGGGCTCATTGCGTTACAGAAATGCGTTAGATGCTTCATTCCCGCATTCCGCGCGATTTGGAACTGGGAATAATCCGCCGCCGAATGTGCTCCTGACGGCATAATGCCGCGCTCGACAAGAGCGGTGATAAATTCTGTGCCGCCTGGGAGTTCAGGCGAAAAAGAAACCTTTTTTACCGGACAGATATTGTTGAACCTGTCAACAATGGCGATATCGGGTTCTGATAAAAATGCAGGATTCTGAGCTCCGGCGCATTCCGGATTTATGAATGGCCCTTCCAGATGAATCCCCAGAAGTTTGGCTCCCGATGGATGCCTGCAATATTCTGCCGCCGCCCGGATAGTCGTTTCCAGTTGCTCTTGACTGACTGTCAGTGTTGTAGCTAAAAATCCGCTTACTCCCTCGGACAGTTTACCCCTGCCGATAATATTGAACGCGTCAAGGGTCCCATCACAGAAATCCGCACCGCCGCGGCCATGACAATGAATATCAATGAAACCAGGCACTACGAGCCGATTGCCGAGATCGAAAACTTCTTCTGTGTCAGGTAAAAAAGAACCGGAGCTGTAAACATTTTCGATATATTCATAGCGTAGCAGCAGTGCCGCATTGCGCAGGTCTACTCCTGGTGAAACCAGATGACAGTTTTTCAGAAGTTTGTACACTCGCTTAATCCAATTTTATTTTATCAAAAGTATATACGACAGTTGAATTAGAATGCGTAATCAGGTAAGATGCCGGCAGTTCCGGTGTCGCCTTTTTCTCCTGCCGCATTTGCCGTAAAGCTTGTGTTTGTTCACGGAAACAGGCCAGCAGGAGAATTTCGCGGGCGTTGAGAATTGACTTCATTCCCATGGTAACGGCACGATGCGGTACGATGTCGAGTCTGCCGTCTGCAGTTAATCTGGCATTTGTATCAAGTGTCAGTGCCGTTAACGCTACGATACGCGATGGTAATTCAGCGAAATCTTCACAGTTGATTTTTGCCGGTTCATTAAAGGCAATATGTCCGTTAAAGCCGATGCCGAGCAGTTGAAAATCCAAGCCGCCGACTCCTGCCAGTTCTCTGTCGAAATCAGCCGGTTCGCGCGCATCGGGAAAATGGATTTGACTGTTCTTGAAACCAAGTGATGTGTCCAGGCGGCTGAAAAAAATTTCCTTCATATATTTTCTGTAGCTCAATGGATGGTTTTCAGTTATGATACTTCCGCTGTCATCAATATATTCATCAAGATTATATGTGTGTAAATTATTCAATTTGATCTGATGCCTGTTCAATTTATCAGCCAGTATATTGTATAACTCTATCATTGTATTGCCTGTGGCCAGCCCGATATTGATACGCCTGTTCCTGCTTGAGGCATTGGCTATTAGATTATAAATACGCGTGGCGGCGACTTGACTCATTTCCTGATAATTTGAAACTGTTTGCCATTGCATTTTCAACCTCAATCTTTTATCTGAATAATGCGGACACTTGAATGTTTTATAAATAAAAACATTCAAGGTAACGCGTGACACTAAGTCCAGTATATATTATTTTTTATACAAATGCAATATATATTTCAAAAAAAGATTTTTTTTGATCAGATTGGGTAGAAAAAAATACAGACTCATCCTGAAAGTAGAGTCTGCAAATTAAAATAAAAAGGTAAAAATGAACTTTATTTAACGCTTAATTGTTGTCGTAGTCCATGTCATCATCGAAGTCTTCATCATCCAAGTCTTCGATATCATCAAAATCACCGAGTTCGTCAAGGTCGTCCGCGCTGTCATAATTGTCATCATCATCCAATGCGTCCAAATCATCGTCATCGTCGTTGTTGGTATTGCCCAGAACATCAGCGGGAGTGATTGTGGCGCCGCATTCAGGACAGCAGCCATTTTCATGATCGAACGCACTTTCACTTATTTCCATATCGCAATAAGGACAAATCATACCCATACCCCAATTTTTTTGTTTTTCTAAGTTATCTTAAAACCAAATCCGGCTGTATTATATTGAAACTATTTTTAAAGTCAATAAATTCTTTCAACTTTTTCAAAAAAAAGTCACTTATTTACATTTGAAAAGCCTGTAAGCCTCTTTAGAATGATATTTTCATGGTTTTCTCGTGCTTGCCTGGAATTTGTTTCCCGGTTTCGGGTGTTTCAATGGCAAAAAGGTAAGGCATCTGCTTGCGCATGTACTCTGAAAGAGTGACTATGGTGGGGCCGTAACCGTTCCGATAGATGAAATATTCCAGTTCTCTCGCGAGTTCCTGAGTGGTTGAATATCTGTCATCCGGATTTTTTGCCATCATTTTTTTCAGAATTTTGAGAAGATCATTATCAAAGCCCAGGGGGAGCTTGTCCCAGTCAATATGATTTTCAACAGCCGCCAGCAGTATTTGATCGAAATCCGCGGTTATGTCTCTGGTGCAGTTGCCGGTAAGCATATAGAAAAGCACAATGCCCAGGGAATAAATGTCCGAACGGAAATCAAGGTCGTTGCCCTCGGCCTGTTCAGGGGACATGAAAGGCAGCTTACCTGATATGCTGTCATTGTCCTGTGCGAGGTTTGCCGCCCTGGCGATACCGAAATCTGTCAATTTAGGCAGTCCCTCTGTTGTGATCAGGATATTAAAGGGACATACATCGCAATGAACTATCTTGAGCGGCTTTCCCGTCTGATCGAGACGGCTGTGGGCGTATGCCAGCCCGCGCGCTATTCTGCTGGTTATGAAAACAGCCAGTTCCTGGGGCATCTGCACGTATATTTTATTATGGAATTCCTGAAATTCGTGCAGGGATATTCCGCTTACAAACTCCAGCACAAAATAATATGAGCCTTCGGATTTGCCCAACTGGTAGATCTGCACGATGTTTTCATGGACAAGGTTGGCTACAAGCTTTGCCTCGTCAATGAACATGTCGATGAACTTCTGATCGCGGGAAAGTCCCGGCAGCAATGTTTTTATGGCGACGGTCTTTTCAAAGCCTTCAACGCCCTTCTGCATTGCCTTATAGACAGTTCCCATTCCTCCTTCGGCAATTGTCTTAACAACCTTGAACTCAACGTTGTCTATTATTCTTTCCATTGGCATCTCCTCTTTTCATTTCAGTCAAATTTTTCATAGGAAGCTTTAAGTTCCTGAATATGTTTGTTTTTCATGGCGTTTCTCTTCTGCTGTGAAGTGTGCGTGAAGTACTTGTGCGACTGCATAAAATCCAGCTCTAATTTCAGCCAGTCCTTTTCAGTGAATTCAGTTCCGTATTCCTTTAATTCCTTTCTGAATTCGGCTGATATGGGATAAAAAGCCTCTGTTCCCAGATAGTCAAGATCGGCGTCGCAAAGTATTTCAGAGAGTTTATCTTTTGGAGTTTGAGGAAGCGCGGTGGACATTATCATGCTTTCTATATTTTTTATCTCCGCGGCGGTGTAATCGAAAGAGGGAAGGGAGGCCGCCGCTATTTCACATCCGAGGCGTTCATTATCCCTGTAGCAGACCAAAAAACCTGAATCGTGATAAAGCGCGGCTGTTTTTATAAGTATTATGTCGTTTGCGTTGCGTCCTTCCGCTTCGGCGATTTCCTCTGAACAGCGGAGCACTTCCAGTGTATGTTTCATGCCATGGTAATAAAGATTCGATGGAAGCTCTTTCTCAAGGCGCTTCAGAATATATTCGCCTGCCGCATGAAAATTCATAAATTTTTCCCTGATATTCCCAATTACGCTTAAAATAACATTGTTTTTTCTGATAAACAATCTTTATATCAGAGATTCAATCCTGAAATATTCTCGGAAAAGCTTGTATTTTCAATAAAAAACCTATAGTATAAATCAGTATATCCCAAAGGAGGCTGGCTGTGGAGATTATATGCAGTAAATGCGCTAAAACCCTGGATGCTGACGGAGTTGAAGCTTTCACTCAGTGTGAATGTTCAGAATGCGGAGCTCTTCTGATAGTGCCGAAAAAGTTCGGAGATCTCATTCTTCAGAATTCACTGGGCCGAAAATCGTGTTTTGACATTTATGAGGGTTTTGATCTTTCCCGCAACATGGCTGAAACTGTTTTTGTAATGGATAATACCATACCCGAATATGACGCGCTCCTGAGAATCGCCAGGGAAGAGGCTGCTTTGCTCTCGGCGCTTAAGCAGACAAATATCAGTCCGATTATAAACACAGGTGAAGTGGATGGCGTTTTCTTTGCTTCTGAACCCTTTATGGATGGATATTCCATGTCCTCGTACAATTCAGACTCTCACTCTCCTCTTGAAATTGAGAATGTTATCGAAATAATGAAATCCGCCGCGATGGGGCTTGCCACCGCTCATCACAGGGATATTCCGCACCACGATATTTCCCCGGAGAATATTCATGTTGACGCGAGAGGCAATGTCAGAATTAAGAATTATTTTCTGTCCCGTTTTATCTACAAACAGGAGGAAAAACAGAATACACTTAATATTCACTCCTCTGTTTCTCCGTATTTTATCAGTCCCGAGAAAACGGAAACCGCCGTGGAGGATAAGCGCGGAGACGTATTCAGTTACGGCGCTCTTTTTTATTTTCTCCTGACCGGAAAGTATCCCTTCAATGGGAGAAATGAACTTGAAATCATATATTCAAGGATTAAAAAAATTAAAGTGCGGAAAGACTCTGAGGACATTTACAGCGAAGACGCGTCGACAAACCTCATGAACCCTGATGCCGTCGAATATGCTCCTCCCCATCCGCTCGGAAAACTTCGTCCTGAAATAAATGAAGAACTCAGCGCCATGATAATGAAGGCATTGAGCTATTATCCGCCCAGCCGTCCTACCGTAACTCATATCCTCGACTTTATTAATCAGTATCAGGCGGAACAGGACAAAGAAAAAAATTTCGTCTCCATTCAGCGAAAAATGATATTGGCGAAAACAGTTGTCGCGCTTCCTCCTAAAAAAAACGGGATCAGCGCTCTTTTTAAGCACTGACGCGGAGCTTTGTGTTTCTCTGCAAGCATAATAACGATGGAGTAGAGATTGCATGTGTTGGTTTTTTATAGGAATGACACTTTTGCTGATTGCCTCTAATCTCGTCACTTTCTTTCTTGTCTCGAGAAAAACAAAAGAGATGAATAATGTCTCAGAGGAGCAGAAATTCCAGATGGCTGAAGCCAATCTAAAGCTTCTGGAGCAGAGTGAGCTCCTTGAGGAGCAGAAATTCCAGATGGCCGAAGCCAATCTGAAACTCCTTGAATCAAATGAGATTATTGAAATGGAAAGGGCCAGATCTGAAAAACTCCTCCTGAATATCCTCCCTGCCAGGGTTGCGAAAGAACTGAAGGAAACTGGCCGGACTGAGCCGGAATGCTTCGATGAAGTTACAGTTTACTTTTCTGATATAGTGGGTTTTACCGACTTGTCGAGCAGGCTTGAGGCTTCTGTTCTCATAGCCGAACTCAATGATATATTTACGGCATTTGACAAAATCATACAGAAGAATTCCTGCGAAAGAATAAAAACCATAGGCGATGCTTATCTCTGTGTCTGCGGCATGCCAGTCAATAATCCTGATAATGCCCTGAACATACTTAATTCGGCGGTCGAGATGATGAGCTTTCTGAAAAAACGCAACCTCTCCTCGCCGTTAAAATGGGAAATAAGGGCAGGGGTTCATACAGGAAAAGTTGTCGGCGGGGTCGTCGGCGTCGAAAAATATATATACGATGTTTTCGGCGACACCATAAATACCGCCTCCAGGATGGAATCAAATTCCATGCCTATGAAAGTCAATGTTTCCGAAGAAACCTATAAACATGTCCGCGACGCCTTCAAGTTTACCGAGAGAGGTTTTCTAGACGTAAAAGGCAAAGGCAAAATCAGAATGTACTTCCTCGATTTCTGATCTTTCAAACAGCTTTTTATTTGAGTCTTTTCAGGGCGTGTCCGCAGATATTCAGGAAGGCATTTGCCATTTTTTCCTGTCCGTAATTTGAGAGATGGATTCCGTCAACGGTGGAGGCGCTTCCTTCAAGTACCCCGGAGAAAACCTTTCTGGGGATGAGAATTACTTTATGCTTTATGGCAAGTTCGCGCTGGGCTTTCAGGAAAGAAGCATGGAAAGGAGCCCAGGGCAATTCCAGCATTATGAGAGTCCTGTTTTTCCCTTTAAGGCTTCCCAGCAGGACGTCAAGTTCCTGACAGTATCGAGGGAAGGGGGTTCTTCCGAGCATATCGTTTCCGCCTATTTCAAGAAAGATCAGGACATTATCGTCTTTTATTAAGTGTGCCTTAGTTTGTGCTGATTTTACTGTTCCGCCGCCGACAGACATATTGCGTACTGGGATATGTGTTTTTTCCTCAACTATTTCAGACCATGTTTTTTCTCCCTTGAAGCCTATTCCAGCGCTTACAGAATCGCCTACCACATATATTTTACCGCAATTCAGAGGAGCTATGTCCGGGATAATACAATTAGTGAGTTCTATAATTCCAGCAGTGAGACAGGTAAGTATTGATATGATTTTCAGTGAGATGATGAGTTTTGGAGAAATAGAGTCGAAATATAAAAGTACCATTAATGCAATAGGCAGGAGATAAAACAGAATAGCTAAAGGCATATATATTGGAGTGGACGTCAAAGCCGTAAGAATAAGTCCAATTATAAAAATCAGGCGAGTGGCTGTTCTGTAAACGGAGTTTCCTTTTCGGAATGTCATAAGGATGGCGATTATTATAAGCAGGATGCCTGTGAAAAAAGCATTGCCCGAAACGACGTGCATAATCAGTGGATTCATCTGCTTCAGCGCCTGCCTGTTTTACGTTTTGCGGGCTGGGGGAGGGCCGTGCGTATCAGTTCAAGTTGGGATTTGAGTTCGTTTGTTTCTTTGCGCCAGAACGCGTCGTTTCCCCAGTCGGGGAAGTGATGGCGGAATTGCAGGTCGCCCGACTGTCTGGCGCACCATGCTAGAAAATATATTATTCTCATTGCCCGGAGCGGCTCAATAAGGCAGAGAGATTTTCTGTCGAAATCCCTGAACTGTTCGTAACCTTCCAGTAGAAATCTTATTTCATCGTGTGAATTATGCGCGTAATCGGTCAGAAGAAGCCAGAGATCCTGTATCGGGGGACCGCTGACCATATCGTCGAAGTCAATCACCATTATGCCTTCATCCGGACGCTCCAGCAGGTTGCCCCTGTGACAGTCACCGTGCAGTCTTATGAAATCGTTCTCATCGAAAAGCCCGCTTATCAGAGAAAGTATTTCATCGCACAGGTTTCTGAAAGGGTCTAAATAAAGACATGAAATAAAATTTCCCTCACAAAGATATTCGATGTCGCTTTTAGTGGAAAGCGCGGGGTGAAGTTTCACTCTGAATTCGGATTTACTGAGTGCCCCGGCAGAGTGGATTCTGGATATTACGCGTCCAATGCGTCGCCAGTCGTCCTCCGTATCAAGCTCTATTCTTCGGCCGGAACGCTTCGGGTAAACGGCAAAATGTATGCCCTCCGCGTTGCCTAATGTTTCACCGTTTTTCTGTTTCATCGGAGAAACGACCGGAATATCTTCCGCCGCGCAGTCGGCTATAAACTTATGTTCCTCTAAAATTGCCTCTTTCGTCCATCTTCCCGGCCTGTAGAATTTGGCGATGATACGGGTTTTATCGGTGGCCTGCAATTCGTAAACCCTGTTTATGTAACTGGGCAGCGGAGAGGCAAAGCCGCTCATTTTCATGTCCATGGCTTCTTCTACCGACTGAATGGCCAAATCCGGGTTGAATGTCTGAAAGTTCGCTTTATTTTCCAATTTATTCTTCCTTTGTTGACATACTAAACCATTTAATTTCAATGTTTCCACTGTTATAATCATGAAAAATTTCATTCATATTATATATTTAGGTATTATTTCAAGAACATATAAGGATTGATTTATGAATATTCTGCCTTCACTCGAAGATTTTCGCAAGTTTGCGGGACAGGGAAATCTTGTTCCCGTATATTGCGAAGTTGTTGCCGATATGGAAACACCCGTATCAGCATATTATAAGATAACTGAGAATGAGAACGGAAAGCCGGAACCCTGTTCTTTTCTCCTTGAGAGCGTGGAAGGGGAAGAGAATATCGGCAGGTATTCCATACTCGGCTGCAAACCTCTTTCGATTTATGTTCAGAAATCAGGGGAAGGGGAGCTTGTCAGCTCCGGAAAGGCCGAGCGCATTGAAGGAAAAGATGTTTTTGAGAAGATAAAGAAAGTTCTTTCAAGGTATTCGCCTGTTGCGGTTCCCGGGCTTCCGCCTTTTATCGGCGGAGCGGTGGGCTACGCCTCCTATGATGTCATATCCGAGATAGAGACAACGGTGCCGCCGGCTGAAATAACCCCGCTTGATGTTCCCGAAGCGTTTTTCATGATTACGGACAGCCTGCTTGTTTTTGACAGAGTGCTGCATACGGTTAAAATAATTTCTCAGGCATTTATAGGAGATAAGTCAGAAGATGGCATAAAGAAGGCTTATGACGAGGCTGTCAAGAAGATAAAGGGCCTCTCGGTAAAACTCCAGAAACCCGCGGCCTTTGCCCCGATAGATCTGGAAACTCCCGCGGAAGAAATGGACGCGGTATCAAACAAAACACGCGAAGAGTACAACAATATGGTAAACAGGGCTAAAAAATATATTCTCGACGGAGATATAATTCAGGTTGTGCTTTCGCAGCGCTTTTCGATGGATAACCCGTGTCCGCCGCTTGCCGTTTACAGGGCCTTGCGCACTATAAATCCTTCGCCCTACATGTTTCTGCTCAATTGCGGAGATTATGCCATAGTCGGCGCTTCTCCCGAAGTCCATGCCAAATGCGAAGACAGAAAAATAACGGTAAGGCCCATTGCCGGTACGCGGAAGCGCGGGAAGACCCCGGAAGAAGATATTGCCATGGAAAAGGAACTTTTGGGAGATCCCAAGGAACGCGCGGAACATATAATGCTCGTTGATCTCGGAAGAAATGATGTCGGCAGGGTTTCAAAAGCGGGTACGGTTAAAGTTGATGATCTTATGATAGTGGAACGTTACAGCCATGTAATGCATATAGTTTCAAACGTTACAGGGGAACTTAAGCCGGAGCTGGAGGCGGATGCCGTTATGCGTTCGACTTTTCCGGCGGGAACTCTTTCCGGCGCGCCGAAAGTCAGGGCCATGCAGATAATCAGCGAACTTGAAAAGGAAAAACGCGGGCCTTATGGCGGAGCAGTTGCGTATTATTCATTTAACGGCAATATCAATTCCTGTATTACGATACGTACGGCGGTACTGAAAGACGGCAAAGCTTATGTTCAGGCAGGCGGCGGTATTGTGGCGGATTCTGTGCCTGATGATGAATTTGAAGAGACCCGCAATAAGGCCAAGGCCATGATGCGGGCATTATCCCGGGCAAAACTTTTCAGATAGAAAAAAGCTGAAAGCTTATTTCTTTGCTTTTTTGAGGGTTGCGTTTTCTTCCATTATTATTATGGCCTGTTCCAATGTTATTGTATAACAGGGAAAACCGCTGGCTGTTGTTTTTGTCGGATAAATATAACCTGCCCAGCTTCCGCCGTTGGGAACAGTATCCAAGCCGATTATGAAGACTTTTCCGATTGTCCCTGTTGTAACTGTGGCGTTCGGAGTTTTTGCCCAGGCTATGAGACCATGATTGCTTGGCAGAATGCCATTTAATATGACATTAATTTTTCCAGCGTAGGCAATGGCTTCATATTTATCATGCCTTGCTTCCTGTTTGGCTTCCTGTGCCATTGTCTGCTGGTATTCTTTTGCGACTTCCTCGTCTCTCATCTGGGTTATTCTATCAACTTTTTTTGTAAAGGCTTCGGCTTTCTGAGGATTGTAGTTGAATTCCTTTCTTATACTTTCGGGAAGGTCTTTGAAAAAGATTTCTTTTATGGCAACTCCTCCTTTGTCAGGCGCGTAACATATATCGAAACCGGCAGGAGTTACGCTGGATATCTGGACATTTTTATAGGTTTTTCCATCCAGTGTGGTGATGTCGCGGGCTGAAAGAGTGGCGGCGATAAATAAAACGGCACAAAGAACTGAGACCTTCATCCTGAACCTCCATATTTTTTCAGAACTTGATTGATGAAGTAATTTAACCTTCCAAGGGCCATTAATCAAGCCCGGGAATAGCGGCAAGGACTTATAAATTAGTTATATGCTCTTGAAAATGCGTCAAATCAAGTTATTTTTTAGACTCTTTTAATAAATTGGCGGTGATATAAAAATGAAACTTATTCTTTTAGTAATTCTTGCGGCTTTTTTTGCGGGGGGCTGTATAAGTGTCGATTATGTGGGTAAATCTTATCCGGCCACTTCAACTGTCAAGATTTTTACTGATAAGAGCAAAATACCTTTCAAGTATATGGTAATGGGTAAAGCCAGAGCTTCCGCTAATTACAGCTATTCCGAAGAGGAAATAAAAAATAAATTAATGTTAAAGGCTGAAGCGGAAGGTGCTGACGGCGTATTGATATTGACTTACGGCATAGTTCCTGACGGTGATTGCAGAGAAGACCAGTTGCTGGATACCGCCCCGTCCATGGGCGGCACTGCCGACGATGACGACAGCCGTGACAATATGAAAAATATGGAACAGAATTTCAATTACCGTTACGGACAGATTGGACGAAAACAACAGGACAGCATGGACGTGCAGACCTACAAAAGAGTCATTACCGCCCTCTTTATCAAATACAAGGAATAAAACATATCAGAAGCGGGTCTGTTCGCGATATTCCGAAGGCGTCATGGTGACAAGTTTTTTGAATACCCTGTGAAAAAAATATTTATCACTGAAACCGCAGACATCAGAAATTGCCTGTATGGACATTCCGGTTTCGGACAGAAGTCCGCAAGCTTTGTCAATTCTCCGTTGCTGAATAAATTCTACAGGGGCCATGGATACTGTTTCCTGAAATAATCTTCTCAGATAAACTTCGCTTATGGAAACCTCGCCGGCAATTTCTTTTACTGTAAGGCTTGGATTATTCAACTGTTTTTCCATGAGCATGAAAGCGGGTATCAATTTGAGGAGTTTGTCCATGTCACAAGGCTTTTCAGAGTTTTTCCCTGCCGAAAAACGTATGATATGCATTATCATCTGGAAAATATACGAACGCATTATTTCTTTAGATCCGGATACTTTCAACGCGTATTCGCGTGCCAGCGCTGAGGAACAGTTTTGGAAAAGAATATCAGTACCTGATGAATACACTCCGGAGATATTCATCAGATTTACAAGATCTATTGAACCGCATATATTCGCAAAAAAATGGATGTTTATAATTTCAAAAACTTTCCCTCCCGCAGTCCATGTTGACTGTTTCACTCCTTTGGGAAATATGACAAGATCGCCTTTTTTCATCGTGAAACTGTTTTTCTCATCGCCTATGTAACCTGCGCCGTTTCCTTTCAGTACATAGGTACACATTATATCGCGGACTGTCCGTTCCTGAATAATCCATTCCGGACCGCACTGCCATTGTACAGCTGAAACAGGGGTTATTCTGACGGTTTCAATCCATTTGAAAAGAAAATCGTTCAACTTCTCGTAAAGAGGCGGAAATTTCGGGAACGTTTCTATCTTTCTGGATACCGCGCCGCCGGGATTATTTTCAAGAAGCATATTCACTTTGCCTGAAACCTGTCAGATTATGTTCTGCCAGAAATCCGGCTGGTGAAAGCCGCCTGCAGGGAAATAGGAAGTGGATGAAATTTCCGGCCCCTCTACCCAGAGATGATTGTAATTATATCTGCATACGGCAAATCTGGAGCCTGTGAGCTTGCCGCTTGAGAGCCCGATTTTGTCCAGCGGTATTTTCATGTGTCCGAGCCAACCTTTTATTCCTGACTTCAAATTGAAAAGATTAAGACTTGAAGTGAAGCCTGACTCGAAGAATAACTCTTCAAGCTTAACTTTTCCCATCACACTCACATCAGGGATTGAGAGTTCCAGCGTCGCCATGTTAGGCGCCACATGAAGTTCATAATAGTTTCTGGCATTCGGTGCCTGTATGAAGAGTTCCATCACATCACCTTTTGCCCAAGTCCTGTCATTTTTTCCGGCAGCTCCGGTGTGGACATCCGAGTCCTCCATGATGGAGCATACGTTCAACGTTTTGGCATTGTGCCACATGAATGCCATGGCTTTTTCACGAGGAGAACGCTGTGTGTTGATGACCCTGTACCACATAGGCTCAAGTCCTTCCGGAAAATCACTTTCGGAGAAGCGGCATGAGATATTTTGCGGTGCTGCAAGACTGTGTTCACATTTTGTCTTTTCAAAAATATCCAGATAGTATTCAATCATTTTAAGTTGCCTTTTCAATAAGTTAAACAATCCCGTAAATAGACTTTCTGATAATGCTTATTTCAAGCCCGGCATACGCGAACATATTTATAATTCAGTTCCTGATGTTTCCTGTTTTAAACTTCGTATTGTGAAGTATTGAAAAATAAATCCTTTTTTTTCATATCACAGCTCTTTTTCCTATTGACTTTCTCTGGTTGAATCTTTATAATATAAATGAAATCTTTACAATGTAAATAAATGTAGTTTTGTAAAATTGAAAAGAGGAAGGGTTGAAGATGAGTAACTTGTTATCTGCAAGCTGTTGGAGGGGTGCTCTTTGTATCTTCGTATTCGGTGCTGTGTTTTCTTATGGAGAGATGATTAAACCCGAAAAAGTCACGGCCAGTTCGGAGCTGACTAAGTTCAAGGGACATCTGGCGAAGTTTGCGGCGGATGGAAAAGTGGATGGAAAAGAATACTGGTGTACTGATTTCGCTAATAAAGCTAAAGGGCCGCATTGGCTGGAACTTGATTTCGGCGCGCCGAAGAAATTCAACCAGATACAACTGTATATGTACGAGAAAAATAACTTTACACAACTTTTCAATAACTTCAAAATAGAATACTGGGATGGAACAGCCTGGAAAACCATCGTTGATAAGAAAGATTATGTTTCAAAGTACATGAGAATAGTAAATGGGCTGGACAAGAAGGATAAATATAATGTGGAACTTCCCGACCCGGCCCCTGTTTTCAGGTTTTCCCCTCTGAGCGCAAGCAAGGTGAGATTGACCGTAAGCAGTCTTCCCGACGGGAGTGCCCGGGTGCGCGAGATGCTGGTGTCCATGTCTGGCGGAAATGTGGCAGAGAAGGAAAAGAAAGCTTCAGCCAATGCGCTTGTTAAATATCCGGGCATTTACTGCTTTGATTTCGGTCCGGCGAAAATTGAAACGATACCCGGCTTTACCAAAGTTTCGGCAAATACCGTTTATGATGCCGGAAAAGGCTATGGCTGGACTTCAGCGGCGGGAATGCTAGACTGCGATCGTCGCGGCCCAGGCAGTCTCAGACGTGATTTTGTAGTATCGGAAAATACGGGAGCAATGAATACTTTCAAGGTTAAGCTTCCCTCCGGCCGTTATTACCTCTATGTTCTAAGCGGTGACGGAGTTCTGCCTTCTCCTGGCTGCCGTCTTAATGTTAATGGACGTGAATTTGATGTCCCTTCCAATGATACAGGAGATTTCTGCCCTGAAATATTTGCCTGTGATGCCGGAAAAGACGGACTGGATATAAGCATGAAAGGAATCGGTATCTTAAACAGTCTTGTAATCGCTCCCATCAAACAGTGGCGGGAATTCAGCGAGATTATTAACAGCATTACCGTTCCAGATACAGGATTCAAGAAGGATGTGCAGCCCACGCATAGGGAAAAACCGCAGATAAGCGATGCCGACAGAAAACAAGGATATATCTGTTATGTGAACAGCCTCCAGCAGCGGATTTTTCCCGATACCACGCCTCTCCCGCAACAGGTGAACAACACAGTTGAAGCGGCCGCAACGCCGGGAGAAATTGAAGCCGCCTCCTTTGCAATATACGGGGTCAATGATGTCGCGGATTTGAATATTACGCTGAGCGATCTCAAGTCCGAAACCGGCGAGCTGTTTCCAGCGAAAGACATTGATTTGAATGTCGTGCGCTGCTGGCCCCAGCGTTCCGGACATAAGGGCAACGCAAAGACATGGAGTGTCATTCCGGAATTGCTGGAACCGTTCAGTGCGCAGGATGTTCCATCAGGAATTTCCCGGCAGTTCTGGCTCAATTTCAATGTTCCGGAAAACGCAAAACCCGGACTTTATACAGGAAGCATAAGCCTTAAAGCGGCAAATACCCCTGAAAAAAAGCTTGCGCTTAAATTCAAGGTTTATCCATTCAAGCTGAAAGACCCTGAGGATTACTTCTTCGCAATGTACTACGGCGGCAGGGAAGGCAGCGGATACTGCATCGACCCTAAAAACAAAGACGCGGACATGACGCAGCTTCTTGATATGAAAAAGCATGGAATGAATTCCGTAATACTTACTTTCGGGGCTAACTGGTCTCCTGAAATCGCAGAAAGACTACGTTATTGTAATAGACTTCTGGATGAAGCTGGCTTTCCCAAACAGCCTATTCCCATTCATCACCAGGAGATAACCCCGGAACTTGCCGCGCAAATCCGTGACCTGGTGAAAAAGGAAAACCTGAGAGAAGTACTTTTCTATCCCGTTGATGAGCCTTTCAACAAGAAGCTTGACCGCGCAATAGAAATATATAAAAAGTTAAAGACCGTTCCCGGCATCAGGACGTACAGTACCGTTACTCAGAATGACGTGGACAAGCTCGGCGATACTTTGGATGTCCGCACTTACACCATCATAGATTACGCGAAGTTCGAACCGGAGCGTATAAGCGAAGAATGCAGGAAGGCCGGAAAGTCGTTCTGGTGGTATTCCAACGCTTCGCGCGAATACCCTGACGCCGTACGTTTCAAAGCCGGTTATTTCTACTGGAAGACCAATTCCAGAGGACAGGCTTACTGGGCGTATGCCAATTTTCAGGATGACGCGTTCAATGATTTTGACGCTGGTTCTGCCGAGCATTGCACGGTGTATTTCAAAGGCGGAAAACTTTTTTCCACAATACAGTGGGAGGAGATACGCGAAGGCATCAACGATTTCAAGTATATTTACACACTTGAACAACTAATTAAAGAGAATATTGGTAAGAAGCCTGAAGAGTGTACAAAGGCCCGGAAACTTCTTGATGATATAAAAGCCGATACCGTCGTTGATCTGAAAGAATACCAGAAGCGTTTCGGGGAGCAGATTGCCATTCACATCAAGTCGTTCTGGGGGGCGGAGAAATTTGATACATACCGTAAAATGATTGCGGAAGAAATTATCAGTCTCAGCAAATAACATAAGGAATTAACAGGGCAGGTAAATGAAAAAAGACGATACAAAATTCAAGAGGATACAGTGCGTTGACAGGGCGATAGACATAATAGGACACATTGCCCGCTCAAAGCAGCTGACAATGAATCAGATTTCAGAAAGGATGGGACTGAGCGTTTCGACAGTTTATAATATTGTCAAAACACTTTCCTCCAGAAACTATCTGATCAACATCGGCGGAACCTATGAGATAGGCAGCGAACTGGGGATACTTGGCACTTCCTGGGATATACAGGCTTCTGTTCCGCAGCTGGTACAGCCGCTTCTCGCTGAAATAAATCAGAAGACAGGAGAATTAACATGTGTAACAATAATGACCGGAACAAGGGCTGAAATAATTTCAATGCTGGAAAGCACCAGCGAAGTCAGCGTAAAGTTTACCCACAGGATATGGGATTGTCCCTTATATCTTGCCACCGGCAGGATGCTTGTCGCTTTTGGGGATGAAAAATTATGGGAAGATGTAATAAGGAATCATATTAAAAATGGCATGAAGGAGGCGGAAGAAGCGACTTGGAATTATAAAAAATGGTATTCTCACCTGAATGATATCCGCAGGGATGGCTTTATTATTCTCAAGGGCAGGGGACAGGTTGACTCTGTCGCGGCGCCGTTTTTCAGTTCCACTGGATATCTTCTTGCGTCAATCGGGGCGTCGTGTCCTTCGTTCAGGGCCGGAGACGAAAAGTTGAGAAGCATGCTGGATATAATTCTTGACACAATCAAATCAAAAAAACTATGATACGGGAATTTATATGTGTTTTATTTTACTGAAAAGCGGTGAAACAATGATTGATAATTTCAAAATGAATGACCTTGAGGTAAGTGGGAATTTTGCAGGAGGTATACTTGCAAAAATAGTCAACACTAAAAGTGCTATGTCTGTGGATTTTAAAGAGAATAAATCCTGTTTGTCTTTCAAAATTGAAAATGGAAAGGACATCAGGAGTTTCAGTCTTGATGATTGTGTGGAGGAAAACATAGGAGAACTTTCCGGGATTTTCTATCATCAGAACAGCGGTATAAAGGTTAAGATAAATTGGCGGGATATTTCAGGTGACGCGCTTGCCTGCAATGTCTCTTTCAGCGCGAAGAATAAAGACATTACGCTCAGGGAAATTGAATTTTCCTTGCCCGGTTATATTCAGGTTTCTGAAAAAGGCCAGGACGTTTTGGTCTATCCGGATGCGGGAGGAATAAAGATAGAAAATCCGGCAAAGGAGCTTCTTAAACCGGGGAAATATGAAACAGGGAATTGGAAAGACCGGAAAATGTCAGTGAGGGCGGAAGGTTTTCATCGCGATTCGGATGACGCATATACTTTTTTCGATGGAAAAAGTCCTTCCATGATGTGGTTCGATTATTACGGTGAAAAAGGCGGGGTGTATTTTGCCAGCCATGACCTGGGCATTGAAAAGACATCTTTTGCCGTCACTGTTTCCCCAAATAAAAAGGGACTTAATTTCAGGATGAAAAAGACCTTTAACCGCTTTTTGAATGAGTGGAACGGAGACTTTGTCATAGGAGTACATGAGGGCGATTGGCACAGGGGAGCGGATATTTACAGAGCTTTTTACCGCTCGAATTGTCCGCCCGCGAGAAAAGCCCCTGAGTTTATACGGCAAAGCCCCGGCATGGTCTGCCACTACGACTTCAAATGGCAGAACGGAGATATAAATCATCGCTACAATGATATCCCCCTGATATATGAAGAGGCTGAAAAACATCATTTTCATAACATCATGATTGCCGGATGGAATACCGGCGGTTTTGACAGTATGTACCCGAATTTCCGTCCCGACCCCGCATTGGGGACGGAAGCGGAGCTTATAAAAGCTGTTTCAGCGGTAAAAGAAAAAGGGGGAAATGTTTTCTTTTATATCAATGCTTACTCTTATGACAAGGCATCCCCTGATTATGAGGAGTTCGGCCTGAAGTGGGCGGTCAGAAAAATTGATGGCGGCACTATGGATGTCCAGTGGGGCAAAAATATTCTCAGTGGCATGTGCAACAGCGCTGACGGATGGCGGGAAAAAGTGAAAAACAATGTTAAATACATTATTGATACTATAGGCGGAAGCGGCGTATATATAGACCAGTTGAGTGTACTCCCCAAGGAATGTTACAGCAAAGACCACAATCACAAGGCAGGCTGGGTGCTGAACAACTGTTCCATGATAAAGGAAATGCGCGATGAACTGGGGGCGGAATATGAAGGAAAAATATTTCTTTTCTCCGAACACCTGAATGATATTCTGACATCGCAACTGGATTCCCAGTTGATACAGACCAGTTGGATGACCGGAATTAAGTACGCTTTTCCTGAAATGTTCAGATATACATTTCCTGATGCCCTTCTGACAGATATGGTACTGCCGAAACCATGGCCGCTAAACCCCCGCGAAGCGGAAGAAAAGCATGTGTATGATATAATATGCCGTCAGTTCAGCATGAACATTCTTTTTTGGACTTATGACCACGTGCTTGAAAATCTGCGGATTGGAAAGTTTTTTGACAGCGTTGTGTATCTGGGGGAAAAATATAAATCTTTATTGACGGAAGCAAAATTCAAGGATGATTTATTGATACGTTATTGCCCTGATAATGTGAGTGTGAAATCTTATCTGCACTATTCAGGAAAGATTATCTTTACCGTCTGGAATAAGACGGGTGGGGACGGCTGTTTTACTTTGAAAGAAAAGTGCTCTGGAATACTCTCCTCATGTGATTTGGCGGGTGCTGAGTATCGTGATATAATTAAAGGCAGTGAGAAAATATCGTTTTCAAGCTCACTTCTTTCCGTCGTGGTGTTGGAAACGGAACCGCTTTCGAGCAGAATGTGAGGAAAAGATGAAAATTAATAAAAAATTCAAGGTTTTTACTCTTGTCGAACTCCTGACTGTGATTGCCGTCATCGCAATACTCACGAGCCTGCTTCTTCCATCTTTGGGCAAAGCCAGGGATAAAGTCCGCGCTATAAGCTGCGCTTCCAATATGAAACAACTCGGCCTGGTTTTTTTTCAGTATTCAAATGATTATGACAGCAGGATGCCTATTCATAAACTGACGACTGACGGAGTGGCGTGGCCCTATTATAAACGGGAATTGTTTACGATGGGCTACCTGAAGGAAAGTGACACCGCAAAACATTATACCGCGGCTATTGATATATGTCCTGTTAATGTTCTCCTGATTGAAAAGGTGCTTGGAATTGCCCAGCCGAGAACTTATGGGACTTATAGTTATAATGCCTATTATCCTAATGATAATGATTTTACAAAATCCTTTCTGATTGTGAGAATGCAGAAGCCGGCAGCATGCGGCATGTTTGATGACACTACAAATGGAAGTAATTTCATGGCTTACGCAGGAGTATCTTATTCCCACTCGGGAAAAACCAATGTGCTTTTTTTCGACCTTCACTGCGACGGCAGGAAAATGAGTGATATTCCTACCAGTACCAGCAATGTTTTCTGGAAAGGTCGCGAATAATCCCTGTTCTGCTATAAGATAACGAAGCTTTTTATTCAGAAGACTTGCCTTTTTATCGTCTGATTTACATGTTTTCTGTGGAATATCAGTATTTTCGAGTTAATATATGCTGTTCAGGCGCAATACTCGTTTTTCATGAACAGGAGTGGGGGATTCTTGATGAGCTTCCGTAAAAAAATATTGCTTCTTGCTGTACCCTCTATTCTGCTTTTGCTGACGTTTTTCTGGGTGCTGCATTATTTTATCCATATAAAACACGCGGCGCAAGAAAGCGTAATACTTTTTTTTGCTGTCGTTCTCTGTACAGCTTTATTTCTTTTTGTGTTTGATTATTTTGTTCTGCGAAAAATGCTGAAAGAAAAAACTTTTGCCGAAAGCGAACTGCTTGAAAGCGAAAGACAGTATTGGATGCTTTTTAACGAAATGTCCAATGCCTTTCTCTTTCTGGAGCTCCTTGCGACTAGAGAATTTCGTATTATCGCCTGTAACCCGGCTTTTGGAAAACTTGCGGGGATACCTCAAAAAGGCGTTGAAGGCAAAATGCTTTCCGATATAATGCCGGGCTTTGAGAAATCCAACAAGGAAAGCTTCAGAAACGTTATAAAAACAGGTGAAGCCCTGGAATTTGAGATTTACAGTAAGGATATGAAAAAGTTTCTGGAATTGAAGGTCTTTCCTAACGCTGTCGGAATGCTCGGCGTTCTTATCAATGATATATCAGACAGAAAGAGTGCTGATGAAAAAATAGCGGAAAACCTGAGTTTTCTACAGATGCTTATTGATACTGTTCCGCTGCCGATTTTTTACAAGGATGCTCAATTGCGCTACAGATTCTGCAATAAGGAATTTGAAAAATATATTGGCATGTCAAAAGCCGAAATAATGGGTAAGACCGTCTATGATGTAGCACCCAGAGATTTTGCCGCGCGTTATGATGATAATGACAGAATGTTGATACAAAATCCAGGAAAGCTTTTTGTCTATGAGGCTCCTGTCAGATATAACGATGGTACTACTCATGATATTTTATTTCACAAAGCCAGTATCCGCGGAGATGATAGTTGCGGGATGAATGGATTTGTTGGTGTCATGTTTGATCTTACTGAGAGAAAGCGGATTGAAACGTCTCTCAAGGAAAGCGAGAAAAAGTTTTATGCCGTAATCAATCAGTCCTACGGCCTTATAGGAATATTGGATTTAAACGGGGTCGTACAGGATGTGAACGAGTCAGCTCTGAAACTGGTTGGACTGCGAAAATCGGATGTGATCAATAAATTTTTCTGGGATACTCCTTGGTGGGTGCATTCGGAAAAACTTCAGCAGAGGCTTAAAGACGCAGTAAAGAGGGCCGGGAAGGGAGAGTTTATCAGATTTGAGGCTACCCATCCCTCGACGGACGGGGCATTGCATTATATTGACTTTTCGTTGAAACCCGTAACGGATGATGCGGGCAATGTTATTTTTTTGGTACCTCAGGGCCGCGATATAACTGAGGATAAAAAAGCGGAAGAAATCTTGATTAAGACTAAAAACGAAATCGAGCAGGTCAATCGTGAACTTGAAAACGCGATAGAGCGATCAAACCTGCTGGCGCTCGAAGCTCAGATGGCCAGCATCGCTAAAAGCGAATTTCTTGCCAATGTAAGCCATGAAATACGGACTCCCCTGAACGGCGTTATCGGAATGACTGAACTGCTTATGGACAGCGGACTGAATACCTCTCAGCGTGAATATGGAACTATCGTTCTTAACTCCGCGGAAAACCTTCTCGGCATAATAAATCAGATACTTGATTTTTCGAAGATAGAGGCGGGAAAACTGGAGCTTGAAGAAGTTGACTTTGAGCTCAGAGAACTCCTTGACAGGCTCAGTGATATATTTGTAGTAAGCGCCGAAGAAAAGAAAATTGAGTTTGCGAGTCTGATACGCAATGAAGTACCGGAGGTAATATATGGCGATCCGGTTCGCATAAGACAGGTGCTTCTGAATCTCATTGGCAATGCCATAAAGTTCACAAACAAGGGGGAAGTTGTCCTGGAGGTGAAAGTAACTGAAAATGAGAATAAGGAAAAACTATTGTCTTTTTCCGTGCGGGACACCGGCATAGGCATCCCTAAAGACCGAATGGACAGGCTTTTTAAATCATTTTCCCAGGTGGATGCTTCAACCACCCGCAAATACGGGGGCACAGGGCTGGGACTTGCCATAGCCAAACGGCTTGTTGAGGCGATGGGCGGTGAAATAAATGTCGAGACCGGAGTTGAAAAAGGCTCCAGATTCTGGTTCCATATGCCACTAAAGGTGCCTCATGAAATTCCAGACGCGTCTTCTCTTTACGCTCGAACAGGCCTTCAGCACCTCAAGGTACTGGGCGTTGACGACAATGCAATCAATCTCAAAGTGCTAAGTGAATATATGAATTACCTTGGCAGTTCATATCAGGACGCTTCAAGCGCGAAAGATGCCATGCTTAAACTTGAAAAGGCCGCTTCGGAAAACGCTCCATTCAATGTCGCTATATTGGACATGGCTATGCCGGATGTTGACGGAGTAGAGCTTGCCGCGAGGATAAGAAATCATTCGCTCTTGAAAGATACCCTTCTGATAATGTTGAGTTCTCATGTTTATCATGATTATAAGTCACTGATTAAAAAAGGCCTGATTAACGCGTTCCTTTTCAAGCCGGTCAAGAGGGCCCAGCTTTTTCAAAAATTATCGGAAATACTTGCCGGAAAAACAGACGGCAATAAACACTCGGCTATCCAGGAAGATGGCAGTTATCTGGATAAAACAGATACAGCCTCTCTGCGGGAAATGAAATCCGGGCCTGTTGATGAAAGAAATTCCAGTATCAGTATTTTACTGGTGGAAGACAATCCCATAAATCAGAAACTTGCCATGAAGATACTGGAGAAGCAGGGCTACAAAGTAGAATTGGCCCAAAACGGTCTGGAAGCTGTTCAGAAAAGTTTGGAAAAGAATTTTGACATTATCCTGATGGATGTGGAGATGCCCGAAATGGACGGACTGGAAGCCTCAGCGGCAATAAGGACGAGAGAGCGGAAGAATACCCCGGGTGTGCATATTCCCATTATCGCCATGACCGCTCATGCTATGCAGAGCGACAAAGAAAGATGTTTTTCCGCCGGAATGGATGATTACCTTAGCAAGCCAATCAGAAAAGACGAACTTCTGAAAATCCTCTGCAAAAACCTCCCCGCAAAGCAATAAGCGACTCGCTTTATTTAGAGTTTAGATATAGTATTTTGATCGTATGGGAAATTGTTATCCGGGGAACGGATTTGACGAAGGGCGCGAAGCGCCATTATGAATCCCGCTTCGCGGGATGGATATATTAACGTATAATCGCAGGAGGGTTACGCTTCATCGCAACCGTCTTAAAGCCCCGGCAAAGCTGGTTAAGTTCAGCTTTAAGTTTCTGAAAACTCAGGAGGGACTTATGGAAATGAATGAAAAAGTACGCTTTCCCGCGGTAGCGGGACAATTTTATGAAGCTGATCCCGTAAAATTAAAAAGAGATATCGCCAGAATGCTCGCTGATATCGGAGAAATCGAAAAATTTGAGGGCAGGGCGCGGGCGCTTGTCGTGCCTCATGCCGGATATGTTTTTTCAGGTAAAACCGCACTTAAAACTTTTTCGGCCGCGTCTTCATCTGTCTATAAAAGAATTCTTATAATCGCGCCATCGCACAGGGTGCCGTTTCAGGGTTTGGCGTTCGCTGATTATAGCGTTCTCAGGACACCGCTCGGCGATATGAAGGTCGATACTGAGGCCCTCGGAATGCTTTCATCATGTCCATATATCCAGCAGATAAATCAGGCGCACGCTTATGAGCACGCATTGGAAGTGGAACTTCCGTTTATCCAGACTCTTTTTCCTGATATTCCGATTATACCGTTTATTTCGGGTCATCTGGATGTGAAAACCGCGGAAAATATAGCGGAGGCGCTTTCTGTTTTCTGGAATGAAGACACACTGTGGGTGATAAGTTCAGACTTTACGCATTACGGAGCAAATTTTTCCTACTGTCCATTCAATAGCGATATACCTGAAAATATAAAAAAGCTGGACATGGGCGCCATTGAGAAAATCCTCCAATTCGATCTGAAAGGATTTTCTGAATATATGGCGAAAACAGGCGCGACAATCTGCGGTGAAAATCCTTTAAAAATCCTTTTGGCGGAAATAGCGGAAAACTCAGCCAGTCTTTCGGCGCGTCTCATCGAATATACGACTTCCGGTGAAATGACAGGCGACTATTCCCACTGCGTAAGCTACGCCGGAATAGCGGTTTTTGAGAAAAAATAAACAACCACCCTTTATAGGGGGGGACTGTATAGAAAATTGTTATTTTGAAGACGGATTTGACAAAGCAAATCCCTCCACGCCAAGTGTATATCAATGAAAAATCGTGGAGGGTTGCGCGTCGTCGCAACCGTCTTAAAGTCCCGGCACAGCCGGTTAAGTTCTAACTGTGGCCAAATGGAGTTTGTAGTAAAAGGGCGCACGGAGGAGTGAGTTTTAAATCAGCATTTTTAGTGGACGAGGTGTGTTTACGGACTATATTATAAAGATATAAATAAAAAGGAGAAGTATAAAGATGAAAGCATTTCTGGCATTAGGGGCTGCGTTTTTTCTTTTAATTGTAATTGTTTTCGGGTTTATTATCATTGTCAGGAACGGCCTGATATCCAAGGATGAAAAGGTTAAAGAATCATGGGCGCAGATTGACACGCAGTTGCAAAGACGCGCGGACCTGATACCTAATCTTGTCAACACCGTGAAAGGTTATGCTAAACACGAAAAGGATATATTCGAAAACGTAAGCAATGCCAGGGGCCGTCTTCTCTCGGCAAAAGGCCCTGAACAGAAGGCTGCGGCAAGTGCCGAGCTCAGTGGTTTCATGGGGCGCCTTCTCGCCATAGCCGAAAACTATCCGGACCTGAAAGCCAATACAAATTTTATACGGCTTCAGGATGAACTTGCCGGGACTGAAAACCGCATTTCGGTAGCCCGGACAAGATACAATGACGCGGTGAAGACTTTCAATGCTTCCATAAGAAAAATCCCCGGCAGTATGTTTGCCGATGGACTTGGTTTCAAGTCCGCCGAATATTTCCAGCCGGCTGATAAAACTAAAGTTCAGCAACCCCCGGAGGTAAAATTCTGATGGCCCGCCTTTTATCTGAAAAAGAGGAAAAACAGATACTCGCAACGATACGTGTCGCTGAACTGGAGACTTCCGGTGAAATATGCGTTCACATTCAGAAACGGGGCGGAAACAATATTCATGAAGCTGCCTGGAAGCAGTTTCACAAGCTCGGCATGAACAAGACAAAACAGAGGAATGGCGTTCTGTTTTTTATCGCCGTCAACGACAGGCGTTTTGCCGTGATCGGAGATGAGGGAATTCACAAGGCCGTGCCGGAAAACTTTTGGGAAAGCACTGTAGAGACCATGTCTTCATATTTTAAAAAAGGCGATTTTGCAGCCGGAATCGAGGCCGGAATATTAAAGGCCGGCGATGCTCTGAAGAAATATTTTCCCCATCAGGACGATGATGTAAATGAAATCAATGACAGTATCAGTATTCAGGAGTAAAATCCTTTTTACAGGCGTGTTTCTGCTTATCGGCATTGGCCTTTTAGCGGAACTGAAAGTTCCCGAACTGACTGGGCGCGTCGTTGATAAAGCCGGTCTTTTGTCCCCGGACGGACGCAACAGAGTTAACGGTGCTATTATATTACTGGAAAACGCTACGGGCGGGCAAGTGACTGTCCTGGCAATACCGTCCCTGGATGGGGGTGCTCTGGAAGATTTCAGCATGAAAGTCGCTGAAAAATGGAAGATAGGAAAGAAGGGCAAGGACAATGGCGCGATATTGCTGATCGTGAAAAACGACAGAAAAATAAGGCTGGAACTAGGCTACGGATGGGAAGGCCCCATCAATGACGCCAAGGTCGGCGACATCATAAGGGAGATGGGAAAATTTTTCAAAAAAGGCGAATATGATGATGGTGTTG
This sequence comes from Lentisphaerae bacterium GWF2_44_16, assembly GCA_001803225.1. GTDB lineage: Bacteria > Verrucomicrobiota > Lentisphaeria > Victivallales > GWF2-45-14 > GWF2-44-16. The sequence goes on along the minus strand of MHBF01000026.1, from coordinate 18,340 downwards.
TTTTTGCCGTAAATAAAATTCAACAGTTTGTAACAGGTATTAAAGTTGACGGCATACCATCTTCGGGAAAATCCGCGAAAAATGAAAAAGCCCCTGTGCCGCATGTAGTCATAATTTTCATAATAATAGTGGTGATGGTTCTAATAAGCCAGATTTTCGGTGGAAGGCGTACATATCGCAATCGGCGCAGTGGAGGGGGCGGTTTCTTCTGGGGAAGCGGTGGAGGCGGAGGGAGCTTTGGCGGCGGTAGTTTTTCCGGAGGCGGTGGAGGCTTTGGCGGAGGCGGTGCTTCGGGCGGCTGGTGATTTTTCCGGCATTTGATATATATAAACAATAATGGAGTTCGACATGAAATTCGCGCTTGGATATCAGTTGGCGGAACTTGACGCTGAGCCGTTCAGCGAGATAGTCGGGGATTATGTAAATAATATTGCCGAGGTCTATTTTCCGTGGGTGGATATCCCTACATGCCGCGCGTCACTCTCCGATCAGAGGGGATATGTGGACTGGTCTGTTCAGAGAAGACTTGAAGATGATTTGGAGAAAATAAAAAAACTTGGCGTGAAGCTTGATATACTATTCAACGCCAACTGTTACGGCGGAGAAGCCGTTTCTCTGCACCTTGCCAACAAAATAATATCCGTCATCGATTATCTGGGCGAACGCCTTGGCGGAGTCGAGATAGCGACTACGACATCTCCCGCGATAGCGCATGTGATAAAGAAAAATTTCGAGGATATGGAAGTCAGGGCTTCCGTCAACATGCGCATCGGTACAGTCAAAGGCATGGAATACGTTTCCCATCTTTTTGATTCATTCCATATTCAGAGGGACTACAACCGTGATTTCAAAACTATCAGGACTCTGAAAAAATGGGCTGATAAGAACAATAAGAAACTGATAATGCTGGCAAACAGCGGCTGTATGCGTTTCTGTTCGGGACAGATATTTCATGACAACATGGTGGCGCATGAAAGGGAAATAGATGAAATGGCCAATATTCCCAAATGGACACCTCACGTCTGCTGGAATTTTCTGAAAGACAAAAAGAACTGGACAAGCATTCTTCAGAACACCTGGGTAAGGCCGGAAGACATTCATAATTACGAGCCTTATTTCGATGTGATAAAGCTTGCCACCAGAATGCATGCCATGCCCAGAATGGTCGTCAAGGCGTATGTCGATCGTAAATATTACGGAAACCTGGCCGACTTGTGCGAACCCGGCTTCGGTCCGGCGCTTATGCCTTACGCTATCGACAATACACTCTTCCCAGAGGACTGGTTCAAGCGCACAACAGAATGCGAAAAAAACTGTGAGGAATGTACTTATTGCGCTTCTGTGCTCGAGAAGGTGCTGAAAAAAATGGAGTAGCGCAATTATGTCAGGACTTGTTTTCGCTGGCTGCTTCTGCTGACGCGGATTTATTTTCAGTCTCTTTTATCTGTCTAAGTATTTTCTCGTGTTTCTGTTCGAGGTATGACTTGTAATCCTTTTTTAATTTCTGATAACGCTGTTTATAACTGGAATACTTTTCTGTCAGTTCCTTATATTCCTTCTCCAGTCGTTCCACGTCGGGCTTCAGTATTTTCTTTTCCTTTTGCCCTCTGTCGTCGGAGGGTAGAATATATTTTACAGGCCCGCCTGAAGGGGACGGTTTATCTTTCATGGGATGGCGGCAGTTATGTTTACTGGATATGTAATACCAGGCGATGGCTTCATCATTTTTTCTGGGGCCGCGCATTTCTTCGCCCGCTCTTTTATATGCTCTTATCTGATCAGCGAGTTCCTGTTTTTTTTCTTCTACCTGTTTGTCCAACGTTTCAATAATATTGCTTAAATCAGCGGCTTGAGCGGCCAGTTTTGTGTTGATGCTGATTTCTTCCGGTTTCATGCCGTCATATTTGTCAATGATTTGGCGGAGTTCCGAAGACGCTTTTTTCAATGCCGCCAGATTATGTTTGGGCGGGGGATTTTTTTCTGTGATCATCTTTTCAGACGTTTTTTCGGAAGAGTTTTTTTTCTCTTCCTGCGGAGATGAATTTATTATTTCAAAACCGGCTTCTTCTTTCTGTTGGGACGCTGAGGGTTTTTCATCCGAAGGGGCTTGCTCAGCGGGAGAGAGTTCTTTTTCAGTTTCCGAATCTTCGGTTTTGAATTTTATAACTTTTATGGATTTGCATTTTTTTTGTGGAAAGACGATTTGGGGACGTTCTTCGCCGGGCTTGAAGGGAATTAGCTCCATAAAACCATTTTCTTTTGACGGCGATGAAGTGTTCTGTTCTGAAAAACAGAGATGTCCAGAGAAAAACGCCCCTGTTGAAAAGAGCGTTATTAACAATGTTCTGGACATACGTCCCCCCGAGAAATATCTGCTTATTTAAGGGACAAATCTCTAAGCCCTTTATCTCCGGCCTCCTGAATTGTAAGCGCAATTTTCGCGGCTTTCAGGACAGACGCTGTGTTCAATTCCTCTTCGGCGCTCGTGCCGGCAAGGTCATTGAGGAATGATTTCAGGTATCCGCCCGGATTTGACTGATTGATATCAAGGGCTTTCAGCTCTTTTTCGCCGTTTACGGCAATTGAAATACGCTGAGCAGTCGCGAATGTTTCAATAATGCCTTTGCGTCCGAAAAATGTGGTTCTCCAATAGTAGGGCAGGGAGTATCCGAAACTGTCAGGGACAAAATAGGAGACATCGCCGAGGACACCGCAGCCGTTGTTCATGGTAAGCATCATCTGAGAAGCATCCTTGAAATGAGGATAATCGGTGGCGAACGCGTTCCAGCAGCGTGCTGAGTTCACAGTTTCGAAACTCAGGCCTGTAACCCACGGGATAAAATCAATGGCATGTACAGCTATGTCATTGATAGTGCCTCCGTGTTTACCGGGTTCGAAGTACCAGGCGGGGCGGACGCCGAGCATCAGAGGGTGCTGTCCGCCGAAGCTGATGGCATGTATATCTCCTATCATTCCTTTTCTGATGAGGTTTCTTACGCCTATTATCTGGGGAATGTCCCGCATATCAAGCATACAGCCGAGCTTCAAGTTTTTTTCCGATAGAAGCTTTTCTATGCGGTTTAATTCTTCCATGTTTGTACAAATCGGTTTGTCGGCTATTACGTGCTTGCCCAGTTCAAGGGCTTTTATTGCGAGAGCGCCTCTTTTGGCATAGTAATCTCCGATGGCAACCGCGTCGCACTGGACTTCGCTCATCATGGTGGAAAAATCAGAATGTGTTATTTTGACTTTGCCTGCTTCAGCAAGGGATTTGCGTGTAGCGTCATCTTCCTCGCATGCGGCTACAACTTCTATTTCCGGTGTGTTGCCTGCGAGTCCGTATAAACTGAATATGTGCGCGTGTCTGAATCCTGCAAATGCCAATCTGATTTTCATTTATCGTCCTTTGTTTTTGTTTTGTTTTTATTAATAAAAAGCTCCTCTATAAGTTTCAGAAGCTCTTCCATTCTGAACGGTTTGGCCAGAAATGCGTAAGCGCCTTTTTTTGTAAGCTTTTCTATCTGCTCCCTATCTGAATCGGCGCTGGCTACAATAACGGGCAGTCCGGGCTTGTGCTTTATGAAGTCCTCGAGAAGCTTGTCTCCGCGTTTGCCGGGAAGCACAAAATCCTGTATAACCAGATCTATCGTATTGCTGTTTAGCAGGAATATGTCCCATCCCTCCAGTCCATCGCCTGATTGCAGGAGATTAAAGCCGGCGGCCTCCAGCCATAGCGCGACACCGCTTCTTATAAGGGGATCATCCTCTATGTAGAGAACAGTTTTCGGGTCCGTCAGTTTGAATTTGGATATAAGGGTAATTTTATCTATGGAATTGTCCTTGTCCTGTGACGGCTCTTCAATGTAACCGGAAAATTCTATTACCGGGAACAGAAGTTGTATTGACGAACCTTTACTGGGTGAACTTCTCACTTCTATTTTTCCGTCGAATGACTGAACGGCTTCCCTGACCATCCACATACCGAGTCCCGCCCCTGTGTCTTTTGTGGTATAAAAAGCCTCGAAAATTGACTTTATTTCAGCTTTTGACATGCCGCATCCGTTATCACAAACGTCAAGTCCTATGAACTCCTGAGTATGACCATATTCATCGGGCAGGGAAACCTTGTATGTCCTGATTTCCAGCAAGTCGCCTCTGGTTTTCATTGCGTCCCTGGCATTGACGCAAAGGTTGAGAAGCATGTCCTGAAGCGCGCTTTTCTGTCCGTATATCGGAGGTAAATCGGGGGAAACGTGGATTTTTAAGTTTATTGAGGACGGGATTATTCGCCGTATCAGGTTTTCCAGTTCTGATATTATGCTTCCTATGTTAATTTTCTCGATTTTAGTTTCCTGTTTGCCTGAACTTACCTTCAGTGCGCCTGTCAACAGGGAAGCAGCCTGACTTGAATACGACAATGTCTTTTTCAGCGCGTCTACAACTTCTTGTTTTTCTGAAATGGAAATAGTCCACTCAATTATGTTTTGTATTCCGCCGAGGAGGTTTTTGAAGTCGTGTATCATTCCGCCTACAAGTCTTCCTGCGAGCGCCTGACGTTCCGCAAATTGAATTTCCATATAAGACCTTTCGGCACAGACAATGCTTCCCACCAGGACAGGCCACTTTCCTTCGGGCTGTGTCAGGCTGCAGTAATCGCAGACATTGATAATATCCCCATTATGCGATTTGACGCGGTAGTGTATTTCGTGGTTGCCGCCGTGCTGGCAGACGTTATCTATGGTATTGTCGTACAGGGGTAGATCTTCCTCAAATATGATTGAGCGCCAGTCAAGATTTTTGTCTTTTTTGTTCACCAGGTCCAACGTAAAGAGAAGTTCAGGGTGGGAATAAGACCAATTGCCTGAAGAAAAATTATGTATGTAACTGAAATGAAAAGAGTGCGGTTTGCCTGTGCCTCTTCTGGCAGAACGCCTCATGTTTCCCGCCCCGTCCGTTTCGTGCTGCGGCATCGTCTCAAAAATTATCCCAATGGAAGCCGAGAATAAAACCAGCTCAAAGAGCGCTTTCTCCGCGGGACATCTTTCAAGTATTGCCACCGGTTCTTTCTGAAGCATGCGTAAGTGGCACGGGGTTTCGTCAATGTCCTTCAGCTCTATGAGCGTATTTTCCGATAAGCACATACCGTAAGCCCGCAGGAGCAGGGAGTTGCTGGAAAGTACCTTGTTCTCCGAAAGCGAAACAATGAAAGCGGGAACAGAAAAATACTCAACAAGCAGTGAGAGTTTTTCTTTTATATCAGGTATTTTTTTCATATAACTTTGATTTCAATGGTCATAATTGGATCTTATAATATTCTGCTTACGGAGGCGCCATCGCCGATGCCGCATGTAATAGTCTCTATTTCTTTTCCTGTCTGGAGTTTGTACGCTGTTTTCAGACGCTCTGAATATGCTTTTGCGTCGTCAGATTTCACCAGATGTATTGTTATGCCGCCGAAACCGCCTCCGCTCAGACGCGCGCCCCATGCGCCGGGAATGGAAAAGGCAAGTTCAACCAGGCAGTCGAGTTCAATGCAGCTGTTCTCAAAATTTTCCCTGGAACTCTTATGAGATTCAAAAAGCAAAGCCCCGAATTTTTCAATCATTCCTTTGTCAAGCGCTTCAACCGCTTTCATTACGCGGTCGTTTTCGCCGACGATATGGCGCGCCCTGAGGTAATCCTGTAGAGGCAGAAATTCTTTTGATTTTCTCAGGAGGGCCGGGGTGACGTCCCTTAATGCCTTTATTTCGGGATGTTTCTCCTGCAGAATTTGAACAGCTTTCTCGCAGCTTTCCCTGCGTATGTTGTAATCTGAATCCACCAGATTATGCTTGACCAGAGAATTGGCGACCACCAGAACATAGCCGTGAGGCACAGGAACGGTTCTGAGCACTTCAGTTTTTCTGAAATCACAGAGTATGAAGGAATCCTTTTTTCCGAAGATTGAACTGAATTGATCAAGCAGCCCGCATTTTACGCCACTGTAATTATTTTCAGCCGCCTGACCTATCCGGGCCCATTCCTCGCCAGAAAGTTTTATGCCGAACGCTTCGCCTAAAGCGAACGCGGTCGCCACTTCAAGGGCCGCTGAACTGCTCATTCCCGCTGAGAGGGGCACATCGCTGAGTATCGCGCCTTCAAACGCACCTGTTTCATGTCCGCGTTTGCGCAATTCCATGATGACGCCTTTGATGTAATTTCCCCAATTCCCGCGTACAGGCGTCTCTATTTTGTCTAATTCGAATTCTATTTTACTGCCGTCCCTGAAATCTCGTACTTTGCAGAGATTTCCGCTTACCGCCGCTATGGCGAACTCTGTAGCCTGCTCGATGGCAGCGCTCAATACCAGGCCTTCATTATAATCGGTATGGTTTCCCAGCACCTCAAGCCGTCCCGGTGCACGGGATACCGCCGAAGGCTTTTTCCCATATTCTTCCTGAAAAAGCTCTCTTATATTTTTATTCATCTTAAAATCCCATTTATTTAGATTTCAAAGTATTGGTTTATTTGTGAATAGTTATATATTAGTGTAAAAGTTATTTTAGGCAAACAATATAAAGAAAATATGAAAATATTAATTATAGACGACTGTTCCGTAAGCCGGAATATATTGAGTAAGCAAATGAGGCTGTTTGGCGATGCTGATACAGCCTCAAGCGGGGCTGATGGCGCTGTGATGTACGGCAACTCTCTCAAAGACGGGAATCCCTACAGCCTGATCTGCCTGGACCTCTCAATGCCGGAAATGGATGGCTGCCAGACTTTGAAACGGATAAGGCAGATTGAGCAGGAACATAATATCCCTGAGGACAGAAAAGCGAAAGTGTTGATAATAACCGCTTTTACCGACAATGAAAATCTTCTGAAAACATACCGGGACTGCCAGGGGTATATAATAAAGCCCATACGCAAAGCCAAACTCATTGAAAAAATATCATCTTTCGGCTTTTCCTTGCTGGAAAAAGCTTCCCAGAACATTCAAAAAAGCGATATATCCGAAACAGTTTCAGGCTTTGATTATTCCGATATGATCCCTCTGGTAAGGCGGAGAAACGGTAAAATCGAATTTTTAATAAGGAAAAAGCCTCACTCTGACAATGAAAAAGACTTGCAGATCGTAAATCCGGCGGAACTGGAGTTTTTCAAAAATGTGATGGCCGGGCAGATGCTCGCGAAGCTTGAAACCCCCGATGTAGGGCTGAAGTGCGGTGAAGGCGTATTTTTTAATCCCCAGAAAGGGCTCCTCTCCGCGAAAAAAAGCGGTATGACTGTTTTCTCGGGGGACTGTATTTCAATAAATGATACCATTGTTATAAACGGTGATCTCAAATTTGAAAATATAGATTTTTTGGGTAAAATCGAGATTAACGGCGATATCAAGGACGGGGTCAAAATCAATGCCGTAAAAGGATTGAGCGTTTCCGGCGTCGTCGGTGCCTGTGAAATCCGCTCTGAAGGTGATATTCACCTCAATAGGGTCAACGGTAAGAATAAAGGCACGATTAAATGCGGCGGCAATCTTTTTGTGCGCTTCCTTTACGATGTTACCGTTGAATGCCGCAATAATATAAAAATCGATGTGGAGGCTGTCGGCGCGATAATAAAATCAGGCGGAAGCGTTTTTGCCGGTACAATTACAGGCGGCGAATGCATAGCCTTTGAATACATTGAGGCAAAAAGAGCAGGTTCTCCAAAAGATGTCAGCACACTTTTGAAAACAGGGTCCAACTACTATCAGATAGACAGGCGCAGGACGCTTGAGAAGAATATAAAGGATATAGACGCCAGAAGCACTCATATTGATTCCATGCTCGGGCCCTACTCCGAAGATATCGGCAAATCTCTTACCCTTACCGATAAAAAACAGAAAAGAGTTTATGATCTCTTTTCTGAAAGGAATCATCTCCTCTCCAGCAGGGAAGGCTTTATCAGAGAACTTGAAAAAATAAACGCTCTCCCCGAGAAGAAAAACGATACAAAAGTGATAATAGATGAAATTCTTTACAAGGGCGTAAGGCTGGAAGTAAATGACTCTCAGGAACTGGTAAGCGAAAATATAAAAGGGCCCATGACGATAGACAAAAAACTCATTCAACTTTAATAAAGAAAGACTCAGCAGGCAATGATTATAGACATTATTGAAAACGCGGACAGATATTTTAAAAATAAAATATGGAGTGCGGCTTTTGATTTCATAAACGCGCAGACGATGGATTCAGAAGAGAGAATATATGCCATTCAGGGAGATGATCTTCACGCGAATATCATGAGCTATCAGACCAAGCCAAGGACCGAGGCTATGTCACTTGAAATGCATCGGAAATATATAGATATTCAGGTTATGATAACGGGTTCCGAGCTTATAGAATATTGTAATGTCGCCGGTCTTGCAAGTAAAACTCAATATGACGCGGTGAAAGATGCGGCCTTTTATATGGCCCCTTCAAGAAATATCGGTTCCAGCCTTCTTTTGCCCGGTACTTTTCAGGTCTTCCTTCCCGGCGACGGTCACATGGCCGGAATTAATCCCGGAACGGAATCCGTCAGAATAAAAAAGATTGTAGTAAAGGTCAAGGCCGATTTACTTTTCTGAAGAACGTACCATCCTAAATGCTGATTGTATTCCCAGGCGGGAGAATTCTCCAGCATCGGTTTCTTTGTAATCAACATTTTCACAGTCAATGCAGCATATTGCTTCAGAACGTTTTCCCTCCGCTTTTGTCCAGTCAAGGCGGACATTTCTGAAATGTATTTTATCAGTATAGCGGACAAAAATACCACATGCCGGAGGTTCCGCGACATATTTCCAAGTGGTATATTCATCGCAAGTATCCGCATCAAAAAGAGACTGTTTGCGGTCTCCGTGAAAACGGAACGTGCAGTCTATAAGATCTATATCGGAAAGATGATTATTTTTTTCTCCGACAATGCAGATTGCTTTGGTGGTTTTGCATGACATGTTCTGAAAAGTTATGTTGCCTGCTGCTGCGGAACTACCGTTCCCAAGTATGAAAGAGATGGGCAGAACGACATCCATAACGATATTTTCAAAGCGGACATTGTCAATGTCAGTGCCGCGCGGAAAACGCTCGGAATAAGCGGGCCAGATACTGATGCCGGTACGGGTATTGTGAATTACGATGTCGGAAAAGATGCAGTTGCGAATTGTACCGTCCCCTACGCCGAGACGGAACGCACAGCATCTCGTGCTCAGAATGCAGTTTGAAACGATTACGTTTTCAGATGGGAAATCCGTATTTCCCAATACCTTGTAGTGTCCGCGCAGCACAATGCAGTCATCGGCTGTGTCAATTTCGCAATTTTCAACAGTCAGATTGCGGCAGCAGTTAAAGTGGAGGCCGTCGGCATTGGGAATTTTCCAGTCTGTCTTGATTGTAAGCCCTCTGACTTTTATTGAATCACAACCCAGCATGTAAACGCTCCAGAAACAGGCGTCGGTGATCGATATGTCTTCAATGCGCAGATTGCGGCAACGGCAGAAATAAAGCAATTGTCCGGGACGTGATGCAGGAAGTTTGTAGACATCATGGTATCCTTCGGTGTTTTCGGGGCGTTCCCTGAGACCCTCTTTGAAAAACGCGGTATGATTGCCGTGAATTGTGCCCTTTCCGGCAATGGTCACATTTTCACATTTATAAGCGATGAGAAGATGTGTTCCGTCCGCCGCCTGATGAGCGACAATGTCATGTTCGGGGAAACAGTCTGCCTGATTATATTCATCGCGTTCAGTGCAGGCTATGAGTGTGCAGCCGCTTTCAAGATACAGCGTGATATTGTCTTTCAGCCATAACGTTCCCGTCAGAAAGCGTCCGGGCGGACAGTAAACAACACCGCCTCCAGTCTTGGCGCATTTGTCGATAGCTTCCTGAATTGCCTTTGTATTTGTTACCGCATCAGATGAAACGGCCCCTGTTTCCAGAATCGATACTTGCATATTATTTTCCTTTAAGACCTATTTTTCATGAATAAATTATTCTATTTTTACTGAACCACCGTCCAGAAGGCTTGCGGGGGGGGCTATGATGACTTTTTCTCCTTCTGATATTCCGTTGAGCACCTGGGCTTCGTTGTCATTCATAATGCCTATCTGAAGTTTTCTTATTCTGGCTTTTCCGCCTGATACGATGAATGCGCTCCAGTTTCCGTCATTGGAGCGGAACAACGCGGTGCGCGGTATTTTAAGTGCCTTCGGCGCGAAAGCGGTGAATATTCTCACCTGAAGGCGGTAGCCGACTCCGGGCAGGCGTTTTTCGCTGAGGAGTTTTTTTATGAAATCACTGCTGATTGAAATTATAACAGAAACGCGCTGTTCTTCAACACCCAGAGATGATGTTTTGGTGAAGGCCTCGGGGTTGATTCTTTTTACAGTTCCGGTAATTGACGTGCTTCCTACGGCGGGACCGAATATTTCAACGGGGTCATTCGGCTTTATATTTACAGCTTCCTGGGAAAGTATTTCCGAGGTGATTTCAATCTCTTCCTGATTTCCGAGGTCCATTAGGACTGTCCCTGCTTGGAGAAAGCGTTCGTTCATGAAAAATCTGTTCAGGACTATCCCGTTTATCGGAGATTTTATATCGGCGTTTTTAAGATCGCGCTCTGCTTTTTCGAGTCCGGACTTTGCTTCCTGGAGCTGTTGAAGCATAACTTGGGTGGAAAGTGATTTTCTCTCAAGATACTGTTTTATGTAAACAGGGAGAAGTTCCATAATGCTCTGCATGGTTATCATTGCGCTGTTTGCGAGAACGGCAGTCTCATAGTCAATGGTGGCTTCGGAAGCTTCCATCTGGGTCCTGTTCATTTCTTTTTCACTTATGGCTTTGCCTGAAAACATTTTTTCACAACTGTTCAAATACCACTGGGAATATTTATTTTTAGCTTCTGAAGCTTCTACTTTTTTAGCGGATGCCTTGAGCATATCGGCAAAAGTTTTTATCCAGTCATAGGATTCTTTGAGCGAGGTTTCTTCCATGACATTGTAACGGCTTATTTTTATATTTCCTTCTATGACGCCGATTCTGGAACGCGCCTCAGCGGCTTTTGTCTCAAGATCGAGTTTGTTTATAGTGGCAATTACATCTCCCTGTTTTACGGGGGTTCCCGGTTGCAGGGTTATGGGTGTTATGCGTCCGTCATAAGGCATTGCTATATGATAGACTCTGGGGAGTGAGGTTTTGGCGCGCTCTTCAACGTATGCCCTTATAGTACCATATTGGGATTGGACCGCGCTCACGGGAATTCCACCCCCGCCGAAAATAATAAACAGCAGAAAGATAATTACTATTGCCGCTGCTGTCACCATTACTTTTTTTCTGTTCATTTTTACCGCCTAAGTAAAATAGTTTTATCAAAAATAATTCAATTTCTGGAGATAAACCATGTCAGATTTCCATCTCCGCATATTCCCGCGGCGGGATACTGATGGAAATCCTGTATATTCGAATTCAGAAATGTTTCCGCCAATTTTCTGCGTTCCTCTCCGCCTATGAGAAAGAAAATATTTTTTGCGTTGTTTATAATTGGATAGGTCAATGTTATCCTGGGCAGTGCGGGTAGTGCTTTGGCCGGCGGCGGTACGTCAGTAACCCATCTGCCGGTTTCGTCCAGAGCGGCGGCGTATGGAAAAAGCGATGCAGTGTGTCCATCGCTGCCCATTCCAAGAAGAACGAGGTCGATTGATGGAAGGCTGTCGTTTTCCGGCTTGAAAATTTTTTTCAGTTCTTTTTCATAGAGTGCTGCCGATTCCGCGGGCGGGATATTTTCCGTTTTTACCGGGTGAATATTTTCAGCCGGAACGGGGACTTTAGAGAAAAGAATTTTGCAGGCAGTCCCGAAATTGCTTTCAGGGGCGTCATGGCTGGTGTGGCGTTCATCCACCCAGAATATATGTGTGTTTTTCCAGGGGAATTCATCCGAAAAAGGTTTTGCCGCCATCAGGGAAAAGAGCTTTACCGGAGTAGTTCCGCCGGAAACAGCCAGTGTGAAAAGTTTTTTCTCACTGGCATATTTCAATGCCGTATCGAGAATAGTCCTGGCGCATCCTCCGGACATTTCCTCAAGGGAATTGAAATATTTAGCTGTTTTCATAGCGGCGGCTGTCCCTGAGCGAAGAAATTTTTTATTCCCGTAAAAATAAGTTGCGCGGCGAGCGCGGAAAGTATCAGGCCAGTGAGTTTACTGAAAATTTTGATGCCTCTTTTGCCGATGAGTCTTTCCATGACGGTCGAGGCGTAGAGAAAAACTCCTACCGAAAGCACCGCGGCGCAGAGGGCGGAGCATCCGATGATCTGCTGTACCGGATTGTGTATTTCAGCGCCCATGACGAGAAGCGCGCCTGTAGTGCCCGGGCCTACAGTGAAGGGAATTGCCATCGGCACTACGCTGATATCGCCATCCCTGTCTTCCGCCGATATCGTGTCATTGCCTTTTACCAGTGAAACGGCGGAGAGAAACAATATTCCGCCCGCGCCTATTCTGAACGCGTCAAGAGTAATCTCAAATACGGAAAAAAGAAAGTTTCCGAAGAAATACAGGAAAAGGCATACAGCTATCACCGCGCATGTTGTCCTGATGGCGGTAACGCGTTTCGCGGATGTAGTCATGTCTTTGGTTATGGACAGAAACATGGAAAGCGTAAAAAACGGCGTAAGCAGAAAGAAAAATTTCAGCCATACGCTTATGAAAAAACTTATATCCTTACCCATAATATCATTCTCCGAATTTCAATAAATCCTTGAATATATGAAACAAGATAGCAATTTTATAAAATATATATAAATTAGCTTTATTAAATTGAAAATACGGAATTATTCATGAAAAAACTTGTTATTACCGGGAGCAGCGGGCTTATAGGTTCTGAATGCGTTCTTTACTTTGACAGGAAGGGCTGGGAAGTCTTCGGGGCTGATAACAACATGAGAAAGGATTTTTTCGGCAATGACGGCGACACGTCATGGAACCTTGAACGCCTGAAAAGTACCGCTGAAAATTTCCGACATAATAATCTGGACATAAGGTACAGAAAAAAAGTTCTGGATTTTTTTGAGCAGATAAAGCCTGACTTCATCATACATTGCGCGGCACAGCCCAGCCATGATCTGGCGGCATCACGGCCTTTTGACGATTTTGACGTCAATGCCATGGGAACTATGAATGTTCTTGAAGCCGCCAGGACATTCTGCAAGGATTCTCCGATCTGCTTTATGAGCACCAACAAAGTTTACGGTGACGCGCCCAACGAATTGCCTGTAAAAGAACTGGAAAAGCGTTATGATTACGCGGACGCGAAAGATTTTGACGGCATTGATGAAAGCATGCGCATTGACCGTTCCACTCACAGCATATTCGGGGCCGATAAAGTGGCCGCGGATGTGATGGTACAGGAATACGGGCGTTATTTCGGAATGAAAACAGCATGTTTCAGAGGGGGCTGTCTTACCGGTCCGGCGCATTCAGCCGCAGAGCTTCACGGGTTTCTGGCATATCTCATAAAATGCGCCAGAGACGGGCGGCCTTACCGTATTTTCGGCTACAAGGGCAAACAGGTGCGGGATAATATTCATTCTTTTGATGTATGCAGGCTTTTTGAGGAGTTTTATGAGCATCCCCGATGCGGCGAAGTTTACAATCTCGGAGGGGGACGCCGGAACAGCATATCCATGCTTGAAGCGATAGAAATGGCTGAAAATGTAACAGGGCGCAAACTCAAATATGAATATCTGGACTCCAACAGAAAAGGCGACCATATATGTTACATATCCAATCTTTCCAAGATAAAAAAACATTTTCCAAACTGGGATATTACTTATTCTCTCAAGGATATATTTGAACAGATAGCAGCCGCTAAATCCGCTTGATTTCAATATCTTTACAAATGCCACGTGAATTTTTCCGGATTTAAACTATATTATTTTAAAATGGATTGCATATGGCTAATAAAGAAGTAACAGAAGCGCGCGTCAAAAATGTGATGAGGGACATTCCGCCGGAGGCCATGAAAAATGGGCCCAAGCACAGGAAGACCCTCAAAGAAACTTTTACAGGGATGAAAACCCTCCTTGGACAGTTTTCCGATAAAACCGAAATAAAAAAGATGTATCACAGAAGGAAAGAGGCGCACGTCCGGAATACTAAAAAAAAGTTAACCCTGATTATTGTCAGCATTGTGCTTTTTGTCATTCTGAGTACAGTTTTGTTTCTGTTTATTATTTGACGCTTCATTCCAGTGACAGCTGATAAAGCTTCTGGTATCCGAATGATTTTATCAGAAATGCTTTTTTCGCGCCGGACTTTTCCTTTAGTTTTTCAATTTCATCATCATTATGTACGACTGCCAGAGCATTCCCGCTTTCAAGCTTTTTTGCGTTTTCGCGCGGATTGTCATATCGCCAGTCCGGTACGTCGAGAAGCTTTCCATAGAATACCAGAGAGTATGGATCAGCCTGAAACGTGGCGTAAATCGGCATGGGGTTTTCCTTGACCCTTTTTGCTATTTCCTTTACAACTGAAGGAGGATCGAAATTCTTCTGATAGTATGGTTGAAAATAATCATCAAGAGAGTTTTTATCCGAGAGATATGTTGAAAACCCGGCTTTTGTCTGCTTTTGAATAAGTCCCCATATAAGCACACAGAGAGAAACGGATATGAATATCAACAGCTTGTGTTTTTCCATCCTGAGCCCTCGCAAGCATAGAAATGATTTCAGTCCAAGACCGAGGATTATGAGCCATACAGGCCATAGAGGAAAAAATATTCTGGGAAAGGGCGCGGGTGTTTTCATAAAAATGAAGGGCAGGGGAAGCGCTATTATCAGGAGTACAGGGATGCTTCTGATAATATGTGCTTTTCTGAATAACCGTCGGCTTCCGGCTGTTGCCGCAGGGATGAGAAGCGGCAGAAATGAGACTATGAAAGCCCCGTAAACACTCAGGATTACCATAAAATGATTTCCACAACCTTCTTTCAGACTGAATATTTTTATGAATTTGGAGTAGATGGGAGCGTAGAAACATATAAGCGCCGTTGCCGGAAGCAGCGCGACAATGATATAAGGATACCTGAATGCTTTATGGATGTCCCTGAATGGAAAAAAATAAATGAGAATGGCACAGAGTGCTATCAGATTTGACGGCATTGTCCCGACAGAGAGAAGGGAGGCGCTGAAGAAGAGAACGGCATAAAGAAGCTTTTGTTTTTTCAGCCATGAAGCACAGAAATCAAAGGAAAGCGCTGTAAGCAGGAAACTCAGCATGTATCCGCGTATGGCGACGCAATATATTTCAAAGGGCATGGAGCAGATTAAAGCCAGGACTATGATGAAGGATACATACGTCCCCATTATTTTTTTCCAGCGCGTAAACAGATAGAATATCGTAGAAAGAGAAACGCTGAATGAGAATATGCGGAATGAAAAGTCTGATATACTGAAGAGTTTCTCATGGATGCTCATCCAAAGCTTCAAAATGATATTGAAAATTATGTGGTTGTTGGGAATTTCATAGCACCTGTATATATCCATGAGCCTGGGCCTGGTTACGAATTCAAGAAGGGTAAGGGCCTCATCAAACCAGAGAGGACGGAAGAGGGCATCTATCGAAAAATAAAGAAAAGCGCATAATAGAAGGGAACAGAGAAAGAGAAACTTTTTATTTTTTTCCCATGTCATTGAGTTTTCCGGATTTTTCAATTCCCTTGTTTGAGATTAAGGACAAGCTTCATCAACTCATCGCCGCGCATCAGGCCCAGAGAACCTTCAACGGCAAGTTTTTCAGAATACGCCATAATGTTGTCCTGAGTGATATGAGGGCCGCAGATAGAAAGCGGGACAGGCGCGCGGGTGTGTTTGCGGAGCTTGATAGGGACTGGATGGTCGGGCAGTACCGCATAAGTTATTTCTCTGCCTTCAAGGATTTTCATTACTGTACCGACTATTTTACTGTCAAAGTCTTCTATTGCTTTTATTTTCAGGTTCAGGTCTCCCATGTGCCCGCATTCGTCTATGGCTTCCACATGGAGATAGACGAAATCATGAGTTTCCAGCGCCTTTACGGCAGCCAGCGCTTTTCCCTCATAGTTTGTGTCAGTGAAGCCTGTCGCGCCCGGTACTTTTACTATCTCCATCCCGGCGCATTTTGCAATGCCGAAAATTACATCCACCGCGCTTATCACCGCGGCGGTCCGGCCTGAATATTTATCGCTGAACGCTTCGAAATGAGGTTTTTTGCCGGGACTCCAGGGCCATATATAATTCGCGGGACTTGAGTTTCCCGTGTTGAGTGGATGCGTTGAAAGAAACGCGGCGGCTTCTTTGATTATTTCATTCAGTAATACAAGCGTATATGCGGCTTCCTTTGTGTTGTCTGCCGCGGACCAGCGCAGTTCATCCACTTTCTGGCCCTGTGACGAGTCCGGCTTGAAAAAATCTATTTTTTCAGAAAATTCATTGCCGTGAAATATCATGAGATTGCGGTAACTGACGCCCGGATAAAAAGTTATTTTTTCATTGCCGAATTTTTTCTGAAGAGAATGCATGAGTTCAGTTGAAACTTTGTTGTCTATATGTCCTGCCGAATAATCGGTAAGGACGCCGTCGAGCACGGTTACGAGATTGCAGCGCCATGCTATATCGTCTTCCCGCATCTCTATATCCTGGCTGACGGCTTCGATCGGCCCGCGGCCCGGATAGCACTTGGCGAGATCATAACCCATGACAGACATATTGGCGACATCTGAAGATGTCGGGAAGCCTGGCGGAAGACTCAAAAAAGTACCGCTTGCTCCCTGCGCGGCTATGGAGTCCATGAACGGAGTATTCGCCGCTTCAAGAGGCGTTTTTCCGCCAAGTTCAGCGAGCGGTTCGTCGGCCATTCCGTCCGCTAAAAAAATAATGGATTTTGACATGTGCACCTCAAATGCTGATTTCAGGGAATGCGGACTTTCTACTCAGGCTGATTTGTTTTTGAAGCAGGGAAACTGAGTTGGAAAATAATCACTTTTTTCTCAGGAAAAAACGCCTTCACCGTTCCTCCGTTTTCCTCTACAAGATGCTTTGCCACAGAGAAGGAAAGCCCGGCCCCGACGCTGGCAATAGGTAAGGCAAACGGCTCAAAAATGGAGTCCTCGGTGTTATTGTTTGTGTGCGGAATATTTCTCGCGATTATCTCACATCGCACGGTATTATCAATATTATCCGCGGAATTAGCTTTTATTGTGCATTCGACTTTTCCCATAGTAGTGTCAACTAATTCATTTAATATCAGATTGAATATCTCATTGAGATGGCCTATGTCAAAATACACGTCAGTCTTTGTGTCGACTTCATTCACACAATTAAGGTTCAGGGGAAGGGGCGCGTTTTCCTTCTGTATCTTTAGATTGGCTATTACGTCGTCCAGTACCGAATAAAGATTCAGGAGCGTGGGGTGAGGAGTCCCGCCCTTGTGTTCGCTGCTTCTGTTGGCGAGAACAAGAAACTGTTTGACCATCGCCTGCATTCGCGCGAGACTTTTCTTTACATCGGCGAGAGCGTCTTTTGCCAGAGCATCAAACTTGTTTCCTTCTATCGATTCTATGAGCATTAGATTGCCGAATGAAACCCCGAGCATATTGTTGAAATTATGTGAAATTCCGGCCGCTATACGCGCCACCGCCGAGTTGTGCTTTTCCTCCATCGCCATACGGAACATTCTTTCATTCTGTTCCATGACTCTTCTGAGCTCTATATTGGTCCTGACCCTGGCTATGAGCTCTTTGTGGTTGAACGGCTTTGTGACAAAGTCCACAGCGCCTGCCTCAAACGCTTTCAATTTGTCTTTTATCGCGTCCAGTGCCGTTATGAAGATGATGGGTATATCTCTGGTTGAAGGATCATTCTTAAGTATTTCCGCCACTTCATAACCGTTCAGTTCGGGCATCATTATATCAAGAAGTACGAGTTCAGGTTTGTCGTTTTTTATCATTTCAATTCCTTCAGCGCCGCTTTTTGCCGACATTACCATGTATTCGGAGGACGCAAAGGAATTTGTCACAAAACTGATGTTCAGCGGAGAATCGTCTATCACAATCAGCTTGGCTGGAGGCTTGAAGTGCATTTCTTTTTTCTCTTCGGGGTCAGGCATTTTTCTCACCATTTTTTCTGCGATTTAAAGAAAACAGACAGAGTATTATATTTTGCCAATGTCATATTTTCAAATCCAAGTTTGTTTTTATGATATCTTAAAGCGGTTTTTATAATATTGAAAATTGAAAAAGTAAACGCACCCCCCTCCAAACATCCAAGAGCATTTAGTCTGACAAAAAGGGTGGGGTGCAATAAACCTG
>MHBF01000025.1:1897-6411 GCA_001803225.1 Lentisphaerae bacterium GWF2_44_16 | reverse complement strand
TTTTACTGCGAAGTCCACAACTCCGCTTTTGCCGTCCGAGGGTTTGAGCATTGCCAGCGCGCTCATGTTTTCGGAGCCGCCGCCTTTGGGCGCGAACATTATTCTGAGTTTGTCGCCGGGAACTATTGACGTATGTATTATAGGCGGAGTGTTTGTCCCGGTATTTTTGCGCTTGAAGAGAGGGTCTGTTACAATTGATTTTCTAAGGTAAGTTTCTTTGTAGGCTTTTTCCGTTCCCTTTGAAACAGCGTCACAGAGATTGCCGCCTTCAATTATCAGTTCCTGTCCCAGTTCCACGAAAAACACGGCGACTCCGGTATCCTGACATATCGGTATTTTTTCCTCTTTCGCAATCTGGGCGTTTTTAAGATATTGTTCCAAAAAGGTTTTTCCGCGCGGTGACTTTTCCTTTTCCAGAGCGTTTCTGATTGCGTTAAGGGCATCGTCCGGCAAATCGAATGCCGCTTTTGTGCAGAGCAGAAAAACTTCCTTCTCTATTATGTCTGTATGAATCTTTTTAATGGACAAACTCCTTTTCAATGCAGATAATATTGCTTTTATTTTGTTTAAAAGCAATAGTACCCGCAAATATCTTTTCGGCCTACTGGAAAAACGATACTGGCGAAATATCGGACATCGTTCTCAGTCCCGGTTTGGCGGTGAGTATCTGTTTTACGGCGTTTATTGTTATGGCGCAAGTGGCCACGTCGCCGTTTACTCCGCCGTCGATTTTAGAGGAAATTTTTGGGTTTCCGTCTATTTCGACAAGGTCATAGGATTCCGGTTCTCCGACGGAGGCCCTGAACGCTAGAGTTATTTTTTCCACTCCGTCCACATATCCTTTTCCGATTTGCTGAACGCCGGCGCTGTCGCCTTTTTTTATAGTCATGGCACTGGTAACGATTTCCTTTTCAGCTATAACGGGAGTGAGAATGTCTTCGGTTTTTGAAAGTTTCCAGCCCATGCTGCGCGCTATCATGGATATTGATTCGGTCAGTCCGACATGACGGAGCGTGCCCTGTTTTCTTTTTTCTTCGAACTCCCGCAATGTAAGTCCCGCGCCGATTTTCTTCTGGAACGGTATGCGTCTGAATTCCGCGTTCTGAAAGCGTGAGACTTTGACTTTTTCGACATGCTGGCATACAGCCGTCAGGCATATCGGCAGAGTGTCCATAAGGAATCCGGGGTTGACGCCTGTGCCGAGGACGGCGACATTGTTTTTCTTTGAGGCTTCATCGATTCTCTTTGAAAGTTCGGGGGCTGTATCCCAAGGGAAGGAAAGCTCTTCACAGGTTGAAACTATGGGAAGTCCCATTGCGACTATTTCCTCAATCTGCGGTGTAATTCTCTGCATGTCTGAGACGGTGGTCAGCAATGCCACGTCAGCTTTTTCCTTTGCCATTGCCTCTTTAAGAGAAGAGGAGATGCTGATACCTTTTACGGGTATAGAACATAATGTCCCGAGATCTTTTCCTGCCTTTTCCGGGTCTTTGTCAACGGCGCCGACTATTTTCAAGGCGGGACGCTCTGAAATAAATTTTGCGATTTTCTGGCCGAGTGGGCCCATGCCGATTTGAACGATTTTTATCATTATTAATCCTTTCTATGGGTTTGTTTTTAAATTGAAGGCGCAGGTGGTTTCTCTATGCATTGTATGTCTTCCCGTCCGACAAGGCCGACGAGAAGGAATTCCCTTGATATGGGTTCATATATGAATTCTTTTACGAGCCTGAAATTTTCTATTTCGCCCGTTGATTTCACGTGGGTCCTTTTGCTTGTGCAGGAAATTTCGTAGCCTCCGACGTTAATAAGGCGTCCTTCTCCCGGACTGACCGGCAGGTCAGCGGTTATAAGTTCTTTAACTTTATTTTCCACATCCTCTATGTTTATGGACGGTTTTGTCGGTAAGCCTATTACAAAGCCGTGGCGGACGTCTGAATGGAGCTCCGGCGGTTCGAAATTATAATCTTTTCTCAGAATATTGCATGTCAGGTCTTCGGCGGTATGCACCATCAGGCGGTACTTGTAAGTTGTATTGACTTCTTTTTTTATTTCCACTGCCGACGGGCCGAAGACGGTCGGACGGTAAACGCGGACGTCTTCACCGATGGCGAAAATAATCTGTGCGTTATAGCCGAGAGCTTCATAAATCAGATCGAAATGCTCGACAATCACGCGTTTTTGCAGATGGACTGCCTTGTTTATCGCCTCGACAATCTGGTATTTTTGTTTGAAGGCAAGTTCATAGCGTACGTCTATATGAAAGGTGTGTCCGGCAAAATAATTGTTCTCAATATCACCGTAAAGGGGGGCCGGGCTGTTGTTTATGCCGTCGTCGTCATTTGTCAGTTCCAGACCGGGGAAGAGACCGCGTATAAGGGTTGATTTACCTGAACCTTCAGAGCCTATCACTCCGACCAGCAGGTCGGTAGGGTAGAGATATCTCTGCGATATTTCCGCCGCAAGCATGTACAGTCTCTTCTCCCCGCGCGGTGCGTGATACTGCGCGGTTATCAGAAAAGGCCTCATGAGATTGTATCTGTATGCCATGGACTTACTCCTTGGTTAAATGTCGAACTCCAAAGCCAGAAGCGGCGCGTGCTGCTGTGCCCCGTAAACATCAGTATCTCCGGGCGCGCCTGAAGAAATCTTCCTTCTTATTGAAAATTTCACTGCGCATGCCGGGTCATACCAGATTATCTTTCCTATCTTCTCCACCGGCAGCCTGTAAAGGCCTGCTATCAAATCCCGTGTTATCGCGTTCTGCTCTTTCAGCTTTTCGTAATATTGTCTGTTTTTGAGTATTATGTCAAGCGTCAAATCAAACGGGCTGCAATTTTTCGACCTTATGACTTTGGCTATTTCCGTTATTTTTTTCATTTCTCTTCTCCATTTACTTCAAGGATTTCACACCTGAATAAATCGCTTTCGTTTTCTATTTCCACCAGATGATAGATGGAAAACTCATAGACTTCTCCTGCCTGTAGATCGGATGGAGAGAACGGAAACGCCAGATTTCCGGCGGTCGATATGCGTCCCTCATAACCGTAGTGAAGCATTGACGAACGCGTTATGCTGCAAACGGTATTTGCCTCCTCCTGTGTCGGCGCTACAACTTCTATCAGTATCGCTATTTCACGAGGGACAAATTCATCCCCTCCCGGTTCCCATGAACCCATAACGCCATTTTTACCGTAGAGATGAACGTTTAGTTCCGCCTTTGTTTTTTCGGCTTTCAGAAGATTGTCAACCTGTTTTCTCACGTCATTTACGATGGATTCTATTTTCGATATCATGACGGGATCTCTCGTTCCCGCGAAAGAAACAGTCCTGAAACCGACACAACGCGAACCTTCCAGTTTTATCATGTTTTTTTCTGATTTGACGAAACGGCTTCCTCTGACTTCGACCATGCCGTCGGGAAGTTCGGTGAATGTGACATTTGAGAGGTCAATCATCCCTCCGGGACCGGGAAGACGGCAGGGATCTGTTTTTTCATAAAGCGTGTGCGCGGCTGTAGAGAGTGCCGTGAATTTACGTTTTTTATTGAGCGTTTTCAGAATGAAAGAATCTTTTTTCAATATTCCCAGTACTGCATCAGAACCGGAACCCGGGTCAGCGGCTATGGCGGCGCATTCAAGTATTTTTCCAAGGTGTATGGCGAGCCCCGGATCGAAGCCGAGCATTATCGGAAACGCCGCGAAAACGGATGGGTCGTAGGCTCGTCCGGCAAGCACCACATCGCATCCTTTTTCCAATGCTCTGATGATGGGCGATACTCCCATTTGCGCGACAATTCTTTTTGTTTCCATGACAGTTTTTTCCGTGAGTTCCGGCAAACCGTCAAGAGCTTCCGTGCGTCCCTGTTTTATTGATTCAATGACGAAATCTTTTTCTATGTCAGCATAGACGATGCCCATGCGAAAGGCGATTTTTTCTTCACGCGCTATTTCCATGATGATTTCCCTGCACCATTCCACATGCGGTTTCGCGCCCGAGCCTCCGGCGGTGCCGATTACGACGGGAATTTTTGCCAAACACGCTTCTTTAAGCATACAGCGCAAATCGCGTTTCACGCCGATGCGGTCGGTGAAGGGTTTTCCTGAACCGAGATAATAGGGCCCCGGGTCAACGCTTCCGGCGTCAACGGCTATGATATCCGGTTTTTCCGCCATCCCGGCCATGAATGATTCAATGGGATAACCGTATCCGAGTATAGCTGTCGGAGAAAGTATTTTCAGAATATCTTTCTTCATTATTGCACTCCGTTTCTGTTTCTGATTATGTCGATAGTCCTCTGCATTTCATTTTTCACTATGGCGAAACCTTCATCGAAGCCCATGCCCGGTTTGGCGAGTATTCTTTCAGCGCGCGCGGCAAGAGCGAGGTGTACACACGAGCGGGCTGATATATCCGTTTCGTTGCATGTTCCGCCCTGATAGCTCTCCATATTGTTATTGCGGCAGTAGATGATGCTTTCAACCACGTTGTGAATGCTGCCCAGGTCGGGGGTT
>MHBF01000025.1:0-1817 GCA_001803225.1 Lentisphaerae bacterium GWF2_44_16 | reverse complement strand
TATTTTCACCGGAGAAGAGAGTTTTTTCAGATGCTCTCTTATTTTTTTCAATGCTTCCATCTGAGGGGCTTTGGCCTCCATGTCCACCGGGCCCTCAATGTAGAGAGAAAAGCCTCCCGCGTCTTTTTCCAGCGATGCCAGGTATTCGGCGACTTTCACGGGATTGGAATCAAAGATTATCCCTATTGTCCCGTAAACGTCAATATGTATGACAGGACTGTAAGTTTCATTATCTCTCAATTTACGTATTCTTGCTGAAAGCCACCTGATATACTCTTTCAGCAGTTCTCCGTTTCTTCCGAGTTTTTCATCTATGTTATTGATAAGGGCGTGGGGAAGGACATCGGCTTCTTTTATAATCATTTTGTCCACTGCCGTATAACGGTCATCGCCGGACTGTCCGAAGACCGGAACGGCTTCGGGAATTACGGGCAGGGCGTATTCATCACAAACGATTTCCATCTTTAATTTATTTTTTGTCAGTGCCGCGGCCTCCAGTAATGCCTGTGAAATTCCGTAGCGGATAGCGGTATGAAGTGCTCTGCCTTCTATTTTGAGAGTATCGATGTATGCGGCTGTTTTCCTGAAATTGTCAATTTCCATTCCTTCCAGCAGAGGGCTTATGTTTTTTTTCAGGAACGGTATGTATGTGTCCGCGAGAAAGAGCGGGTCCCTTCCGCCGGCTCCCGAGTACTGTACCGCGGCGGCATCGCCTGAAGCGACCATGCCGTTTTCGAGCAAGAGGTTTACGGATATCGCTTCACCGGCCTGGCGTATGTTTCTGAAGCCTTCCGTAAGGGGTTTGCCCAAATAAGCGAAGCCGTCATGGGCGGCGCCTTTTTTTATGGCTTTCTGGTCGTCAAAGAAAAAGCCTGTTTTTCCTTTTGAATAAATTACTTTTTTTATTTTCATCAACGTGGTCTCCCTACGAGTTTGCCTTTGCTTATAGCGTAAATATCGTCAACTACCATCTGAAAGCACGGTTTGCGTTTTTCAAAAGCGGCGCGTTCCTCTATTTTTGACCTGTGAAAATCAAGTATGTCTTTTTCCAGAGGCACTCCGCCTTTTTCAAGAAGCCTTACCGCGCCGTTGTTGTCACGTATGGGGAACATTCTGCCGGGGTTGTACGCGGACGGGGCGAAAGGCACGTCTATTACTCCCGCGGCGAAGGCGCGGACGGCCCCGTCTGCCAGGTTCCCTGCGCCCAGTTCAAATACTTTATTCATAATACATTTTGTTTCTCTCTTGATGATTTCGACTTCCTGTTTCAGTTCCGCGCTGCCGGGCAAATACTGATCGGCGAGCATGCTTATTATCTGGCGTGTGTTTTTGAGTCCCTGAAGGTTTGCCTCCTTTGTCGGTATGCCCATCGCTTCATGCGGTGTCTTGACTATGACTTTAGTGGCTTTTCCCAGGGCCGCCGCCATACTGCCCCAGCTTATCACCGCGAAGGCTTTTGATTCGTCTTCGGGAAAACCGCCCATCCATTGGTGAAAAACAGTGCTGAGTTCGTAATCATCATAGCCGCAGGTTTTGAAATATTCGTCAGCCAGTTCCCTTAATGATATCAGCGCAGCCAAATCCTGTATGAGATTGCCGGCCTGTCCGTAACCCAGTGTCAGGGATTTAACTCCCTGTTCCAATGCCAGCAGTCCTTCGATTATCGCGACTGAATGACTTATGAAAGGCGGCACGAGAGTTCCAGAGAGCGGGCCGAACGGTTCCCTGTTTATGACGGCCCCGGCTTCTCCGTAAATTCCGGCGAGGCGGTCGACGTACTGCCAGTCCCTGATGGACTGTTCCAGCGGTATTTTCTT
>MHBF01000024.1 GCA_001803225.1 Lentisphaerae bacterium GWF2_44_16 | reverse complement strand
TCATCAATCCTGTAATACCCGTGAGGTCCCCGGGCCGGGCCCGCGCCTTTGAATTCGCCGTTCAGAAAGAATCTGTAGATGCCTGATGTCGCTACTTTAAAAATGACTTCCGCGCCGGCCGCGGGATTAAAAACCGCGCGAAATCCGCCGCTTATATTCATTTCCTTTTCAAAGTTTTCAGGCCATACGGCCTCCGCTGAAACAAATCTTTTCACGTCGGTCATAGTAAAAATCCCTATATGAAAAAAAGCTCCGCGTAATGCGGAGCTTATCATTTTATAAAAAATCGGGGAACAATAATTATTTGATTCCCAGATATGCCTGTATCATCGGAGAAAACTTCATGATAACAGGGGTAAACACAATAGTAACCATGCTCATAAGCTTGAGAAGGATATTGAGCGAAGGACCTGATGTGTCTTTGCACGGATCGCCGACAGTATCGCCGATAACAGCCGCGCCGTGGACGGGGTTTTTGCTTCCGTCAGGAAGTTTCTTTCCGCCGAAGTTGCCTTTTTCGATGAACTTCTTGGCATTGTCCCACGCGCCGCCTGCATTATTAAGCATGGTGGCGAGGACGAACCCTGTGGCAAGACTTCCGGCGAGGAGGCCCATTACCCCGGGTATGCCGAGAATAAGCCCTGTAACAACAGGTACTGTTATGGCGAGAAGCGAAGGGATCATCATTTCCCTCTGAGCGCCTGCCGTTGAAATGGCAACGCATCTGGCATAGTCAGGTTTCTGTGTGCCTGCCATGATGCCGGGAAATTCCTTGAACTGCCTGCGCACTTCATTTACCATGGAACCTGCCGCGCGTCCTACAGCTTTCATTGTCATGGCGCAGAAAACAAACGCCATCATGCCGCCGAGGAAGAGTCCGCAGAGAAGCAGAGGGTTCATAATGTTTATATCTAAAGCCGCGACAAGGTCAGTTATCTTAGCGGAAGCTATATAAATGACTTCTTTAGGCTTTACCATGGCTTCTTCGGCAGTAAAGGTATAATTGCCTACTTTTACCATTTTATCAGCGGCAGCGTCAGCATAATGACTGAGCCATACTTTGATTTCTTCAAGGTTCGCCGCGAGAAGGGCCATAGCCGTAAGGGCTGCTGAGCCGATAGCGAAGCCTTTGCCTGTGGCGGCTGTGGTATTGCCGAGGGCGTCAAGAGCGTCTGTGCGTTCACGCACCTCATGAGGAAGCCCTGACATTTCAGCGTTTCCGCCCGCGTTGTCCGCAATCGGGCCGTATGCGTCAGTAGCAAGCGTAATACCCAGTGTGGCAAGCATGCCCACTGCCGCAAAACCTATGCCGTAGAGACCCATTCCGAAACCGTTCGGAGCGAAACCGCCCGCTAAACCGTAAGCAAACAAAATACCAAGCACTATGGTAACAACCGGAATGCCCGCGGAATACATACCGCATGCCAAACCGTCGATAATCGTGGTGGCAGGTCCCATTTTGGCCTGTTCCGCGATACCTTTTGTCGGGCTGTACTCGTCGGATGTATAATACTCTGTGGATTGACCGATTATAACACCGGCTATAAGGCCGGCTACAACCGAACCGAATATTCCCATAGTAATTATGCCCATTTTGGCAAGAATAAATGCCGCTATCAGAATAAGGATTGAACTGCCGAGCGTTCCCATCAGAAGCGCCCTGAGCAGGTTTTTCTGAGAAGCGCCTTCCTTACAGCGGACAAGGAATATGCCTATGATTGAAAGAATTGTACCTACACCGGCTACAATCATCGGAGCTGTTATCAGTCCGACCGCTTCTTTAAGCGCAACGCTTACGGCTTCCGGGGTCAAAGCTTCGGCAACCCTGTGGGCGCCGACTGAAGCGCCGAGAGCGGCTGTGGCAAGTATTGAACCGCAATATGATTCATAAAGGTCAGCGCCCATACCGGCAACGTCGCCGACATTATCGCCAACGTTGTCCGCGATAGTCGCGGGATTGCGGGGATCGTCTTCGGGAATTCCGGCTTCGACTTTGCCGACAAGGTCAGCGCCGACATCGGCAGCCTTGGTATAGATACCGCCGCCTACACGTGCAAAAAGTGCCTGTGTTGACGCGCCCATACCGAAAGTTATCATTGTCGTTGTTATCTGGACATACTTATCTATTTCAGTAGCGCCCTTTGGGACCAGTTCAAGTCCCAGAAAATTAAGGCCGCTGGCCATGTGCTGGGTTGTATAAACAATTTTATCAAGTATGAAATACCATATACATATATCAAGAAGGCCGAGCCCTACAACTACAAGGCCCATTACCGCTCCTGAACGGAACGCTACCTGCAAACCTCTGTTCAGGCTTTCGCTCGCGCCCTGAGCAGTACGGGAAGAAGCGCGTGTCGCCGTATTCATCCCTATGAAACCGCAGAGGCCCGAGAAGAAACCGCCGGTAAGGAAAGCTACCGGAACAAACGGGTTCTGAATACGGAACATCGCAAGTACCGTAAAAATAACTACAAGCACAGCAAAAACAGCTATAACAACCCTGTACTGACGGAAAAGATATGCCATCGCGCCCTCACGGACATATCCGGCAATTTCTTTCATCCTGTCATTTCCTTCATTCGCGCCCATTACTTTCCTGAAGAAGTAATATGCGAAGAAAAGGGCCAGTATTGAAGCGATAGGCGCCACCCACCATATGGCCGGTGTTCCCTGCACAGATACCAGCTTTGCAGCCTGCATCGTCGCCTGTGAAGCGGCTTTTGTTAATGTTGGTGCCGATGTTTGAGCGGTTGACTGCGCGTACAATCCGCTGCCGAGAAGAAGACTTGCTCCGGAGAGCAATAAGGATCTTTTCATCTTTCTTGAAACCTCTCTTGCTTTTGTTTTGTTATTTGAGTGCTTTACTTAGTTAAATAAAATACGGGAAAAGGCAAATATAAGCTTGGATTTTTAATTTTCAAGACGTATCGTTATATTAGGAGCGAATTTTTAATTTTTTTTAAAATTATTACTTAAATACTATGGAGATAAATTTCTGATGGAAAACCAGGAAAACAGTCCGGCGGCGGAAATTCCCGTCCAAACCGTTGAAGATATTTTTACACAGCGCGTCAATAAAGTACAGGAACTGAAAAACGAAGGGGCCAAACCCTTCGGAGAAGCTTTTGAAGGAGCTGAACACGTTTCTATTATACGTGAAAAATTCAAAGACGACTCAACAGAAGAAGTATCCTGTTGCGCGGCGGGCCGTCTTACCGCGTTCCGCGTCATGGGCAAATCCATTTTCGCCGACATCAGGGACAGTTCCGGCAGAATGCAGCTTTACGCCCAGAAAGGCCACCTCAGCGAGGAGGATTTCGCGAAGTTCAAAAAACTCGATATCGGCGACATTATCGGCATAAAGGGCGTTCTTTTCAAAACCCGCACAGCCGAAATCACCATAAAAGTTACTGATTACCGCCTTCTGAGCAAATCCCTGCGCCCTCTTCCAGAAAAATGGCACGGGCTTACCGATGTCGAACAACGTTACAGGCAGCGTTATCTGGACCTCATAGTAAATGACGTGACCAGGGAAACTTTCAAAAAACGTTTTGCCATAATCCGTGAAATCAGAAATTTTCTTGAACAGAAAGGTTTCATCGAAGTTGAAACCCCCATGCTCCAGCCGATACCCGGCGGGGCTTCCGCAAATCCGTTCAAGACTTTTTATGAAGCCCTCAATTCACCTATGTACATGAGAATAGCCCCTGAACTTTACCTGAAACGCCTCCTTGTGGGCGGCTTTGAAAAAGTTTACGAGCTGAACAGAAATTTCAGGAATGAAGGCATGTCCCGCCGTCACAATCCCGAATTCACCATGATTGAAATATATCAGGCATACGGGGATTGCCGCACAATGATGGCGCTTATCGAGGAACTCGTGACAACGGTCGCCATGAATGTCCTCGGCACTCTCGAAATAAAGCATTCCGAAGATAAAATCATTAATCTTTCCCGTCCATGGAGAATTGCTCCTTATAATGATCTTATAAAGGAAAAAGCCGGGAACGACTGGTTTGAAGTCAGCAGCGAAGAACGCCTGAAAAGGGGCAGGGAAATGGGCCTGAAATTTGAGGGAACACCACCGGACTTTGAAGTAACGCACGAGATTTACGAGAAGCTGATTGAGCAGACTCTCATACAGCCGACTTTCGTAACGCGGCTTCCGGCTGTACTCGTGCCGCTGGCCAAAAAGTGCGAAGACAACCCGTCATTGGTGGATGTTTTCGAACTCGAAATAAACGGGCAGGAAGTTTCCCCCGGATATTCCGAACTGAACGACCCCATCGAACAGCGCCGCCGCTTTGAGGAACAGACCGGAAGCGCGGACGCAGGCAAAATAGATGAAGATTTCCTGACGGCCATGGAACACGGGATGCCCCCCGCCGGAGGCATGGGCATAGGCATAGACCGCCTGGTAATGATGCTCACCGGCGCCGAATCAATAAGGGATGTGATATTATTTCCCCAACTCCGCCCGAAAAGCAATTAATGTTTTTACTTTAACGTTCTATATTTCAAATGTGAAATGAATTATCGTTTTATGGATTTTGACTGACTAAGCGGAGTGAAAGAGGCTGGCCAAGACAGGCAAAATGTCAATATCATAACGTTGGAAAAAATCATTATTATTATGAAATCCTATTGCTTTTTTCCATCAAAACACTTATAATAGTTGACAAAAGTTGACGCTTATACCACCCAAGGAGTCAAATGACAAAGTTAAATATCAAGGCGTTAGAACACGCCATGACGCACGTCGGTTTCAATCAAGCCAAACTTGCATCAGTATTGGATGTTTCAAGGGAAGCAGTATCACAATGGCTGAAGGGCCTTAAGCTTCCGAAACCAGACAAATTGTTAAAGTTAGGCGTTGAATTGAAACTTGATTACGAGAAACTAGTAATTGAAGAAGAAGGGCCCAATGCCCCTGTGGTCGCATTTAGAAAAAAAGGGCACAGAAAAACACGTCCTGAACATATTCAACGTGCAAAAGAAATGGGATACATGCTGGAAAAATTAATTCCTTATGTTTCATTTGATAAATTTGAATGCCCTCCAACATTCAGGAAGCCAAATACTGATTACAGTTATTTAAATGAATGTTGTAAAAAAATCAGAAAAGATATCGGAATAACAACTGATGAAATCCGTTTTCAGGATCTCATAAATAAATTTAAAGAATTGAGTGCAGTATTAATTCCTGTATTATGGGGTGAAAAGCAAAATCACGAAAATGCCTTGCATATTTATTTGCCAGAGTCAATGACTACATGGATTTATCTTAATTTAGATACAAATATTCATGATTTTAAGTTTTGGATGGCACATGAACTTGGTCATGTATATTCATCCCCGTCTTTGACTGGAGATGAAGCGGAAGACTTTTCGGATGCATTTGCACAAACATTGCTTTTTCCTGAACATCTAGCAGAAAAGGCATATCCAACCTTGCAAGAAATAAACAATATAGGAAAAAGAATAAACAAGGTTATTGATATTGCAAAAAGTGTAATAATCTCTCCCAATACAGTAATTAAAGCTATTGATGCTTATTCGAAAGCCCATGACTTAGAGCTTGTCAATTGGGGTGATTATTATGGGGCAGTAACTAATTTTAATAAAATTTTCCCGCTTGTAAGTGTATCTTTATTTGGTGGCAGAAAGCCATCTCCAATTGAATATATTAGAGAATCTGAATATGTTTTCCAAACACCTTTTTTCAATATTTTAAGAAAATATTTCAGAGAAACAGAACGTTCCTCAGGCTTTTTGGAAAATATATTACATTTATCAGTAGTTGACGCTAAGGCTTTACTGGAAGAAGGATTTTGAGACGCAATGCAAAAGAAAATACTTCTCGACAGTTGCACTTATTTCAGGCTTGCGAGAAGTATAATACCATTATTAAATATTGAATTCGGAAAAGAAAAATTTTGCCTTTATATCATAAAAGAGTTTGAAGTAGAATACAACAAGAATCCCCGCCTCAAAAATAAATTTGATTGGATTCTAGAACCTGAGCATATAAAAGAGCGACAAAGTATAATTCAAGTTAAAGGGAAGGAATTATACGATATAGAATGTGCATTCTCTTTTATCTTTTCTGCAGGACGGCGAAACGGTTTGTCTCCAATTGATGCAAAAGCACTTGCGGTTGCATATATCCTTAAAATTCCGCTGGTCTCCGATGATAACGCTGTACTCAAAGAGGGAAGTAAATTCCAAATAAAAACAATGACCAGTCTGGAACTTTTAAAACTGATGGTGGACAATAATCATATAAAATATAGTAAAGTAAAAGAAATTGTTTCATGCTGGGCTTACGAGAATGAATTACCTATGGGAAAGAATAAATTTATTGTTAATGTCGCAAAAGTTGTTCTGAAATAATGATTTTAATAAAAGTGCATCCGAGACTAAATTGATATTTGCGAAAATAATCAAAAAAAGG
>MHBF01000023.1 GCA_001803225.1 Lentisphaerae bacterium GWF2_44_16 | reverse complement strand
CAGTAAAAACAGTAGTGTCTGCCGGAGGCAACCCCTGCCCTCCCGTAATCGTCGGAGTCGGTATAGGCGGCAACTTCGAAACCTGCGCCATACTCGCAAAGAAAGCCCTCCTCAGAAAAATAGGACAGCCGCACCCTGAACCGGAATACGCGAAACTTGAAGACGAAATTCTCGAAAAGATAAACGCTTCAGGCGTCGGCCCTCAGGGACTCGGCGGAGACACTACGGCATTCGCCGTGCATGTCGAATATTTTCCATGCCACATCGCGTCTCTTCCTGTCGCCGTAAACCTGAACTGCCATGCCGCACGTCATACGGAAATAACACTTTAAATGCGGAATGCAGAATGAGAAATGCAGAATGGAAAACAAGAAAATCTCAAGAAAAGAAAATTGGATTTACGTCAGAGGGATTAAAAGGGAAACTTCCCTTTCCACCATTCGTCATCCTTCATTCCGCATTCTGCATTTTCAAAACATAATACAGTATAAAATCACGGAGCCTTGATGATACAGCCTATAAAAATAGAAACACCTTTCAATGACGCAATCGTGCTTTCCCTTAAAGCCGGGGACATTGTAAGCATATCCGGCGTAATCTACACGGCAAGGGACGCCGCGCACAAAAGATTATGCGCGCTCATCGCCGAAGGAAAACCCCTGCCGCTGGAACTTTCGGGACAGGTAATTTATTTTTCAGGCCCCTCCCCTGCCGCTCCGGGACATCCCGTAGGAAGCGCGGGACCAACCACAAGTTACCGCATGGACGCCTATTCTCCTATACTCATCCGCAAGGCCGGACTGAAAGGCATGATAGGCAAAGGCAACCGTTCAATTGAAGTCATAGAGGCAATGAAGGAATGCAAGTGTGTTTATTTCGCCGCTACAGGCGGAGCGGGGGCGCTTCTCTCGAAGTGCATCACAGCCTCCGAAACAGTCTGCTATGAAGACCTCGGAGCCGAAGCAATACACCGTTTTACTGTCAAAGATTTCCCGGCTATCACCGCGATAGACTGTTATGGAAACAATCTTTACGCTCTCAAACCTTAAGGATTTTATCCTGTGGAGCGCCGCAGACGGGGCAGCGTTTCGGATGTTCTTCAGCTTTGAAAGTAAAGCCGCAGGAACTGCATGTATAATAATCGGCAACAGCGATGTCTTTTCCCTGCGCATATTGAGCGGAGGCGTCTTCCAGAAATTTTTTATGAACTTTTTCGGCGTTCAGCGCGTCCCAAAAGGTATATTTTGCGAGGCCATGATCATTTTTCACAGCGTATTCCATATAGTCCTTGTACATCGTGTTGATTTCGTAACTCTCATTTTCGATGCTTGCTTCAAGCGCACAGCCAAGGCTTTTAAGTTCATTCAAAACACAACTGTGATTCCGTGCATGATAATATTCAGAATCTGACAAGGCCTTCAAAAGCTGAGAAAGCCCGTCAAGGCCTCTGAAACGCGCCTCCTCCGAGTAATATCTGTATTTGAAATGCGCGACACATTCGTTAACGAAAGCCTTTTGAAGATAAGCCGCCAGCTTTTCATCTTGCAACTCCTTCGGATACTCAAGATTTTCCAGAGATTTATATTTATGCTTGAGGCATTTTTCAGCATCCAGATAAAAAAGCACCAGGTGATTCTTTTCATGTTCCTTGTCAATTTTTTCGCTGACAAATTCCAGTCTCGCGCCGCCGCCGCCCGTCACAATAAGAGGTATATCGTCAACAAGGCCTTCAAAATAGGAATGGACATGGCCGCAGACAAAATATTTTATTTTATGTTTATACGGCAGATATATTTCTCTGAACTCCTTCCAGGAGGTTGCGTCCATGCTGTTAGCGCTGAAAGAATTTTTAGGAGGTATGTGAAAAAATATCATTATATTTTCACGGGCATGTTCGGCCAGCACAGTACGAAGGAATTCAAGAGACGCCGGAGAAAACTTTCTATTTGAATTGTCCAACGCTATTATCAGGATATCATTATTGACAAGCGCGTAAATCCTCTTTCCGAAATAGTCGTTGAAAAATTCCGTATCATGATTACCGCAAAGTGTGTAAACGGGACTAACAGAAAGCGTTTCGATAAATTCCCTGACATTGTCGTACAACTGCTTGGAACCGAAAGGAACGATATCACCGGCGATAATGCTGAAATCAAGCCCGGGGAAAGCCAGCGCCCGCGCGAAAATACTCATAGTGGCTGCCCCAAGGCCATCACAGCCAGGGTCCCCTATAACGGAAAACGCCGAAAACTCATCAATAAAGTTAACCGACTTCTCTAGTCTGCAAAGTCCCTGTTTCATAAAGCCCCCATGATTTGTTCAAAAAACTGAACTCCAGAGAATGAATCTACACTCCTATTCGCTGTTTTCCATGAAAAGCCGCGTTTTTTAATTTTATCGGCATTCTCCTTCATAAAATATTCCTGCTAGAAACTTCATATCCGACTTTTGCATTTTGCCCTTAACTGTTCTATAATTTACAGAGGTCAAAATAAAATGAACTTAAAAATTGCGGTTATTGCCGATTTACATTATTCGGAAGAGCTTAATCCCCTGATACCTGAGAGGCGCGGAGATTATGCTGATATATTTCTACTCAGGGCCGTTCACAGGATTAACAGGTTTATAAAGCCTGATTTAGTACTTATCCTTGGCGACTTGATAGATGATCCCCTTAATGAAAAAGCCCTTGACTATCTCAGGCATCTGAAAAATATAACTGATTTACTGAAAATGCCCGTTCTGGCAATTCCTGGAAATCATGACCCAGCCCCTGCTAAATTCTACACGGTTTTTCCTGAAGCGCCTGCGCTTTTTGATATCAACGGATACAGGGTTATGACGTTTCTCGACAAAGAGGAACCCGGCTATAATGCCTCAAGGAGCCCGGAAGATATCAGAAAAATGGAAGCAAACAGCAGAAACTTCAAGGGCGGAATTATTTCCGCGCAGCACGTCCCGCTTTTCCCTCCCGGTGCAAATGACTGTCCATATAACTATACAAACTCCGATGAAATAATATCTCTGATGAAGAAAAACAACATTTTTCTATCGATAAGCGGACATTATCACACGGGCTTTGATATAATGAGTTCGGATGAGCTGAATTTCACCGCCGCCCCGGCCTTCTGCGAAACACCTTTTAAATTCATGGAAATCATACTTGACGGTAAAAAAATAAACTCAAAATACCATTTTCTGAAAATGCCGGAAGAGTATTCGCTTACCGATTATCACGTTCATACTTCGATGGCTTACTGCAGTGAAAACATCACAATGAAAAAAGCCGTTGAACTGGGAAAGCTTTTCGGACTCGAAAAGCTTGTTTTCAGCGAACATTCGGGGCATTTGTATTTTGACAACAAAAACTACGGTTCCGATGATTTCTGCAATGAAGGCATAAGGAGCAGAAATCTCACTCCGAGAATTGAAGATTATTTTGCGTCGTACAGGAAACTCAACTCGGGAATGACATACCTGGGGATTGAAATAGATTATGATTTCAAAGGCTATCCTATAATAAAACCGGAAGATCTGAAAAGCGTACAAATGGCAATCGGCGCAATACATTACCTCCCGGAACTGAGGAAACCTGTTCCCGACATGGAAAAAGCAGCCGATGAATTTTTGTTCATTTCAGAAAAAATTCTGAGGTCCGGAGTAAAAATCCTGGCACACCCGTTCAGGGTATTTATAAGGAGTGGGCAGAAAACACCGGGATGCCTTTTTGAAAAACTTTCGGACATGCTCAAAGAGTACGGAGTTTCTCCGGAGATAAATTACCACACAAACAATCCGGAGGTCGATTTTTTCAGACTCTGCCTGAATAAGGGACTTAAATTGGCATTGGGAAGCGATTCGCACAATCTTTATGAGGTAGGCGAATTCGCTCCGCACCTTGAGTTTCTGAACACCTGCGGGATTACCGGAAATCCGAAAGAAATTCTGCTGAGACCCGAAGAGGCCTTTTACAAGAAACAGTAAATTCCCATAGCATTCCAGTGACCAAAATTTTCCTGCACTGGGAAATTTTTTCACTATTTTACCGCAACTAAGCATTTGCCCGCAGAAGGCGAAAGACAATGCAATAATCAACACAACGACATAACAACAAGCAACTTACGCCGAAACAACAACACTCAAAAACCTTACCTTTAGAAAGGCATGGCATGGTATTAGCGGCGATAGAAAATCGAAATTTTCAACTTTAACAGAAATGAGGATACTATGAATACGACTATAGATTTTTCACGCACTCCCGCGATGACAATCCGAAAGGATAACCGCTGTGTGTTCAAACAGGTAAATCCTGAAAACATATTTACTTTTCCGCGAGGCATACTGGGATTTGAAGATATTAAGAAATATGTATTCCTTATAAATGACAAGGTGGAACCATTTATTTTTATGCATGCCATAGATGAGAGCAATCTGAGTTTTGTATGTATAGAAGCTTTTATCATAAGGCCCGACTACAATTTTACGCTTTCGGATGAGAATATAAAATTTATGGATTTAAAGAGCGCGGGCGAACTCATGGTGTTGAATATTGTGACAGTCAGGAAAAAAGTGGAGGATATTACAGCAAATCTGATGAGCCCGTTGCTTGTAAACATAAAGAATTCAACGGCAATGCAGTTGGTGCTTGATGATCCGGCGTACCCGGTAAAGTACAATATATGGGAATCCATCGAGAATTCCAGGAGTTCGCTGAAGGTATCCTGAGCGCCTGGCACGGTATCTGCGAAATCATACTCCTATAGATAAAAAGAAGAAACCGGAAACAATGGAGTAAGATATGGCGCTCGAAGGATTAATATTTGATGAGGGTTCAGCTCTCAACAACAAGCTGCTGGAGCTTTCCATGGAGAATCAGCGCGTCATAGCCAATAACCTGGCAAACGCGGATACTCCGGGATATGTGCGCTTCAAGCTGGATTACCAGAAAAAACTGGCCAGCGCGCTGGAAAGCGGAGACAATAAGTCTATTGGAGACGTAAAAGGGAAGCTGGTAAAGGATGAAAGCGGTAATATGAAGCTGGACGGAAACAATATTACAGTGGCGACTGAAATGACGGAGATGATGCAGAACAGTGTACTTTATTCGTTGCTGGCAAGATCTTTCACAACTAGAATAAATATACTCAAATCAGCCATCACCGGCACCAGATAAAGAGGAGTACTTAAAATGGCAATAGATCTTATACCGGCCTTAAATATAAGTTCGAGCGGTCTCGACGCTGAGAGCGCAAGGATGGACGCTGTGGCAAACAACCTGGCCAACGTAAATTCGACAGGCGGTGACAACGGTGACGTTTACAAAAGAAGAATCCCGGTTTTCAACGCGGTATTCAATGATCAGCTGAACGACAAAAGACCGGCAGATGAACTCGGCGGAGTGAAACTCGAAAAGATGGCGCTGGACAACAAAAACCCTTTAACAGTATATGCGCCATATCATCCCAACGCCGACGCAAAAGGAATGGTCTCAATGCCGAATATTTCGCCTATAGAGGAAATGCTCGACATGATAACATCGACACGCGCGTATGAAGCAAATCTGAATGTAATGAATGAAAGTAAAAAAATGGCAGATAAAACTGTCAATCTGTTCAAATAGATGATATAATATACCAGAGGTAAAAGTAAAGAAACGGGAGACTGCGATGATTGATAAAATTTCTCCGGAAATACTGCTGAAGCAGATGGAACAGTTGAAAGACAACATGAATGTCGATCAGCCGTTTTCTCCTGAAACCGGTAAAGCAGCCGAAGGCGATTTCAAAGAGGTTTTCGGAAACCTCATAAAAGATGTTGATGAGTCACAGAAAGCAGCTGATGTTTCACTGAAAAAGCTTGCAACAGGCGAAACAACCAGCATCCAGGAAGTCGTATTGAAAATGGAACAGGCGGACATTTCTTTCAAGCTGATGAAAGAAATAAGGGACAAGCTCCTCCAGGCTTACAAAGATATAATTTCCACAAGCTAATTATATTTTCCCTACCGCAGATACCATACCTCCTCCCGAGAAAATACGGCTTCCTGGATTTTCTGTGCCTTTTCGCTTCTTGATTTTCGAATTTTGCGCAATAGTTTATGCTTCCATGAAAAAAACTGTTAAAGCCGCCTGTCTTACAGGTATAAAAAAGATCAAACTTGTTGATTTGCCCATTCTTCCCGGCGAGGAAAAACTCCTCGTGCGGATTAAAAGCTGCGGATGCTGCGGTTCAGACGTTCACTACTACAGAGACGGCAAAATAGGCGATGCCGTCTGCAAATATCCCCATGCCATAGGCCATGAACCGGCAGGAATAGTCGAGAAAAGCGTCAAAGGCTCTTCCTTCAAACACGGCGACCGTGTGGCAATTGAACCCGGACTTCACTGCGGCAAATGCGAATTCTGCCTGATGGAACGTTTCAATCTCTGCGTTAATATGAAATTTCTAGGAACGCCCCCGGAACAAGGCGCATTTCAGACACATCTGTTTCTGGATGAAAAACAGCTTGTCCGCATACCTGACTCAATGAGCTATGATGAAGCCGCCATGCTCGAACCGCTCGGAATCGCGTATCACAGCGTTGTAAATCTCTCAAAGATAAAACCGGAAAACACAGTCGCGATATTCGGCGCCGGCCCCATAGGGCTTCTGACCATGAAAATGGCGAAATGGCTCGGCTGCGGAACAGCATTCATAACAGATCCCCTTGAATACAGGCTCAAATTCGCAAAAAAACACGCCTCTGCCGATTTCACGTTAAATCCTGAAAAAACAGATATCATTGCTTTCATAATGGACAAAACCTCAGGAAGAGGGGTCGATATTGCTTTTGACGCATGCGGCGTCCAGCAGGCAATAGACCAATGCTTTGCGTCCGCGCGTATTGGAGGCAAGGCCATATTGACCGGAATACCGCAAAATGATAACATCACTTACAACCCTCACCCGATGCGTCGCAAGGAACTCGAAATTTTGAATGTCCGCCGCTCAAACCGGGCCCTTGAAGCATGCCTGGAACTGGTCACTAACGGCAATATCGATGTAAAGCCTTTTATTACTCATAATTTTTCATTGGAAAATATAGAAGAAGCACTCGAAATTGCCGAGGCATACAAGGACAATGTAATAAAAATAATGATTAATCCATGAAGAAAAAAATGCAAAATGCGGAATGCAAAATGCAGAACGACGAAAAGGGAAGTTTCCCTTTCGTGTCTTTAGTGTGTTTCGCGTTTGAAAATCTTTTCTCATTCTTTGTTCCAATTGAGAGTTTCTCATGAATATTCCCCCCATAACAATAGTCCTGGACAGGCTCAGGAGCGCTCATAACACAGGAAACATATTCCGCGTCGCCGAGGCCATCGGCGCCAGGGAAATAATCGCGTGCGGCTATACCCCCTCCCCTCCTCACCCCAAGCTCGTCAAGACGGCCATGGGGACTGATAAAATGGTACCGTGCCGGAATTTCATAAATTCATTTGAGGCCGTAAAGACGCTAAGGGCCGAAGGAATGAAAAAAATTATGGCTGTCGAAACTACGGATAACAGCGTTTGCGCATGGGAATATGAGTACGAATTTCCACTTGCCCTTGTTTTCGGCAACGAAGCACTGGGAATAGCGGAAGAGACCCTTTCCATCTGCGACGGAGCGTTAAACCTGCCCATGTTCGGCGCCAAAAGTTCCATAAATGTCGGCAACTGCGCGGCTGTTGTTCTCTACTCGGTGATGGCATTTCTGAAAAAACGGAATACATTGCTCTTCTCGTAAAACCGCCCAAATAAAATGTGCGCAATTTGGCAAACACTATCAAAATTTTTCATCTGAATCAAGATTAAGAGCCGTAAAAAACAAGAACAGTTGAGCCGCTTTTAGTTCTCGATGGTTGACGGAGACTTTAAGGTGGTTTATATTGGTATATGTTATTTTCTTAAGAGGTTTCTGTTATGGCGGACATTGTTGATGATTTTATCTACCTGCAGGTAGCGGATGATTTGAGAACTAAAATAAAGGGGGCCGTTTTTCCCAAAGGCAGGCTCCCGTCAGAAAGAGAATTGTCCGCCTCTTACAATATCAACAGGATAACGCTCAGAAAAGCACTGGATATTCTCGAAAAGGAAAAATTGATTTGCCGCCTTGGCACTAAAGGCACTTTTGTGGCAGGCGCGCTTCGTTCCAGAAAAAATTCAGGTCAGAAAATAATAGCTTTTGTTCTCGTAAACAGAAGCAATCTCGACCAATTCCATTCAGTCACATTGATGGCGCTGGAAAAAGCATGTAGAAAATTTGATTCGCAGATAATGTTTTTCACAGTGGAAAATCAGGAGGATGTGAAAAAAGTCCTTTCACGGCCGGCTGAAAGAAGAATTCTTGACGGAATAATAGTCAGCGGTCTTGTTGCGCCGTCAGTCATGAAGGAAATACAAAAACTGGGAACTCCTCTTGTTCTGCTGGGGCATCTTATGTATGCCGACCCTCTTGAATATGAGCTTGACAGGCTTATCCTCGACAGCCTTGACTACAGTTATAAGGCAACCGAATACCTCATAAAAAAAGGACACAGAGAAATAGCTCTCATCAACGGGCCTTCATATCAGTGGTTCCTCAATATATACCAGGGCTATATGAAAGCCCTTTCGACTTACAACATTGAATACAGCGAAAACCTTGTCGGCAAGTGCGGGACTGATACGCCGGAAGCGGCTTTCACCGTCATGAAAGATATGCTTGAAGAAAGAAAAGTTTCCGCGATTTTCGCGGCGACCGAAAGGATCGCGACAGGCGTAATTGACGCGATAAGGGAAAAAAAACTGAAAGTTTCCCAAGACGTAGACGTTATAAGCGTGGGGATTGACAACGGAATTTACAGGCGGGATAATATTACAATGCTTTCCCTGACTGCTGACGAACTTGCCGAAAACGCTTTAAAGTTGATGATGGACAGAATATACAACCCCGGTGCCGAAGCCGTCGAAAAAAGGATAACATATAAAATCACTGACTATTCAAGTGACAACAAAAATAAAAATACAGGAACGGAGTTTGTTTCATGAACAGCAAAATCGAACATGCCAGGGAATGCGCTTTGGATGTACTGAAACCTTCGAAAAAAGATTTGGAACACGGGCTGGAACTGCATAAAAATTCCATAGTTTTTGATTCCTACGGTTTTTCTCCAACCTCTCCGATTGACGCTGATATCATCAAAAAGGCTATTGAAGACGGAGCGTCCCCGAATGAGCTGAAAGATCTCAGGGAAGAAATGATAATGACAAGGCATGTAAATAACCCTGAACTGTACAACGAATATAAGGAAGCATGGGAAGCTTCAGGCGTTACGTGCGTATTCCAGAACGCCGGAGAAGAATCAAATGACCCCATGCAGATAATAAAGCGTTTCGCGCACTTTAGCTATGTCGCCGATATGCTGAAAGATAAATTGAACAGGGCTGTTACGCCGGAAGATGTAGAACAAACAAAAAAAGAAGGAAAGAGCTGCCTTTACTTTTCCTCCAACGGTGTGCCGCTGGCGCATAAGTTCGCGAACCCTATTGAGGAAATGGGATATATAAGGCTTTTCTTCCAGCTTGGATGCCGTATGATGCACATGACCTACAACCGCCGGAACCTCATAGGTGACGGATGCGCGGAAACAGCCAATTCCGGATTGAGCGACTTCGGTAAGATGGTTGTCGCGGAGATGAACAGAGCCGGGGTAATCTGCGATGTGGCCCACACCGGCTGGCAGACCTGTATTGACGTTGCGAAGGCATCGTCCGCTCCTGTCGTATCCAGCCATTCGACATGCTGTGCCCTCAAACATCATTTCAGAGCTAAGCCCGATAACGTAATAAAAGCAATTGTCGAAACAGGTGGTTACAACGGCATCTGCTGCATACCCAGTTTTCTAGGAGGCAAAGGCAATATAAACGCCCTTCTTGATCACATTGATTATATGGTTAAAAATTTCGGCGCCGATTATGTAACTATCGGCACTGATGCCGGATACTCGTCAATGAAATGTGAAGCGGAATATAAGAAACTTGAAGGCCTTGCCGCTAAACCCCGCGCAAGATGGGAAGCCTTATGGCCGGAAGGCAGTTTCAGCTATGACTTCGATGAAAAAGATACTCAGAGCCTTTCATGGACAAACTGGCCTCTTTTCACTGTAGGGCTCGTCCAACGCGGGCATTCCGATGAGGATATACGCAAAATTATCGGCGGAAATGTCATGCGTGTCATAAAAGCGGTATTGAAAAAATCATGATGGACTGCTATATCTTAACTTAAAGTGGACAGCCAATTATGCCTATTGTCAAGAAAAACAGAATTCTGATTATTGACGACGACCCGGTAAACATACTCATACTAGAGGAAATACTGGGAAAACGTTATGAGCTTCTTACCGCTTCGTCAGAGCAGGAAATTCTGACATTGACCGAAAATTTCAAGCCGGACCTTATTCTTCTGGACATAATGATGCAGAGCGCAAATGGCTATGACATCTGCAAGCAGTTAAAATCAAATACGAAACTCAAGTTTACCAAAATAATTCTCGTCTCCTCCAAAGCCCTCTTGAAAGACCGCCTCATAGGTTATGAAGCAGGCGCCGATGATTATCTCTCCAAGCCATTCGACCCTGAAGAACTCCTTGCTAAAGTCAGCGTCTTCATACGACTGAAATCAGTGGAAGAAATCGACAGGGTCAAAGACGACCTCATAAATGTATTTTCCCATGAAACCCGCACACCGTTGAATGCCATAATCGGTTTTGCCAAGCTCCTTAGGAGCAATGAAGGATTGCCTGACGAAGAAAAGGAATTTGCATCCCTTATACTTGAAAGCGGCATGAGCCTGCTCAGCCTCAGCAACAAGGCGATACTCCTCTCGAATCTGCGCAAGGAAAATAAGGAATTGTCCATTTTAGAAACCAGAATTTCTGAACTCGTTGCCAATGCTTCACGTAAAATTCCCGAAAAATTCAAGGCTAAAAACATCAGATACCGTGATACGGTCTCCCAGGATACAGTCCTTTCTATTGATGGCAGACTGATTGAAACAGCCATACTTTATGTGCTTGACAACGCTTTCAAATATTCCCCTGAAAAAGCTTCAGTTTCCATAGAAAGTTCAATAGAGGAAGCTACGGGACGCTTCCTTATCAGCGTTAAGGATTCCGGTACAGGCATAGCGCCGGGAAGACTTCCCACGCTCTTCGACGAATTCGGCATTGAGGATGTAAGCCATCACGGCCGAGGCCACGGCCTTAGCCTCTCCATAGTAAAATGTATCATGGAAACCCACAACGGAGAAGTAACTGTAAAAAACAATACGCCTTCCTCCGGCTGCACTTTCAGCCTTGCCTTTCCCAAAGATCTGATTGTACGGAAAAAAGCATAGGAATACATTCATATCTTGGTAGTCCCATGCTCTATTAAGCGAAAGTCATTTTTTCTTAACCGAAGATAAATCCAGCAGGTGAAAATCCGGTTCTGCCTGGAGTATTTGGTAATATTGAATACCATATAGAATATTAAATTCCCAGATGTATCTGCTAAAGGACTTTGAGAGTTTGGAATAAATGTAACCGCGCTTGCCATCATTGATAATAAACTCATAAAAAACGCAATGCTCATAACAGAAAGCATCAAGGTCGAAAAATAGCGCTTTTTTACCTTCATATATGAAGTGGGTGTAAAGGCCTTTACATTCCGGTGGAAGCTTGATGCTTTTATCTTCCAAACTGAAACACTGATCCAAGGATTTTCTCTTATAGACCATATTTGTTTCAAGATCATATCGTGCTTTAATGATAAGGGTATAATCCTGAAAATCGTTATAGAAAAGAACAGGATAGTCCTCCTTGTCTAGGACATACCAGTAGTTTTTCCGCAATTTCAAATATTGGGCAAGCGTATTCGGAGTATCTTTCGTAACAATATTATAAAAGGTAAGACAGCCAGTCAAACTCAATAAAATACAGGATACGATGCCCGTTATCAAGATTTTTTTATAAAACATTTTATTCCTCTTCGCTTGGTTTTGGATCTCCGAACAATGTACCAAAATCAATACCTAATATATTATCACCTTTATAAGGGTAAACTTTTTTAGCTACTATATGCCACTCCATCTGCCAGTCAATAGTAAATGTTGGTATTTAAAATTTTTACTTATCTTCTGCCGAGAAGGGGAAAAGGCTGTAATCAGATTTTTCTGATTTAATTGTAAAAGCCTTTTGTGAAGCTGGAAGATATGTTTTAGTGATATCAGAGATTTCATTTTTGAAATATCTGTCTAGGCAATATGAAAAACCGCTTATTCCGTCATTGAGCATAAAAGCATAAAATCCCGGATTTTCCCTGACAAAAGTGTCAAGGTCAAAATAGAATGCCTGTTTTCCGTTATACTCAAAATAGCGGAATTTGCCATCAGATTTTTCTGATTTAATTGTAAAAGCCTTTTGTGAAGCTGGAAGATATGTTTTAGTGATATCAGAGATTTCATTTTTGAAATATCTGTCTAGGCAATATGAAAAACCGCTTATT
This sequence comes from Lentisphaerae bacterium GWF2_44_16, assembly GCA_001803225.1. Lineage (GTDB taxonomy): Bacteria > Verrucomicrobiota > Lentisphaeria > Victivallales > GWF2-45-14 > GWF2-44-16. The sequence goes on along the minus strand of MHBF01000023.1, from coordinate 1,457 downwards.
CCGTCATTGAGCATAAAAGCATAAAATCCCGGATTTTCCCTGACAAAAGTGTCAAGGTCAAAATAGAATGCCTGTTTTCCGTTATACTCAAAATAGCGGAATTTGCCATGGCATTTTTCTGAAGGAGAACTTTCGGAAAGGTTCTTCCTGAAATCGTCGTCAAGGGAAGTTCTGCTGTAAATGTTATAATTTCCACGGCATTTTATTATGACAGTATAATCCTGAAAATCATTATAAAATAGAACAGGATATTTATCTACCTCTAAAATGTACCAGCAATTTTTTTTCATTTCCAAATGAGTCGCTAACATTTCAGGAGAAGATCCTGACCTCATCAAATGAGAATCAAACGTAAGGCATCCTGTTAATACAAGGCATAAGAAAAAGAAGAAGAAAAATTTAAACATTATATTCAATCCTTAAGTTCAAATTAATCAGCACAATCTATTGTATGAGTTTCAGGTAGGAAAAATTTCATATCAATAGTTAATACATTCATATCTTGGTAGTCCCATACTCTATTAGATATTATACTCCACTCCATACATCAGTCAAGAGGGAAATTTACTGAGCATCGGAGGACTGATAGAGCTTTTTGACGGATGGGAGGTCCAAAAGACGGAAGTCCGGTTCAGCCTGGATTACACGGTAGTATTCAATGCCTCTCAGGATATTAGGTTCCAAAAAATAACTTTCAAAAGATTTCCTTAAATTTGCATAAATATAGCCTTCTGAACTATCATTGATGATAAATTCCCCAAAATCACCGTTTTCGTAACAAAACTTATCAAGGTCAAAGAAGAGGGCCTTTTTGCCTTTATAGAGGAAATGAACGCAAGTTCCCTTGCATTCCGGAGGAAGTTTAATATTCTTAGCAGATAAGTCAAAGGGTTGGATTAAAGATTTTCTTTCATATAATATATTTGTTTTAGTATCATGTTTTGCTTTGATAATAAGCGTATAATCCTGATAATCATTATAAAACAGAACAGGAAATCCGTCCTTGTCTAAGACGTACCAATAATTCTTCCGTAATTTCAAATATTCAGCAAGAGTATTCGGCGTATCTTTCGTAACAATATCATGAAAGGTAAGGCAACCAGTCAAATTTATTATAGTGTAAAGCAGGACTCCAGCGATAAAAAACTTTCTATAAGACATTTGGGTTTCCTCTTCTTAGCGGTTAATCTCCGAATATTTTTCCGAAATCAATACCTAATACATTATAACCATCATAAGCCTCAACTTTCTTAGCTACTATATGCCATTCCATGCGCCAGTCAATGAAGAGCTTACTGAGAATCTGAAGGCTGATAACGCTTTTTGACGGATGAAAGATTCAAAAGATGGAAGTCCGGTTCAACCTGAATTACGCGGTAATATTTAATGCTGTGCAAAATATTGTTAATGTCGCAAAAGTTGTTCTGACACTTTATAATTTCCAATGCCGAATATGA
>MHBF01000022.1 GCA_001803225.1 Lentisphaerae bacterium GWF2_44_16 | reverse complement strand
TGTTTATCTAAGAAACTTTGTATTTCAGCCTGTTTTTCCCTTGCTTCGTTTATGAGCTTTTTTGTTTGAGCCATGCTTTCTGCGTATGTAGCTGTGAGTGTGGTGAGTTTCTTCGTTAGTTTTTTAATATTCTTTTGTAAGTTCGTTGCAGCGGTGTTTAGTCGGGAAAAATCGGCTTCTTTGGCCAGATGCCAAAGCCGCGACCATTTTGATTTGGCTGCGTTGCAGCTATTTTGGGCTAGAGCGATGGTTTTCTCTAGCGCGTTTTTTTCTGCGTGAGACAAGTAAATGCCTACTTTGGAAATGATTGTCTTAAGCTCGTTTATTTGTGCTAAGAGAGAGTCGCTAGTAAGAGTATTTGCCTTGTTCGCCGTTCTTATGTCTTTATGGATTTTTTGTAATTGTTCAATTTGTGGCTGAAATGCACAGTATTTTTCCTTGCTGGCGGACAATGGGCTGATGCCAAGAAGAAATGCCACAAAAATGAAGATTAAGGCTTTTTTTGTTGTTTTCATATTGAGAGCTCCGCGTGCTTTTTATTTTTTATCTGGATAGATACCAATGATTTTATTTTATCTTAGTATATATATAATTTTATTTTTGAAAAGTTTTTTTGTTGGGGTTTCTGGCAAGGCCATTGAAGATAATGCTTAGATTGCCGTAAAAAACATGTTAGATCTGGTGTTTGTTGCACGAACTTCTTCTATGGTGTTTTGTATGTACGAAAGATTTTCTTGTATCGGCGTGGTGAGCTGTGTGGTGATCTCAGTGCGCCCAAGGAATGAATTTAATTTTTCGCATAACGAATGGCTTGTTCTTTTAATGGTTTGCATGTGAAGCTGTATGCGATTTTTTTGTTGCTTGGTGTGCGGTTGGGTAAGTTCAAATTCAAGAAATCCTAGAATTTGTTCAAGATCATGCATAAATTCTTGGGCGTGGTACCACAGATAATATCGGATAAGATCCTGATCCTGGGTAAAGGCGAGTTCTTTGAGGACATGAGAAAAGCTATTGCAGTTAATCTGGTAATTGGTGTGGCTTTGGAGGAACCATTCGAGTGATGGTTTGCGCGCGAGCAGCTCTCTAAGTGGTATTTGTCGTGTTACCGTGTTGGTTATGCTTCCGGTGATTGCATCAACAACCAGTGCACCAATAAGCCCGTCGAGGATAAGGCTACCTGTATGGGTGCCAATTTGTTGAGCTTCTTGGAGGAGCCAATGCCGAGATGATTGAAAAGGCGGTGTTGCTGCCTGACTTATTTGTTGTTCGAGTGTGCTGATTCGTTGGGTTATCTGGTGTAAGTCTTCCTCAGAAATATTTTGCGCAGGTTTTTTTTTGTGCAGTAACTTCCAGGCAATAAAACCAACGCCGCCCAAAAGCGTGCCTGTTCGCACCAGGGTAAAGAGTTGTTTGCGCCGTTTGCATCTATGCTTGATGTTCTCTATTTTTTCTTGGCTTGGGGGTACTACTTCAAGTGTGTCGTATGAATTTGGGGTTTGGCCCTTGGCGTATGTTTTTTCTTCCGGCATATCCTTGACTGTTGATACCAGCTTTTGGATTTGATAGTCTTCGTAGGCTGATTGATCGTGTATTGGTTCAGAAACGCGTGCATGTATACAGAGTGTATGGCACAAGACTGAGAAAAAAGTACATACAAAAATACGATTCATGATTGCCTTCCCCCACTTATTTTTCTTTTTTTATCAACGGTTTTAGATAGGTTCCCGTATAGCTGGCACCGCTTTGTGCGACATGCTCGGGTGTGCCAGTTGCGATAATAAAACCGCCTTGATCGCCACCCTCAGGCCCCATATCTATAATGTAATCTGAATATTTTAAAACGTCCAGGTTGTGTTCGATGACAAGTAGTGAATTGCCTTTCTCAATGAGGCGATCGAAGACTTGTAAGAGCTTTTCGATGTCGCAGGCATGCAGTCCTGTTGTCGGTTCGTCAAGGACATAGAGAGTTTTGTTTCCCCGCTTGGCAAGTTCGTTAACAAGTTTGATTCGTTGCGCTTCACCGCCTGATAGGGTTGTTGCCGGTTGACCGAGTTTGAGATAATCAAGACCGACGTCACAAAGAAGTTGTAAGCGTTTATTGATGGTTCGGTGGTGCTTGAAAAATTCCTGTGCCTCAAAAATAGTCATATCAAGGATGTCTGCTATGTTTTTGCCCCGATAGGTTATCTCAAGTGTCTGACGATTGAATCGCTTTCCTTGGCAGCTGCGACATTCTACGGTCACATCAGGCAAAAAGTGCATGGCGATTGTTTTGGTTCCTTCACCATTACATTCTTGGCAGCGGCCTTCTTTGACGTTAAAGCTGAACCTTCCAGATCGATAGCCGCGCGCAACACTTTCGGGTAGTTGTGCAAAAAGGTTTCTGATTTCATCAAAAAAGCCAACATACGTTGCAGGATTTGATCGGGGGGTTCTTCCGATAGGGCTCTGGTCGATAATGACCATAGAGAATAAGTTTTCTGCCCCGGTGATTTCTGCATTATGTGGTTTCCAGCTTTGGGTTTTAAGCTGCATTGAAAGTTCTGGAACGATTTCATCCATTACAAGCGAACTTTTTCCTGAGCCAGAGACGCCAGAAATTGTACATAGAAGGCCGAGCGGTATCGAGACGGTAACGTCATGTAGATTATTGGCTTGAGCATGGGTTACTTGTAAAAAGCCTTGTGGCGTTCTGCGGCGTGGTGGAAGCGGAATACTTCTAATTTCAGCAAGGTATTGTCCCGTAAGTGAGTGTGGATTTTGTTTGATTTCTTCTGGTGTTCCGGTTGCAACGATTGAGCCGCCGTGAATACCCGCAGCAGGACCCATATCTATGATAAAATCAGCGTTTTTCATGGTGTCAAAGTCGTGTTCAACAACGATAACTGTGTTGCCTTGGTCGCGTAATTTTTTAAGTGTAGCAATGAGGCGGTCGTTATCACGTTGATGGAGTCCGATGCTCGGTTCGTCCAAGAGATACAAAATACCGCTCAAAGCAGAGCCAAGCTGCCGTGCAAGTCGGATTCGTTGCCCTTCGCCGCCAGAAAGAGATCGAGCATCACGGTTAATCGAAAGGTATCCCAGTCCAACGTCGACAAGAAAGCTTAAGCGGTGGGTAATTTCAGCAATAAGTCGTTCGGCAATATGCCGTTCTATCTGGGTAAGATGGAGTGCCTGAAAAAATTTTTGTAGCTCGGATATGGCGTACTCACCTAACTCGAAGATGTTTTTATCTCCGATAGTTACAGAAAGCGCTAAATCGTTGAGGCGGCGACCGGAGCAGGTTGAACAGGTCATGCTTACGGCGCCAAAAAATGCCTCGTGCGGTAGGGTAACACCAAGCCCATGGCATGCGGGACACGCACCAAGAGGGGAATTAAATGAAAAGTGCCGGGGTTCAAGATCAGGGAACGAGATTCCGCAGGTGGTACAGCCTTGTGCTGTAGAAAAGAGCTGTTCTTCGTCTCCAATGCGTATGCGACATGAACCGCCTGATAATTGACAGCTTTTTTCAATTGCTTCGCCCAAACGTGCGCGCTCATCAGGGTTGCTAGGCAGTACTTCGATGGTATCGATGTGTGCGCTGATGGTATGGGGAACGGTTTTTTTTAGGTTGAGTTGGATGATATTGTGAGTCGTGCGCAAGCGATGGGTTTGGCCATCAATTACAAACGTAACGGCACCTTTTTCGATCCAATCGGCTAATTCTTTAACAAAGGTTCCTTTGCGCCGTTCTACTAGGGGTGCGTAGATACCGATGATTTTACCGTGATGTTGTTCTAAAATTTGTCGAATAATTTCTTGGGGCGATGTTGGTTGTACTTTTTGTCCGCAATTAGGGCAGGATAAAATGCCGATACGGGCAAAAAGGATGCGAAGATAATCGGAGACTTCGGTGATGGTGCCTACGGTTGAACGCGGGTTGGAGCCGACAGTTTTTTGATCAATTGCAATCGCAGGGCATAGCCCTTCGATCGAGTCGCAGTCAGGTTTTTGCGGCATGCCCAGAAATTGGCGTGCATATGATGAAAGGGATTCAAGATAGCGTCGCTGGCCTTCTGCATGTAACACATCAAAGGCAAGAGAGCTTTTGCCTGATCCTGATGGTCCGGTAATGACCGTCAGCGAATCTTTCGGGAGGCTAACAGAGATGTTTTTTAGGTTATGTTCGCGAGCACCTTGTACGCGAATCATGTTATTTTTTTTCATATCTTTCCCTCCTTCTTAACTTGTCAGCCTAGTAGAAGAATATCGCGTGTGCAGATTTTGTTTAAGCTACTTTGGATTGTTTTATTTGGGCGGTCGTACAAAAAGCGGACGTATTTTTTTTATTTGTTTCAAAATTGAGGTGTTTGAATTTGTTCCCAATTCTTTGATAATGTCATCAATCACCCAGTTAAATAATTCGAGCTTTTTTTGATCTAGCGGTTGTTTTGAGATAAATTCTTCTAATTCGTTAATGAGTTTTTCTAGCTCGGGAGATTTGTTTTTGTAACCCTGTAAGAGTTCTACGCATGCATCTATTACAATGATTTCTTTCAAGATCCTCTCAGCACCGGTGAAATCTTCTTTCTCTAGACATTCAGCTACTGCTTTTTGCCTGCTCTTCTGCGGTTGTTCCGCTTTGGCTCTTGTTTGGTCTAAGAAAGTTATCATTGAGGACTGCATTTCTTCTGGGGCCGATGCGATAAACTTATCAATTAATATCTGTAAGTCTTTTTGGTGCTTGTATTGATTTAACACAGAGATACGTTTAAATATTTCTACGGCATCTGCCCAATGGCCTTTTTGCAAGCTCTTTACTAGTGCTATTTGTTTTGATTTAACCGGATTATTGAGTATTTCTTCAGGCGTTGGCGCTTTGAAGGTGGTAATGATTCCTGTATTGGGTGTACAGAGTTCATCAAGTAAGCGTTGTACGTCTTGATGCTGTGTTTCTGGCACTTTTGTTTTGTATTCTTTTAATTGTGCGATATATGGTATCGCCTTAAGTGACTTCTCTGCCGCAACGGGGTTGTCTTCCATATTTTTGATAAATTCCTTACGATTTTCTTCTAAAACCTTACCTACAAGCTTTGCTTTTGCTAAGTGCGCATCAATAACACCGAGATGGTACATAAGAGAGGGCAGCCAGTGTTGTGCGCTTTGAAATGCGGAGATAATTTCCACTTCGTTTTTGCTGTTGGCTATATTTCCGATGTTGTGGAATGGGTGATAGCCGAGAATTTTGTTGATTTCGTCTAGATGTTCTTGCAAAAACGGAGTAGTTATTTGTTCTGTTTGCTCTACCGGGGGTAGGATTCGAGATGCTTTTTCCTGTATGCTATCGATTGCATTTTGCAGATCATGAACTAATGTTTTTACGTCTTGCGTAAATGTGGCAGCAGCTTGTAAATCGCGCTGCATGTCTTCGACCATAACGGTTTTTTTACCATCCCAAACATCGTTTCCTTCTGCCCATGTATGAATAAAACGAACGGTCTCAAAAGCTCCAATAGCACTAGCTAGGCCAAGAGTTGCCATGCTTGCTGCTCCCATAGCTGAACCTCCCATAAACGATAGGGCGCCTTTTACTAAAGAAGGGGTATAGGTGTATGTTTTTGAAGTTGGAGTTTGTGTAATAATGCTTTTTCCGCGGGAAAGCCAGAGGTACGCGCGGGTTATCTGATCAGCAAAGGTGCGCGGTTCGTAAGTATTCTCGGTAACAGTTGATGCGCCTTCATAGATGTATCGGCTGTGCGCTGTTAGCCTGAGAGGTGCGCGGAGACGATCTAAAAACGAAGGAATTGCGTCAAGGGTTATCATTTGATAGGCGGCATTATAGGCAAAGTTGCTTGGACTGGAGCTAGCAGCCCATGTTTTTCTGCCCTCTTGAAAAAGCGTGTTTGCAAGGTATAGAGAGAGAACTGCAGGCGTGAGGCGTAAGCCCCAATATATTGCACCGTTGATTTTTTCTGCTTTTTGTAGACTCTTTTTATTTTGATCTGTTTTTTCCGTTTTTTCACTGACTGTGTCATCGAGTTTTTGTATCGCGCGGCTTGTTGATTTATAGGATTCATCAAAGACAGTTTTTCCATAATTCCAGGATTTAACGGCTATTTCGGGGAGGTGAGGATTAAGTAAAGAGCCTACTTTTTTCTTAGAAAGCTTTATACCTTCCCATGTATAGTGACATCCGGTACCTACTAAATGTGCAATTGTGCTTCCATGTGGTGGCAAGATTTGGGTACATGCGTCTAAAAAGCGCTGGTACGAAAAAGATCGTTTGCTAAATGAAGTAAGGGTATTTTGCTCAAATGTTGCAATGCCCTCAAATGTTTTTTGAATTTTGCTTAACGAGTCGCCGTCTTTGCTTGCCCATTGAAGTAGTGAGTCCTCTCTGCTTTGGGTGTTTTTTGGTGTTTGATCGTCGCCATAAAGGATATCTTTGGCTAATATCATCCGGCCAACTTGGGTGCGTGGTTGCAAAGAATCAAAAAGATTAGTG
>MHBF01000021.1:2577-9366 GCA_001803225.1 Lentisphaerae bacterium GWF2_44_16 | reverse complement strand
GTGCTTTGTCAGGTTTATTGCACCCCACCCTTTTTGTCAGACTAAATGCTCTTGGATGTTTGGAGGGGGGTGCGTTTACTTTTTCAATTTTCATTTTCAACAGAGTCCGTTTTTTTTTGTCAAAAGCTATTGCCTGTTCGGGGTTTGTATTCTATAATACAGGAACAGCATGGAGATGATAATGCCCATTGTTCAGTATGTTGAAAACGGAAAGCGGAAAACGTTCAAACTTCCCGAAGACAGAATGGCTATTTTCGGAAGAGAGGAAAAGACCGATTTTCAGATGAAGATGGACGCGTTGATCAGCAGGGAGCATTTTGGCATTGAAAAAGATGAAAACGACAAGGTTCTTCTTATAGACTTGGGTTCAAAAAACGGCACTTATCTTAACGGCGCAAAAATGGAAGATGAAGCCGTAGAGTTGAATGACGGCGATGAAATAAAAGCGGGAAGCCAGGTTTTCATTTTTTATAACAGCCAGCCTAAAGAAACCACTCAGGATTTTGTAGACGACGTTGCTGATTCCATGAACAAGGGTAAAGGCTTCCATACAGTTATGTCCGAAATTCTTGGGAATAAAAAATAAGAATCCTCTTGCTATTTGATTTGTATTTCCGCGGATTGATTATAGATTCAATTTTCTGTTTTTCAAAGGGGCGTATAGCTCAGTTGGCTAGAGCGTCACGTTGACATCGTGAAGGTCGTTGGTTCGAGCCCAATTACGCCCACCATTTCCCAGCCTCAATTTAAGTTCAAGCAGTCTTGCTCTGTCTTTTCTTGGCTTTTTTGCAAAAACCCCCTACACTCCAGCGGCTCAGTTTAATATCAACTCCAGGAAAAGTATTTTAAAAATTTATAATAAATATTAGTTACTGTCTCTGTTCTCAATGTCCTGTACCCCTACACCTGTGCTCCTACAGACTTCTATTACGTAGAAATATTTGTTCATGCAGAGAGGCTTGATATCAGGTGGAAGTTTTCCGGCATCATAAGGGATAATCAAGTGAGTAACCTTTATTTTCGAGGCATAGTTCATGAATTCATCTAGAGACATGTTCTTTATTTTATTTTTAAACTCTGACATGGATGAGAGTAATATATCTCTGACATTTTCTGAATGGGTTAAATCACTTTCATTTTCGCTTCCGAAATAGTATCCGAGAATATTCTCTTTTCGTAATTTTCTGCTTTTTCCGATAAGAGTACCGAAGACATCAACACCTGCTGCCTTAAAACAACGGTCTTCTATATCATAGCGCATTTTAGAATTGAAGAATGCATTATAGCCGATTTGCCAGTAATAGATTGCGCCGCGCCTGGAATAAGTCCTCAAGGCGCAGGGGTAATAGTTTAAAAGCGGGTTACTGGAAAACACGGTCGAGCGATATGGCGCAAGGATGGCGTTCTCCGGCAGCTTTTCATTAATCTGCTTGCATATATCATATTCATAATGTTTTATTTCCAACATTGGATTATTCAAGACGACAAACGAGTTAAGTCCGATCATGACGAAAAGAAGCATTATAGCCAAAGCTCTTGCCGATTTCATGAAAAAGTCTGAGTTGAACCATTCATATATCAGGTGCTCCGCTAGAAGGAGTGCTGCTATTACTGCAAAATAATGTGCCTGTCTCCAGTAGTAAACAGCAAGGTCTGCCAGCAAAAGTCCGCCGCCTAGCAGCAGGAGATCATAATGTGAAAGTTTCTTATTGCGGAAGTTGTAATAGAACGCAAACAACTTCTCCTTGTTCAAGGAGTGAAGCGCAATTCCCAGCAGAATGGCAAAGCAAAAATATTGGCTGTATTTTAGGAAAATATAACAGGGCGGAATTTTTATACTCCATAAGGACAAAGAAAGGAAGGCCAGTATAGGGAGGGTTCCCATTTTTTCAATAAGTTTATAAACTGCCTGCCCGATAAAAACGGAAACGAATATCAATGGAAGCATCCAGAAGCGTGACGGTGAAAGCATTATGTATATTGTCGGAAGAAATACGATCGTAAAAGCGTAAACGCCAATCGGCTGGATGATGCTTGCGGCAAGAAGGGACTTGGTCGTCAGGAAGGTACTTTCCGGAGCATTCTGGATAAAATTTATTTTCCTTCTGAACATCACAATGCCTGCAAGAACAAGCAATACTAAAAATGCCAATCGATAAAAGAAACGTCCGTTTATTTGTGGGATTAGGTGTCCATAGGATGCTATCAGTATATTGCGTATTTCCGGATCGATATGTTCTGGAGAAAACGACCACGATACAAAAAATGCGGCGATCAAACAGGCTGTCCCGGCGATTCCCAGTGATATTATTGCTTTTAACTTCTCCTCCTTGTAATACAGGCAGCCCAAAGCAGTTCGCATAAAAAGCAGGATGCAGCAGTTGACGCCGAGAGTCGGATGAAAAAGTACAGTCAATGCGGCAAACGCTCCTGATAAAACAATTCTCCCAGAACAAAGAACAGCGAGAAAGAAACTTATCGGGACAAGTGCAAAATCGCTGTAATACAGAATATTTTTCATTTCCAGCGGATAACCGAATCCGCTCCAGAGGTCGGAGAGACAGTAAAACGTAAAGAAACTCGCGAAAACGGACATTGCGGTTTTACGGGTCATTACATATGACAATGTATAGAGTCCCACCAGAAGCGATGGAATATCGAAAAGGATATGGGACCATTCGAAAACAAAAAGAGGAATCCCTATCTTATAGCATAGGAGTGGAATTGCAAAATAGAGTTGCGAAAACCCCATGTATCTGGCATTTTCCCCGGCAAGATTATCATCAATCAGAGGTATGTCATTATTCCAGAAAAGCAGTGTAAAATGCCGCAAATTGCAGTCTTGGTTCAATAAGACTATTTCATCGCTATAAGATAATAAAGCCATCCTAGACAACATGATTAGAATCAGTGTAGCAATAATAAAATAGTGCCGTTTCAATATGGTGAACAAGTATTGGAATTTAATTTGAAACATTCCGGTTCAACTCACTTTCAGCAATTCTTATTAACCTTTTCAAAAATGCGTATTTGATGTGGATTTTTTACGTCTTATGCTTTTTATAAAATAATCTGCGCCCCCCTTAATGAACCTGAACGATCTTTCCAATGGCAGTTTGGGAAGATGTTGAAATACAATTTTTAGCGTTCTAGGCGGATAAAAATAGAAATCCCTGAAGGCTTTTGTACTTAATGCTACTACTTCACTACGCTTCATCCCATTGGGAATCCATACCAGTTCCTGATCTGCAAGTATTGCGTTGGAATCACCTTCTACATCAGATTTTTCCCATCTGCCAGTTTCTTTGCATATGTCATATACGGGCGTCCCTTGGAAAGGCTCAAATATCGTAAACGTAGCAAACAGGAGACTTGATTTGGCTGCAAAGTCTATTGATGCCCGTATATCGTCGATGTTTTCTCCGGGAAGGCCAATCATAAATGACGCATACGTATCTATTCCTACCTCATTTGTCAAGTCCAAAGCTTTTCTGTGATCATCACAGGTAAGTCCCTTTCTCAATAGTTTCAAAGTTTTATCATGGATGGATTCACAGCCGAAAACCAACAAGTAACAGCCAGCTTCTTTCATGATTTTAAGCATCTCAATATCCTGGCATGTATTAGTCCTCGACCAGCAATTCCACTTGATATCAATTTTTTCTTTAATTATTTTCTGGCAAAGTTCTTTTACTCTGCCTTTATGAAGAGTGAAAATATCATCATAGAACATTATTGAGTTAAATCCATTGGTTTTGTAAATCTTCAATTCGGAAACGACGGAATCAATGCTTCTATAACGCATTTTGCGACCCATTACCTCAGCGGCGGCACAAAACGAGCATGAAAACGGACATCCCCGCGATGTCATTGTATGTATGACTTTTTTGCCTAAAACATGCGGTGGGGGACGGTACATTTCAAAATCAAAGAAACTTGTATCGGGAGGTCCGATCCGATCAAGATCCGTGATTACTTCCGCTTTCTCTGCTGCAAAAATGTTGTCATCAGAAAGCAAAATGACGCCTCTAATATGAGGCGGTTTCTCTTCTTTTTCCAAGTGTTTCAATAACTCGGCGAGAGGAATTTCTCCATCTCCACAGATCAGATAATCTATTTCTGTATTTTTAAAGGCCTCCGGATTCAGAGTAACATGAGGACCGCCTGCGATTATTATAATCTCCGGCTTCATTTGTTTCAGTTCGGTTGCCAGTACTATAACTGCCTTATAGTTAGTTATATAACATGAAAATCCTACAATATCATAAGCCATGCATGTCTCTATGGCTTTTGCTTTGCAAGCGCCTTGCAAATCATAAGCATTAACATCATATCCGTGTTTTTTTAGATATCCGCCGAGAAAAGATATTCCCAGCTGGGGTAATATCGGGGCAAGAGACGCCATTGCTCCATAATTTTCTTCTGTCGACGACGGGGGATTTATTATTGCGGTTTTCATTGATATATGGAAGTCCTTTATTGTCTTTGAATTTTATAAAAAATACAAGGTAATCTATATCAAGACTGAATATTTTCTCCAGCAATATTGATTTTTCTACACAATTTAACAAAGCCTTTTTTTCGTTCATTTGCAGTGAATGCTATTTCTTTACCGTTGAATGTGCTCTCAAGGTCCTGTTTCCTGAAATAATTTGCGGAAGCCATGTATACGGCGGAAAAATGCCCGTATTCCGAAAGCTGTTCGATGGAGTTCGATCCGTTTTCAAAAGTCAAAGCATCTTCAATCGTAAAACCAGAACCGGAGAATTCAAATTTGCGGTTGAGCGCTGCCGGGGCCTTTATTCTCGCCTTGAGGAAAATTCCTATTATAAGATACTTACGGACAAAGTCACTAAGAGCTCTGAACCGCCCGACGCTTATACTGAAAAGCCTGAAGGCGATCATACCGAGAGTTCCCATCAGTCTCCTGTTTTTGAAAAAGAAAAACGGGGCATGGACCGACATTGAAAAGTTGTTTTTGTCAGAACCTTCTTCGACCTCAAAGGATGGTTTTCTGGAATAAAGCAAGGTCGTGAGGAATTTTCCGTCCCGCATTTTTCCTGCATAAGCACAACTTGAAAAAATGAGTTTTCCGGAAGCTTTATCGAAAATCTTTATCACTCCGCCTTTCGATGCTCCGAATATGCTGTAATACCGGGAATTGGAAATAGCGGCGAATCCGGCATCGGGGAATGAGAATATTCCTTCCTTTTCAAATGGAAGAAGGACTTCTTCCTGCATCGCGCTTGTATTCCTGGAAATAGACTGGTGCGCATATACATAGCTTGTGGCCATCGGCGCGGCATTTCTTGGATCGGCATCGGCAAGACCACATGAAGTTCCGGCGGCAAGTCCTGCGACGCAGACAGATGCAATTTTTTCAGCTAGCGGATTGTCTGCCGCAAAATATTCAAAGCCGCCCGGGAAAAAATGCGGACATGCCCGGCTGCCATAGTCACCGCCGATGCTTCCAGCCGGATGGATGAAATATGAGAGGAACTTGATGGACTTTGCGACAGATGCAAGGTGGTCCGGACCATTCTGTGCATAAAGACAGAAACGCGCCTGATAATGAGTGTCAAGGGTCTGGTAACCGGGGTCGGCACCATCGTATTCGTCATACCAGCCTTCCATGGACTGGTGTTCATGGATTTCCTTCATTATATGCATTGCGCGCGGCCTGAATTTATCCTGATTCAGAAGTCTTGACAATCCCAGCAGCGCGGCCGCTCCCGCCGCACGGTGATTGCTTATGAATCCATGGTTTTCATCGTTGCGCGATAAGAAGTCTCCCATTTTCAGCATGGATTCTTTCCAGCGCTCAAGAAGCTGTGGACTGATCTCATTTGAAACAAGATTATATGCTTCGCACATGTCGAGAAGCAAAAATGCAGTAGCCATCCAGCTTTCCTCATTTTTGTAGAGATGGTCAAAAGCTCCGTGGCGGCTCTGGTTCCTGATACAGAAATCGACAGATGCTTCGAACCACTGAAGGACAGCCGTTTCCTTATGATAGATATTTCCCGGGAACTCTGTTTTGTATAAATATGCCAGGAGTAGCAGTGTGCGTTGTTCGTCACAGTTTGCAAAATCTTTTGTGGCCCATGCCCAATATTCTCTATCGAAAGATCCGCTGGCGACAGAGAGTGGACAACGGCAGAGACGGGAGAGCATTCGTGGCATTTCGAGCAACAGTTGCTGTTCGTAAAACTTTTTACGTTCCGTTTTCGAATATTTCTGTATCTTATCTGTCAATGTCATTTTTCCAGTATATAGCTTATATCGCTGTTCAATATAAATCTCTCGTACCACAATTGAAAGCTCAAGAGATTCCAGAGACATCTTCCGTGGTCTGCTTTCGAGTTAAGGTGTTCGTCAAGAAGTTTCTTAATGTTTTCCATTCTGAATATGTTCATTTCTCTTATTTTTTTTTCTTCAAAAACCCGCGAAAAGAGTTCAAGGGCTGTACCTTTGAGCCAAGCGGAAGAGGGCGGGCCGAAGCCTTTTTTAGGTTTATTGAGAATACTCTGCGGAAGTTCGGAAAGCATTGCCTGACGCAAAATATCTTTGAGCCTGCCGTTGCGCATTTTCAGGTTGGCGGGGATACCGGACACGAAATCATAGAGGTCATTGTTCAGAAGAGGAACGCGGGCTTCGAGCGAATTTGCCATTGTTATTCTGTCGGCCTGGAAAAGTCCGTTGCCCTCAAGAAAATAAAGGTTGTCCAAATGCAGTATTCTGTCAATCAGATTTTCTTCGGTCAGCAGATCAATGTCTTTCTGAAGCCGC